>NZ_CANLZC010000133.1 GCF_947495455.1 uncultured Shewanella sp. | reverse complement strand
GAGATAGGACTCGGATTTTGACGCATTTAAACGATCAGTCAACCGATCAATAAATCGTTAAATGATCGGCATTACCCCTTTCGGGGCTTTTATATTGACATCACATATTTCCGTAAACGGCTACTGGCATTTACTCCGTTGAAATGTGCGCCCCAAATAAGTCAACCATAACAACAAAGTTAACCAAGCAAGTGCGCCGCCTGAAGAGTCATTGGATTTCGCAGATTCAATATTCTCAATCTTCTCAACATTCTTAATAGTAAAGTTCATTTTATTGATCACTTGCTCTTTCCCATCACTCACAATTAGTGTTACACCAACTAACGTATCTTCATCGACTTCAGGCAATGTTACGTCGATAACACCATTACCTAAGTCAACAAATTCAATATGACTGCTTTCATTAAATACCCATTCATACCTCAGTAAATCACCATCTTCATCTGTAGAGCCTGACGCATCCAACCTCAACACACTGCCCTCATCACCACTTAAAGGTACCGTGATATTTACTATTGGTAAATGGTTAAGCTCATTCGATGCTATTGCCGCGGTCAGACTCACATGCCCATTAATCAAACCATCGAGATCATAAAGCCCCCCATCTTCAATCATCAACTTGACACATTGCTTGCCATTTTTCATTTCGGGTACATATTGATGACCTTCAATATTCGGACAATTCCCCTCTGCATCCATTGTTGCCGATGCGAGTGTGTTATTCGCATCTTCAGATAGCACATACCAACCTAAAGTGGGTGTATAAACCCTTAAGAAAGCATCACTGGATACATGATGAGATAAAGGTAATAGCAGCTCTGCTGAAACTTGACCGCTAGGGACCATGACATCCACACTAATGAGTGGACTAATTAACTGACTGTCTGTATCAAGGTGGATGGTTTCAAACGCATTCACGACAGATGTCCACACGTCCTCTTTAATAACAGGCGTGTTCCCTCCAGTCATTAATGTATTATCAACTTTTTCAGCGAGTACAACATCAGCACTTCTTGCACTGAAACCATGATGTAATAAATTAAATGAACTTAAGCGTAGCTGGCTTTGACTGCTCGTTGAAACAAACTGCAAACTATCAATTAGAGGCAAACGAGTCAGATTATTATCATTATCAAGATAATCGGCAATGCCATCATTATCTGTGTCGCTTAGCCCTTCTTCGATATCACTCACCCCATCATTATCTGTATCTACTTCACCGAGGCTCGGAGCCATATTTGATACAATCACACCATGATTCAAAGAGAGTATATTATTGTATTTAGCATCGTCCTTAAGAACAGAAATCATCATATTGTGCTGACCATGACTCAGCTCACTGGGATCAAACCTCACTTCCCTAGCCAATTGAGTCGTGATAATCGATTCGAACGCATCTCCGCCTTGAAAGACAATATCATACGATGCTAATGGATCCACATCATCAATCATCACCTTAAGCGCCACTTCCCCTAAATTGGGATCGACAACGCTGACTTTTTCTCCCGCCTGCATCAACTGTACTTGCACATTTGGCATAAAGTCTTCGGTAATGAGCCTGACGCGAGTGTGAATATTAGATGATAATATCGCCCCATTAACTGCCGTTAATTGTACACTGATATTATCAGCCGCCGTCACATCACTCGGTAAATCAAAACTGATGACGCCCTGCTGACCTTCTGTGATAATCGCGCTTTTCTCTATTATATTAGCCAGTCCATCAATACGATAATCAAGTATTACCGGATAATGAGGTGCAGTGCCTGTCAAGAAAGCAGCAATATCAACCCTTCCCCCCGTTGCAACTTGCACCTGTGTTTGTAACGAAACGAGAGGTTGGATCCCTAATTCAAACACACTCGTCCCGATATTACCACTGACATCAATCGACTCAATTTCAACCTGTTTAAGCCCTGATGAATAAAGGGTGTTCCCCACAAAATGAACGGGTAACTCACCATCGACTAAATCAAAAGCGGTTATGTCAATACCATGGCTTCCCACCCGTTGAGCAATATCCGTTACTACCCCACTTGCAGCAATAACCTGATACGCTTCATGACTAATCTTAGGTGCAGTCGTATCCTGAATCACGACAGTTTGACGCTCCGTCGATATATTTCCCGCAACATCTGTTGCCGTCCACGTTACTTCGTAACTGCCTACAGGCAAATCAGCATCATGATCATGGGTCACCTTAACAGGTAACCAGCCATTATCAACCACTAAGCCTTCTGGAAACACTAACTCAGTTAATGGACCTTGTGCTTCAATCTCTAATCGATTAGATAAACTAAAAGCCGGTACCTGATTTTGCCCAACACTTGCATTTAAAGGGCCTTCATCTTCACCATCAATGATACCATCACTATCACTATTGCCGATAAATGTGCCTAACCGATATTCAAGTAAATGCGTTAACCCATCTAAATCTGTATCGAGTAAAGCATCCGCAGCATCATTAGGGTTTAATCCATTTGCCAATTCCCAACTATCCGGCATACCATCAGCATCACTATCGACTAAATCTGTACTATCTGGGTGCTCAACAAGTGGATTGAAGATAATATTATCTATCCATACTGTATCTAGCCCCGTTGAAACACTGCCATCCTTAGCATATTCCCAAATAATGCTATGCTCGCCCCTATCAAGATAATAGCTTGAAGTCGATGTCCAATCTTGTACACCACTCCATTGTTGGATCAATTCTCCATCTATGTAAAGTTTAAGAAAATCCCAGTTTTCCTCTGTGTCTAATTTAAAATCAAAGGTAATATGGCCAGCCAAGAAATATTGAGTCCAGTTAACTTGCACAAATTGATCATGATCAATCGTTTCTGAAGTTAAAGCATATTGTCCTTCACTAGCCGTTTCACTTGTGGTTGACCAATTCGCTTCTGTATTCGATGCCATTGTCCACTGTACTGGAACTTCATTATCTTCAAAGGAAAAAGCGGCTGTATTAATAAAATCAGGTAAAGACTGCGCATCCGTGGGATCACTGCCCATAATATATTCAACATAATTCAAATAACTATCACTATCTAAATCATTGAGTCGATCTAATACATTGACAGGATTAAGCCCATATAACAATTCCCAATCATCGGGCATTTTATCATTATCTGAATCAGTTAACTTAGGGTTAGTAAAATAGGTCTTGACCTCATCAAGATCCGTTAATGTATCACCATCGGTATCAATTAATGAAGGATCGGTATCGGCAACATACTCTTCTAGATTGGTTAAGCCATCATTATCTAAATCTAACCCCGCATCCGCAGGATCAGCATTATTCAGCCCATAACCTTGCTCCCAACTGTCATCCATTCCATCTTGATCGCTATCAATAAAAGGCAAGTTATCACAGATCACACCGACTTCATTAAAGGCATTGATCACATCAATAAACGAATAACCACGGTCATTTGCCGCATTGATAACACCGCAGGCACCATCAATAAAGTTCGTGTTCGTTGTCCAATAATGAATATTCGCATCAACCATGACTTCAAAGGCTTTTTGGACACCCCAATCAGTTTTATTAGCCAGTAGATAAAAAGCATGGTTAAACACACCACTGCTAAAGTGCACATCCATACCAGCAACATATTGGCTAGCATGGCCAATCGATAAGCCGTCTTTAGTGGGATCATCAAAATAACGCAACGATTCGGCTTGCTTAGTAATATCGGCCCCCATTAACCAATCATTACTGCCTCGAAGAAACACTTCTGCTGCTTCGCCCGCCATATCGGAAAAAGCCTCATTAATACCGCCAGATTGATCCACATAAATGAGATTTGAATTTTGCTGCGTAAACCCATGGCTCACTTCATGGGACACCACATCTAATGATACTAATGGGTAAAACTTATCCGCACCATCCCCGAAAGTCATCGACGTTCCGTCCCAAAAGGCATTATCATAACCATTGCTATAGTGCACTTTCATCAGTAATTGGAAGGTTAATGGTGCTCGACCATACCAATCGCTGTACATATCAAATACAGCTGTACCAAAAGCATGTGCATCATTTAACGGTGAATAAGCCCCATTAATGGCCTTATGAGTATTACGTGAACAGTCAAATGAGAAGGTCTCAGTATTATCATAGCCGTGCTCAAGATCAACCGTACGCACATTGTCATTTTCAAGCAAGCACTTATCGCCCACTTGTGAAATACTCATCGCCGAATAATCAGTTCCATATTCATATTCACCGGTTTTCTCATTACCACCAGGTCCTGTGCCCTCAACGAACTTTAAATCGTTCCAGCTTTTTAATACCAGTCCCGTATGCTCATCCAAGATAAAAATAGGTTGAGCAACCTTGCCTTTTTCATCAACGACTTGTAAGCGATAATACAAAGCGAGATGCGCTTTTTTATGCTCATCAATAAAAATATATTGCTTAGTCTCTTCATTTGAAACAGTAAAATCATCATCCAGCTCAAACCAAGCTTTTACTTTGTTTAATAAACGTGATCGACGTTCAACGCCTAACTGAATTGTCGTTGCGCTACCCAATCCCCTGTTTGTAAGATCATTTTCTATTTTTGATGCTAGTAACCCATTTAAACCTATGATCTGTTGAGTGGCATCACGATGAATAACAATCTCGTGACCCCAAACAGGAATATCATCGAAAAACTGCTGATAACGAGTATGTGTCAATACATTAGTTGCAGGCACCTTTGTATTTATCGGTGGCAATAATGTCACCCGTGATTGATGAGACAAGCCCATACTTGTTGACTCACTCATACTTTTTAAAGCATAACGCGTCTGCAACGGCGTAGATGAGTTTAAGGTGAAAGGCGTATTAACTGTATTGACTTGTTGTGGCTCGATTAAAGGAGAATCCTTTACAGTTAACCGCTGACTATTAGCGGCATAAACTAAATCAGTACTTAATAAAAAACAAGGAAATAAAACAAAGGTATTTTTAATTTTTTTAAAATTTTTCATAGCTACAATATTGAGTCACATCCCATGTGAAAATTGAATTCTTAAGCTAAAAGCGTTCATAGAAACACATGAAGTGCATAAAAAACAAACGCCTGCCTAAACAATAACATAAGACACAATATTAACATATGAAAAACATTAACCCAAACAATTAAAACCATTTTACATAAACAACATTACAACCCATTTCTATACACATGTTGAGGTACACTTACTTAACCATTGATAAGCCATTGTCCAAGTCTTCTCATCTTGAGATAGCGAAACTCTATCTCTTATACGGTTAATCCAATGCCCATTTTTCTTTTCGACAAAGTTAAACCAAAGCCTGCGAAAAATAGCATCGGCCATAATGATGGGTTGACAGCCTTTGAGTAAAGTCGATTTCAATTTCTTAAAAAACCGAGTATGGATTGCGTTGCGACTTTCATGATATTTGCGTTTTTTGTTCTTGGTCGAACTTAAAGATCCCACAACATCATGACAGTTCCCAAATAAAATCAGATTATTGAAAATCCCCAATGACTAAAACTGGGGATTCATCAGTGAGGATATCTAACTGCTCCTTATTAGCATTAGTCTAACAAGGCCAACAAGAGCCAGTTAAGATAGAGGGGTTATGCTGATAGAAGTTGCTTCCAGTATTGTGTGTCTGTATCGATAGATATGTATTAAAGATCACACAACACCATGAAAATTGCCAAATTATGCAGACAAAAGTTGCTTCCAGTACTGTGTGTCTGCATCGATAGATATGTATTAAAAATCGCACAACACTATGAAAGTTCGCAAATTATGCTGACAAAAGTTGCTCCCAGTACTGTGTGTTTGCATCGATAATAGCCTCATAAAAACGGATCATCCGCTCAGTGTGATCCACCAAGATATCATCAACGAATAAATCCGCCTGCTCAAGCGCAATGGTAACACCATCAATGATCGCTTTGTCCTCATTCTCAAAACGGACATAATCAGCTGTCCCCTGTGAGAATATACGATCAACTTCAGCTTTCAGTTGTTGCTCTTTTTGTACAAGTTGAGCCAGCGTTTGCGCTTGTAGTGCCTCAGGCGAAGCGGCTTTTAACGATGTGAGCTGTGTCTCAAGCTTTGGCTCGGGCTCATCCGCTTTCTCTATTGAAGCAAGCTGATTGTGCTGCATCAAGGAAACCGTCCCTTGAGCTGGCGCTTGGCTCGCCTGTTGTAACTTATTAACCAAATAATCATAATAATGCATTAGCGTTTCTAAATCATAACCCGTCTCTAGGCCAGTTTCATGTTGTGCTAATACTGTCTGTATGGCTGTCACTAACAACTTAGGTAACTTCTCGATGTCCTTAATTTCCATAGAGTGCCCATTCCCTAAGTTATTACTAATCATCTGCTTTAATGCATCTTCATTTGGCAACATCTGAGTAGTTAAATTCATGTACAACTGATATGCCATTTTCACCATGCCTGAGCGCCCATTGCCGGAGCCACAATGCACAGTCACATTTTTACCTTGATTCTGTAATTCCACTAACGTGTTGACAATCTGCTGAATTTGCTCAGGTTGATGCCCACCTTTAGGCCGCTTAACATCAAAATCCTTTAAATAATGCTTCTCCTCGGCAATATGCTCAATACCTAAATGATGTTCTTTGATCAGACGTTTAATATTGTCATATTGCCCTGTCTCATCATGTGCCACTGAAACTAATGCATGCACCTGACTCTCAGCTAACAGCTTTAATTCAAAGGTTAACTCATCATTCATCCCAGCCTGAGAAGCCCCATAACCTAAGCGATGGATGGAGGAAAGGTGAGCCGCACCATGAATATCCATCACATGGAAATTAGAGACATAACAAGGCTTACCCCAAAGATCTTTCGTATGATATTGTTTATCAACCTGAATGCTGGCGGTTTGTACAAGTTGAGCTAAATTCAGCTTAGGCAATCCAACACTGGCCAATTGATTTAATGTTAGCCCAGTATCCAATACCGTTTGCTGCATAGACCTATGCTCATTTAATTTTGCTTGTAATTGATTTTGAGAAGCGTCTGGGTGTATTGAAGGCTTTTCTTTTGGTGACAACAAGGACGTGTCATCCACATCAAATACGAAATTCGCATTCGCAGGCGCTAAATTTATGTTTGGCGACACGACAGGTGAAAGGCCCAACGCTAATGGCTGCCCTATCCAATGGGGGAGCTTATCCTTTGCCTCTATGTCATCGATAATCTGTTCATTAACGTCCATATCATCCATGTCCACAACTGACGCAGCCTCATTGTTTTTCCCAATAATCGAATCGTCTTGTGCTTGTGCTTGTGCTTGTGCTTGTGCTTGTGCTTGTGCGCCATGTTGAATGGATTTTATGTCTGTGCCATCAAAAGAAAATCGAAACAGTGGCGCACCACTTTCTGTCAATGTCATAATGCGCGTTAACCGTTCCTGATCACCCATGTTCAAGAAACCTCGCAATTGATTAAACGCCGCACTCACCATTTTTGCATCCTGCCCCCCTAAAAAACCCTTGAGTACTTTTATTGCGTCAAATTTATTGTCTTGGTTAACACTCTGCTCCAGCTTCTTCCAAATGGCTTGATGGGCTGGATCTAAGCTATCAGCAATATCCTTAATCTCAGTGTCATTTGCACCAACATTTGCATCAATATTATTTGCAACAGTGGGATTAACCACACCGTTTTGATTAAGGGCTTGATGGACTGAAGCTAAGCTATTTGCATCAACTTGAATGGGGTTAAGCGTATTCTTTTGATTATAAACTTGAGTGTCTAATTGAACTGCGGGCTCGGCTTGACTATTCACTTTGCTATCCACTGGCGCTTGCTGTTTAACAAGATCCTCCTTTATTTGGCTTGATTGCTGCATTGGCAGATTAGCAAAGGGGATAACCTTAAGCGGCGCTAATTTATTTACACCATCAAATAGACAATAGTTTCCTGTATCAGCTTGTATGCACAATCTGTTTTTAAAAGCGGGAGCAAGATAATCATTGACTTGATCTAATGCTCTATTGGCAGCTAGTATCGACTCGGCCTCCACAAGTGCTTTAAGGGCATGTTTAGTATTCGCCACATTAGTCCAACATACCCAGTCTTTAATATGATCCCATATAGAAACATCCAATGATTGAGTATCATTAAAATCGATAGATAATGTTTGATTAATACACCCACTAACAATTAGCCCTATTTGCCCGCTCATACTACCACTTCATTCTCATTAACAAAGGCCCATTCTAGCTTGCTCAAAACAGGCTGAATATCAAAAAAACAGCATGCTTATCAATTTTTCCCCTCTTTCACTTCATAATCCATAAGCTGACCTCGGCGATCCAGTTGCATATAGCAACAATCGTCAAACACTTTTCGTAGCTGAGTTCGTGCCTTCTTTACTCTCGACTTTAAGGTGGAATAAGCAATACCATGGGATGTTGCATAGGCTTTTTGTGACATGCCGTTCAGCTCAATGGCGATCAATAACTGGCGACTCTCTGTAGATAACCCATGAACAAAAGGCTCAATACAGTGAATCAATTCTTGTTTTACCTGCTCATTCATGTCCGCCTTATTGCTATGTACACTTAATGGATGAATATCGTCACCTTTATCACTGACTGTCAGCCATTCGTCCAGTGCAATCTGAGTGATCTTACTATGACGCCGATAATGATCACTAATGGCATTCCTTGCAATTTGAAACAACCAGGCTTTGACACTGGTTTCAGTGCGCACAGTGTGTAAATGTTGATGGGTTTTAATTAAAATATCCTGCAACACATCCTCGACATCGGCCTCATTGGCGATCTTAGTGTGCAAAAACGCCTTTAAATTTAACCGATATTCATTCCATATTTTTTCTAACGTCACGCCAACTGACCTCAAGTTGATTCATATATTCATTATAAGTAAGACGTTTAAACAAGCCAAAAGACGAGAAAAAGACGAGAAAAAAACAAAAAATAAAAATCTGTCGTCTTTTTTAAGTTCTGCTCGTCTTAATAAGTAAATAACATTATTAGAGATAAACAAAATGAAAGATTTCACTCATAAAGACGGCTTAAATAGCTATTTAAGTGAGCAAGACGTTAACCTGACATTACCGACTATGCCGCCATTTGTGCAGCCATTGAATGAAGCTCAAAGCAACGCCAGTGTGAGTCCCGTAACAACGGCCTTCCATCAGCCCAAAGTGCTCATCTTATATGGCTCATTACGCCCACGTTCTTATAGCCGTTTAAGCGCAGAAGAAGCTGGGCGAATATTAACGGCCATGGGCGCCGAGGTGCGCTTTTTTAATCCAGAAGGTTTACCCCTATTTGACGGCGGGAGATCGGTCGATCACCCTAAAGTGCAAGAACTGCGCGAGCTCGTCATGTGGTCAGAAGCCCAAGTCTGGTCATCACCAGAAATACACGGCAACATGTCCGGTTTGCTAAAAACTCAAATTGATTGGATCCCACTTTCATCAGGTGCGGTTAGGCCGACTCAAGGCAAAACCTTGGCAGTCATGCAAGTCACCGGCGGCTCACAAAGTTTTAATGCTGTGAATAATATGCGTATTTTAGGCCGCTGGATGCGCATGTTCACGATTCCCAATCAGTCTTCCATAGCCAAAGCCTATAATGAATTTCATGAGGATGGCACCATGAAAGCCTCGTCTTTTCGCGATCGTATTGTCGATGTGATGGAAGAGCTGATGCGCTTCACCTATTTAACTCGAGATCAGAGTGATTTTTTACTGGATCGTTACAGCGAACGTAAAAAAACCGCTCTCGATCAAGCCACTCAAAAAGCCCAAGAGCAGATCTTCACGCAAGCGATAGGAGAATAAAATCCCCCCAGTGACAAAAGCTTTCTGATTATTATAACTAAAGTACAATTAAGCACTGCTTTTATAGTCCTATTATCAATGGATAACATAATAAATAAAAGCTAAAAGCAGTGCGACTCTTGCTCTTTATCACAGAGGATAAAGCGGACTGACTATAACAGCAAGATTTTTAAAATTCGATGACGGCTTCCATCGGACAAATAATCAATTGCGACACACAAGCCATTGCTAATGACATTATCCTGCTCCCCGCCCCCTTTAAAAAAAGGGCCGGAATCAATAGAGCTAAATTGAAAATCCACCCCATTAACCCTAAAAGCTACCAACCGCGTTTCTGGCTTCGGCCCAACAACCTGATAATCAGTAATACACCCTTTCGTTTGCAAAAAAAGATTATTTTCAATTCTATGTTGCCATTGAAGATGTTCAACATAACTCCATAAAGTGCTGAGCATAACAATTACCATGGTTCCAACAAAGAAGCGGACTAAAACCAGCCTCTTGACCTTAGTCACCTCAGCGGCAATCTCTGATAAAACAGGATACTTCAACACACAAAAAACAATAACAGCAATGGGGACAATGCCTAATAACTGATCGACACTGGTATCGATTGTTGCTTTGAAATATTGATTCAAACCTTCACTCACACAAAAAAATAACCAATTAAATCATATTAATTTATTTATATATAAATGTAATGCCCAAGGTGACTAAGGTTGAATAAAGTGCACCTGCTTCGACCATTTGGGCCATAGCCTCACCTGCACCGAAAAAACGATACCCGTCATCCCCCCAAAAGATAAACACTAGATGTAATAAAGCCGCTAAACCACTGCATATCGCAGCCAAAAGAAGATAATCATTTCTCTTTTTTCAAAAACGTCCTTATTTAATTAATCGAAGCAGCTTTTGCTTTGCCCAAGCCGTTAATTCCTCTACAATCGCCACCTTGTTAACTCTACTTTGATTTAATGTTTAGTCATGGATATAAAAAACATTCAAGCGTTATCAATCCGCTTACGTAATAATAAAATTTTTGAACTCTTTGTCGTCAGTATCATTATTCTTTCTGCCCTGCTCATCGGCGCAAAAACCTATAATATGCCAAGCTTGCTGGTGGAGATGGTCAAATTACTCGACATGGCCATTACGTTCATTTTTCTTTTTGAAATTTGCGTACGTTTTTTAGCAGAAGAAAATAAAAAACGCTTCTTTCATAATGGCTGGAATGTCTTTGATACCCTCATCGTCGTCGTTAGCTTAATCCCGATTGAAAATGGTGAAATGGCCATTATTGGTCGACTCGTGCGCATTTTCAGAGTCTTACGTATGGTCTCTATTATTCCTGAATTGCGCCTGTTATTAAACTCCTTACTGCGCGCCTTACCGCAACTAGGCTACGTCTTACTGCTCATGTTTATTATCTTTTATATTTATGCTGCCGTTGGTGCCACCTTCTTTGCCGAAATCAATCCCGTGCTTTGGGGTGACATATCCATTTCACTACTGACCTTATTTCGAATCATGACCTTTGAAGATTGGACTGACGTCATGTATGAAACCATGGAAGTTTATGGCTTTAGCTGGATTTATTATCTCAGTTTTATTTTCCTTACCGCGTTTGCTTTCCTCAATATGGTGATCGGAATTGTGGTCAATGTATTAGAAGATGAAAATGCCCGTGCCCAAGCCGAAAAAGACAAAGCCGAAGGCAAAATCACGCTGGATGAATTAGCATTAGAAATTCGTCAATTGAAAGCCTTATTAGAAGCACAAGCCACTGACAAACATGAGCCCTTAGATCACAAGCACAACAGCCCCCGTCATCCAGTCAGTGATTAATTAAGTGGCTCAATAAAAATGGCAACCAAGCTTTTGATATTCTGTATAGTATTACAACTATAAACTCTCATAAAAAGCTTGGTTTTTATTGGGCACTTTTACAGACTCTACAAACATTTATCTTGAAATTCTACAAATATCAAGGGGATAACGCACGTAATCTTTCTAGAAAAGCAGTCGCCTCCTGCGTATTTTCTATTGGCGCCCAAGGCGCAAACTCTTTATCTGTCTGAGCAATATACGGCCCCTCCTTAATTTCTAATGCTAAGGTTTCCGTTTGTTGCGCCACATAAGTATGCCAAGTATTTGCAGGTATCTGGATCACGCGTGTTGCTATTGGACTCATATGTATACGAGACAATAAACAGCCGTCATCATCAAAAATAAGCACGTCAATTTTTCCCGAAAGCAGCATAAACATTTCCCATTTATGGCTTTCTACATGACGATGAGGACAAATATAAGTATCAGGCTCCATGGCCATAAGTAACCGCTGTACATTGGCATTCAAGGTTTCATGAAGATTGAAATGAGCCCTCTTTCGTTTAACTTGACTCGCTTTTTCAGTTAACGCATTAAAATCATCTTGTGTCACCGTATTGATCATCATCGCTTCCCCAATATGCTCGATAAATTGTTAATTCAATGTACTTATACCCGTGATACTTCAAACTGCAGGATTCAGCTGGAATTAAAAGCCTTTTAGACAAGGCATTGAACATCGAGCCTAGTTATTCTAAGCCGTTGTTTAATAACACAGTATAAAAGGCTTTTAAACCAGCCCTTTGGGAGTGTGTAAAAGCACCAACTTCTACGTTGCATGATCTTAAAAGGCAATAAGCATTTCAGCAATCATACGCCTTGAATTAGGCACTTTTACGCACTTTGAAAACATGTATCTCGAAGTATCACGGGTACTGATGAATCCCCAGTTTTTTTACTCACAGGTGATTCCCAGGAAGTTGATTTTATTTGGGAA
>NZ_CANLZC010000132.1 GCF_947495455.1 uncultured Shewanella sp. | reverse complement strand
TGCTTAGATCACTAGGCGTCATCCCTCCCGTCGCGATTAAAACACGTTTATCTCGGACATAATTTAACCACCAAAGAACAACAGGCCCTAAGAGCCATTGGCAACTTTGACTCCATACGACATGTTCTTCACTCGCCTTTGGCTCATTTCATCAAGATGCTGCGAGAGTTAATGCGCACTTCTTGATGATTTTTTATTCCTTACTGATAAAAATTAAAAAACAAAGCAATCACTCTATGTTATCAATCCGTATTCATTCGTAAGCACTATACCTTTCCAAAAAATAAGAAAAACCTTAACGATTATGTGGATTGAATAACAAGTCTCTCTTCGGTATAGTTTGCGGCAAAATAATACAAACGCTTTTAGTCATCTAATCATTTGTTAGGTAAATGAATTTATTGCTTGAAGCACCATACTTTACATGACATTTTAGGAGCCATGGATGAAATTTTCATTTAGCACAATAACACTCGTGCTACTTACGTCCCTTATTAGCGGTTGTCATCCCGCCACCAGCACCACGGCCGTTGAGCCTATTCGCCCTGTAAAGTTGATGACCATTGACAATATAGATTCTGCACAAGCCCGTACCTTCCCTGCTAAAGTAGAAGCCAATCAAGAAGCTAACTTAAGTTTTCGTATCGCTGGACAAGTGGTATCCCTACCTCTACTTGAAGGGCAAACGGTTCAAAAAGGTGAGTTACTGGCCCAACTTGATGACAGAGATGCTCAAAATGCCCTTTTAAACCGCGAGGCACATTATGATCTGACTCACGCCGACTTTAAACGAAAAACCCAACTCTTTAAACAAAAGCTGATCTCTCAAGCGGAATTTGATAGCGCACAAGCCGAATTAAAATCCAGCAGAGCCGCACTCGCCAATGCTCAAGACAACTTAAGTTATACTCAGCTTCACGCGCCCTTTACTGGCATCATTGCCAAACGCATTATTAATAACCATCAAATCGTGCAAGCGAATCAAGCGGTACTGACATTGCAAAAAAATGCCACCATAGATGTGGTCATTCAGGTACCTGAAACCTTAGCAGCCTCCATCAAAGATTATGATGAAACACGTGCTCGACTCGCCAAAATTACTTTTAATGCCAAACCTGAACATCAGTATCCCGTCACGTTAAAAGAGTATTCCACTGAAATCACGCCAGGCAGTCAAACCTATGCTGTGACCTTTAGTTTACAACAACCTGATGATATTAATGTTTTCCCTGGAATGAGTGCAACATTGACACTGGATTTAGTCAAAGCCGATCATAGCCTTAACACCATTATATTACCTCAAACAGCAATCGCTAAACGTGACAGTGATAATGCCAGTATTGTCTGGATATTTGATGAGACAACCCAAACTGTCCATGCCAATAAAGTGACTATCGGCGCGGTTCACTCTAAGGGCATTGAAGTCCTAAGTGGGCTTAAATTTGGCGAGCAAGTTGTGGTTGCGGGTATACAACATTTAAGTGATAACATGAAAGTGAAAGCGTTACATTGGCAGCGAGGAGTATAACAATGAATGTTGCGCAATACGCTATTCAACATAAAGTCATCAGTTGGATGTTTGCCTTACTCTTGTTAATTGGTGGCAGTTTATCTTTTTTAAAGTTAGGCCAACTGGAATTTCCAGAATTTACCATTAAACAAGCACTGGTGATCACCGCTTATCCCGGCGCCTCTCCTGAGCAAGTCGAAGAAGAAGTGACTTTGCCTCTGGAGGATGCACTGCAACAACTCGACAGCATTAAACATATTACCTCCATTAACAGTGCAGGTATGTCACAAATACAAATAGAAATAAAAGAAAACTATCCCAGCCATGTGCTGCCACAAGTTTGGGATGAAGTCAGACGTAAAGTGAACGATAGCATTTCAAAGCTGCCACCTGGTGTTGCAACCCCTTCTGTTATTGATGATTTTGGTGACGTATACGGCATTTTATTTAATATTGCGGGTCAAGGCTTCAGCCCTCGAGAATTACAAAACTATGCTGACTTTGTCAGACGTGAATTAGTCCTGGTACCTGGGGTCAAAAAAGTCACTATTGCCGGTCAAGTGAACGAGCAAATTGTTATTGAAATATCCCAGCAAAAACTCAATGCACTGGGCCTCAACCCCGATTATATTTACAGTTTAATTAACAATCAAAATGGCGTATCCAATGCAGGCAGTATTCGCGTTGGCGATAACCGCATTCGTATTCATCCCACTGGCGAATTTCATAGCGTCAATGAAATGGAACACTTATTGGTGAGTGCACCGGGCAGTGCCCAGCTGGTTTATTTAGGTGATATCGCCAAAGTCTACAAAACCTATGATGAAACTCCAAGTCATTTATATCGAAATCAAGGGGCGCCAGCACTATCCATGGGGATCGCTTTTTCCAGTGGCGTCAATGTGGTTGATGTTGGGCACGCCGTTGAAAAGCGTCTTAAAGAGTTGGACAGTGAGCGCCCTTTTGGCATAGAACTGAATAAAGTCTATGATCAAGGCAAAATGGTTGACCAAACCATTAATGGCTTTTTGATCAATTTGGCAGAATCTGTTGCCATTGTCATTATCGTTTTACTGGTCTTTATGGGTGTACGCTCAGGCTTATTAATGGGGGTGGTATTGCTGCTCACCATTTTAGGCACTTTCATTGTGATGAGTATTCTCAATATCGAGCTGCAAATCATCTCCTTAGGCGCACTCATTATCGCTTTGGGCATGTTAGTGGATAATGCCATCGTAGTCACAGAAGGGATATTAATCGCGTTAAAACGAGGGCAAACTCGGCTGGAGGCCGCCAAAAATGTGGTCAGCCAAACCCAATGGCCGCTACTAGGCGCCACAATTATAGCCATTATTGCCTTTGCCCCTATTGGCTTGTCTGATACGGCAACGGGAGAGTTTTGTGTATCACTGTTTCAAGTGCTACTCATTTCACTCTTTATTAGTTGGATAACCGCCATTAGCCTAACGCCCTTTTTCTGCCACTTACTTTTTAAAGATGGTACTGTAAAAGAAAGCGGTAATGAGGATCCTTACAAAGGCTTTATGTTTACGCTTTACCGACAGCTTCTCAATGTTTGTATGCGTTTTCGCCTACTGACTTTAGCCGCCGTTATTACAGCATTAGTGTTATCCATATTCGGCTTTGGTCATATTAAGAATGTCTTCTTCCCCGCCTCTAACACACCGATTTTCTTTGTTGATGTCTGGATGCCAGAAGGGACAGATATTCACGCCACTGAGAATTTTGTCAGTCAGTTAGAGCAACATATTTGGCAACAACAAAGGGAAAAAGACTTAGGTGTTGCTAACATTACAACGGTAATAGGCCAAGGTGCACAACGTTTTGTACTGCCTTATGTTCCCGAAAAAGGTTACCCAGCCTACGCTCAACTTCTAATTGAAATGAAAGACTTACCGCATTTATATAATTATATTAAAGCGGTTTCTCATGATCTACGCCTGAATTTTCCTCAAGCTCAATACAGCTTTAAATACCTTGAAAATGGTCCGTCACCGGCCGCTAAAATTGAAGCCCGCTTTTATGGCGCAGATCCGCTTATTCTGCGTCAATTAGCCGCCAAAGCAGAAGCGATTTTAAAGGCCGAACCCAGCGCTGACAGTGTAAGGCATAATTGGCGCAACCAATTATTGGTGATCCGTCCTGACATCGCTCACGCGCAAGCCCGTGAGGCAGGGATCAGTAAACAAGATATTGATAATGCGTTACTGATCAATTTTGGTGGAAAAACCGTAGGCGTATATCGTGATAAGAGTCACCTAATGCCCATTATTGCCCGCTCGCCAGATGAAGAACGCCTCGATGTCGATAGCATATGGAAGCTGCAGGTTTGGAGCGCAGAAAACAATACCTTTGTGCCCGCCGCACAAGTGATTTCAGCCTTTAACAGCCAATGGGAAAATCCGCTTATCATGCGCCGAGATCGTAAGCGTGTGATTTCGGTTATGGCCAATCCCAGCCTAGATAGCGAAGAAACCGCTGACTCCGTATTTAGAAAAATACGCAGTGATATTGAAGCTATCCCTTTGCCTATCGGTTATGAGCTTGAATGGGGAGGCGAATATGAAACCTCGACAGAAGCTCAAAAGTCGGTCTTTAGTTCTATCCCTATGGGATACTTGGCGATGTTCTTGATCACTGTATTACTGTTTAATTCTGTTCGCCAACCCATAGTCATTTGGTTTACTGTGCCACTGGCCTTAATTGGTGTAGTCTCAGGCTTACTGCTCTTTGATGCGCCTTTTAGCTTCATGGCGTTATTAGGTTTACTCAGTTTAACAGGCATGATCATTAAAAATGGCATTGTGCTGGTGGATCAAATCAACCTTGAGCTGAGCTTAGGAAAAGAAGCTTATCAAGCTGTGGTCGACTCTGCCGTGAGTCGTGTGCGCCCGGTGCTAATGGCGGCCATTACAACTATGCTGGGCATGTTGCCTCTTCTCACCGATGCCTTTTTTGGCTCTATGGCCATTACCATTATCTTTGGGTTAGGCTTTGCCTCAGTGCTCACTTTAATCGTGCTTCCTGTCACTTATACCTATATTTGTGGCGTTGAAATGCCCTACAAAAAAAGTAAAAAAAATCCTCAACTTCAAACCTCTTAACGTTAAGCGCGCTGCCCCTTGGCAGCGCGTTTTCACTCTGAATCACCTACAGCGATGAAACCCACTCTCACTCTTTTTGACTATACTTATGTTGATCTCCTTATGTGATCTCCTTATGTTGATCTCCTTAAGTTGAGCATCTTGTGCTAAATGTCTTGTAACGAGTTGAAGTTGTCACTATGCCTATATTTCATCGTTCTTATTATTTAACTTTACATGGCGGACGTAAGATATCAAAAGACCCAACCGGATGGTATATAAATAGATCTTATTTTTTAAATTCTAATAATCAGAACAGAAATCAAAAGCAATTTATAAGAAAAAAAGAAGAAGTCTCAATGCTCAAAAACAATGCAAGAAAAAGAAGCAAGTTATTGAATGATGTTATTCCATTGATGCGCATTAACTTTCCCTACAAAGAACATGTGCCAGAGGAATATCGAGTAGACTCGATTAAAAGTAATCGGCAAGTTGCTGATGAAATATTAAAAAAAGCATTAAAAAATGCTGGCCCTTATTCTCAATTATATATTGCCAGTCATAGTAATAGAAAGAATAACTCTATATCTCAATTTACTGATATTATTAAAAAATCGTCTCAGCCCAACAGGATTGATAGAGAAAAAAAGAACTATTTTGGCGAAGTCTATAAAGAAGAAGATTTTGATTTTAAAGGAACGAACTATACGCGACGCATTGATCGTTATACTCCAGATGATATTGCTGACATTTTAGCCAGAACTCTCCCTGACATTGCACAACATTATTTGTATATCACTTTACTGAGTTGCAACTCAGTTAAATTTGCTGAAAATTTAATGAATGCATTACATCAACGCGGCTTTCGCCATACGGCAGTCTGTGCTTATAACGAAAAACAAAAATCGATAAATTCTAAAAAGTGGCCTAACAAACCATATGCCTTAAGCAATTATTATGGGGAAAATGGGGACTATAATAATGGACAAGCAGCTAGGTCAAGTTATTATAACCACAAATACGATAAAACAGAAGATAGAAACAATCGACTGGTCTTTCATAATTACAATGCTCAAAACTTAATAAGAGATGAAAACTATAAATGTGAACAATCAGATTTCACCGAGTTTAATAACCTTTACTTAAAAGATATAAGTGATAAAAGAGTCGATATTCACACATTCCAAGAAGGATTAAACCCAAGTCAAGAAGAGGTGATTCATTTTAGAAACACACTCATAGATGGGCTAGAGCCCATCATAAACCACATCAGAGACACAAGAGAAAGCGACTTAAAAGAAGAAAAAGAAACCTATTCATTCTACGGCTTTCTCGTTAATCAGTTCAGCACATCTTTACTCAGCTTGCATACCAGTCAAATGATTGCTGAACCTAAGGATACAGAAAAACATATTAACTATCTCATAAGCTGCATAAAAGATCATCATACCATCTTGGAAGATTCCTGTAATAGTACCAGACAAACTTCACAATATGCATACCATTTAGAAGTCTCTCAAAGCATAATCAACACATTATTAAGAAGCCTTGCTAGCTTTTATTTGCAATACTCTACAATTGAAGAAAATCAATCAGATGCCGTTTTTTCATCTAAGCTATTAAATGATTTTTTTGAAATACTGTCAGAATACACATTTAATCAAGTTTCATTTTATCAACATCTTAATAACTTCCAAATTCAAGCTATAAACACTAATAAAACAACAACTACGCAACAAATTGCCAGTGATAGTCTGTATGATATGCCATTACCCGATTTAACCACTAAAAGTGGATCTAAATTCTACTATGCCTACTTTCTCGATTTTAAAAGCAGGCATCACTCTCAAAATATCAAGACTATTAACCTGAATAATCAAGGTCACAGCCGAGCATTAAATACCAATCACATTCCTTATATTCAATGTATTCCGTCCCAACAATCAAACTCTAACACAGTCAATACCCACCAGATAAATGTAACCACACAAAAAAATGAGCAAAAGCATTTTAGTCAAAGTCGTTCAAACCGTTCACAGCCCTTAAGCGAACCAAGTGGCAGAACAACCAGCTTTGGCATAAACCCGCCTCACTTAACGGCGGATAATAAGCATACTGGCTTAACTATTGATGATACTTCCTTGTTTGCAAATGACAATTTTGCATACAAACAGAATCAATTGCTCAAACAACTCCAACAGCAACAACAAGAGAGTATTACCTCAACATTATTAAAGCATTTTGCCTTTCAACAAGCCGAGCAATTTACACGACTCTATATTTATGCCGATTTACTTGATAATAAAATACAAAGTATCAGTAAAGGGAACAATACTGATGCAAACATCAACCCCATCGACTTAGCTAACATACTCAATGATACCCTGCCTGCTTACGCTAAAAAAAATTTACAAATAAAATTATTAATAAGAAACTCTGACGCCTTTGCCCATATCCTGATGGACACATTGGATGAATTAGGCTTTATACAAACCTCTGTTATTGCTTATACAAACGATCAAGTTGCATTAAAAGTGGAATACAAAACCAGTCGTACAGGTAATACGTTAGTGCTTAAAAACACACAAAGCAATCTACATGACTCTGTTGAAGATCCCAATGATAATAAAGTCGTAGTACATAATTTAAACGGTTATTTAGAGAGCACCAAATCAATATTATTTCATCGGCTGCACCTCCACTCATACAATGTATTAGACCCTATGACAACTGAGGATATGCTGGCCATGTTAACAGAAGAGCAGCATTCAGCAGAATCTAATTCACCCTTTCAACCAAGCCAAGCTAGAAACTACTCAAATGATGACATTAACGATGAATTGAAAGATGACTTTAAAGGTGATATTGATGTTGTCAGCCATAACTCAAATAACAATATGAATCCAATGAGGTTAAACAACACCACATTAGCACTGATAGATAAAATACAACAACGCCCTCCTATACTCTATTTTAAACTCAACGATGAAGCCATGCGATTTCGCAATGCCCTTATCGACAGCCTCAGTGAGTATATTGATCGTTATAACAGAAAGACATACACAGGACTATTTCATCATCACAGCAGTGACGGTTATGATCGCGTGCAGCTTTTCATCAAACGATTACTGCAATTTAATATGCATGTGCTTATTCTGTTTAAAGAAGAGCATTTTATTTTTAAAATCTTTGAAGAGCTTATCATTTTTACCAATCAACAGGGGGAATATGCACAATTTAGTGGCAGCATCAATGTCAATAAGCATTCTGCCATGACCTATCTTTTAGCTGGTATTCGTCAGTTCTACCTTGATGCCCATCAGCATCAGATTCCGCTCTACTCGGTTATCGTCACGCATTTTCTACCAAGGGCAATCATGGCCAAGCCAGAAAAATTAGCCCTGAGACAACAAGAAGAAATAGATAACAATATTAATGTAATCAAAAAAATGGCAGTAAGAGTCCAACCTCACCTTGTCACTTCAGCCTTTCTAAAGGATCTTGACTTTAACGATGAACCCAAAAGAAAACAGGCACGTAATGGCATAAAAAAAAGCCTTAATAACATCATTCGCTATATTCATCGCCAAAGGCAACGCGTCAAAGAGCAGGCAAAACATAAACAAGCAGCTGCTGCACTCGATGTGATCCCTGAAAACAAAGAGCAAGAAAACCCAGCACAAAAGAAACCACAAAAAAAACCTTACATCCCTTTCACGCTAAACCTTAACAACATCAAAACGCCAGTACAATTTTTAATGGCCTTAGAACTCTATGAGGGAAAAATAAACCTGCAAGATACACTGATTTTTAAAAAAGCCTACTTTGACATTAAAGAGCAAACAAAGAAACGACATGAAACTAAAAACGCTAAAGGAGACGATCCACTTGTTGATTCAGCCCTCATTACTCTTGCTTTTAGCCACACACTCCTCTCCAGCAAACAAAATGAACACCTCTATAACCTTAGAATACTGGCAATAAAACAAGGCTTTACTCCAAATGAGCGTACGAGCAAATACCAATTACTCAGAACAGATTTTGATGACTTATTCCAACAAGCAGTTGATGCCGAAAGCATTCATTATTTAGCCACCAAAATTAAACTTAGCCCTCAAGCTATCTTTGAGATTATGAATAACGAGGATGCAAAGACGCATTTTCTGACCGGAAAAACAAAAAAAATCTTTTTGAGAAAACAGAACGAACTATGGCGACAATTTAGAGAAGAAAACTCCTCGAGATAAGATTCAGCAGAGTAAAAGTGAGAGACCTATGTTTCCTCAATGATACGCTTTGAGATCGGCATTTTAGTTTAAAACATGCAAAACAGTACTTAAAGTGTTCAAACAAATACTGCGATGCATGCTTTATTATATTAAAATCAATGACCTAATCGCTTTAGTTACTGTGCAGCGCCGAATTAAGCTCAATGGTTTTAGGGTTTGGCTTACAAAACACTTGCCCTGTTTGAGAATCTTGAATAAATAACAGCTTTTCACGACCCGATAAGCTAATGGCTTTAACAATATTCTCACCCTCAGCAACGGCGTTCCCTTCCAAGTCTACGGGCTTATCTTGCGCGTCCAACAATGACACTTTCATTCCGGCATAAATATATAAACCTGCTGCTATGGTCGAACCAAAACCTAATGAAATACCCGTACCAGCATTGGCCCCTAATAAACATTTCTCGCCAATACTAATGACATTATTATTACCGCCAGACAAAGTGCCCATGATCGATGCTCCGCCGCCAATGTCACTGTCTTTTTTAACAAAAACACCAGCTGAAACGCGCCCTTCAACCATAGCATTCCCTTCAGTGCCTGCATTAAAATTCACATAACCTGCTGGCATGACCGTCGTCCCTTCACCTAAATATGCCCCCAATCGAGCACGGCCCACATCGGCAACACGCACACCCGTTGGAATATGATAATTCAGCATATAGGGGAATTTATCAACATGAGTCACCGTCAGAGGCTTACCTTGCAGTAAATATTTAACCCGCTGGGTTTCAACATCCGCTGGTAACATTGGGCCCATATTTGTCCAAGCCACATTAGTTAATTGACCAAATGCACCATCAAGACATAAACCATGGGGCTGGACTTTACGTTGCGATAAACACTGTAGCTTAAAATAAGCTTCTTCGGCACTGGCCACAGCTTGTTCGCCATCAAATAAATAGAAAACCCCCACATCGGTATGACCATAATGGTTTTCAGGCTCAGTGTTATCCACTAATGTTTTAAGCAGCTGCACATTGGCATGATCCCCCAAAGCATCATGAAAAGGCGCAAATTGATTAAAGACTTCATTAAGGGTATCAGCAGATAAAGGAACAAAACCATTACTTTGCTGAAAACCCGTAGCCTTTAACAAGACTGCAGCCGTGCCAAAGTTAGCATCGAAATTTATCAAAGGAAACAGCACATCCAGTGTAGCGTCACCTTTAGAACGACGTACACCGATACCAAATGCTAACGGTTTCTGATATTGACTATCGGCTTGGATTTCGGTGACATATTGGCTAAATGCTTCTTTTGTGCTGATCATTTTAATCTCTTACGCTGTTAAATAATGAATTAACTGAGCGGTAATAAAGCATGCCTTTACACCGCAGGGCTAGTATCAAATAATGAAAATAAGTAGCAGCAGGATAAACCTCGACTAAGGTAAAGTCTACTCTCAAGAAAGACTGCAAAAAAACAGGTACTTTTTATCAACAAAGCATAACAAAATAGATAACAAAAAATGCCTTTCAAGCCTAAGTTTGAAAGGCATTTATGTCGATCATCAAGTAAACTATTTCACTTCAAAGCTACTAGACTTGCCAGAGTAACTGTTTAATGAACCATTCCAACCACTCTTCCAATAACCATGATGGCGAATACGATAAGTCCCCGTCGGCATATCATTATCAATCACCCACTCTAATTTTGCATCAGAGCAGGCCTTGCAATCTGCGTCGGTATCACGGATCCACACAAATAAGGTACTGGCATCATTTTCTGTTAATAGTGTTTCCCAATTACCATTGACTTTACGTTGAACTTCAAAAAAAGCTTCCATGGTCTTAAAGTTATTTTGAGGATGACCCGAACGAAACTTCACCGACACGGTATCGCCACGCTTATAACTTGAAGAGACATCTTTTGTGGTTTCACCAAAAGACTCCCATAGACGCTTGTCATCGTACACCACACCAATTGAATAAATCAGTTGATCATTTTCACGATTAATCGGAGTAGGCCCCTCACTCACCACAGAGCCTTGTGCGATAGAGTCGGCCAATTCAGTGAAAATCTGACGATAAGCCGCTAAGGAATCCGGCCCAAATACTGTGTGTGCCCCTTCATAATACTGCTGATCATACTCTTCATTCGTGGTGATATAGCCACTGTAAGCATTGGCTAAACCAGCAATAACAACATGTTTTACACCGCTGCCTGCAAGTGCTGCTAATACATCACTACGCAATCGGCGCCCTGACATGGTTGTCATCTCCCCGGGAACCCCCACCAAGGCTAAATCACCAATTTGAAATAACTGAAAAGGCAAAGTGTCTGTGTATAAGGCAATATTATCGGTTAAGTCGGCATTAACAAAGGTTGGTTTAGGATATTGACAGGCTTCATATTCATCATCACCGGTAGCGATATTAGAAAACGCATCTAATAGTCCCAGCAATGGATATCCGGCTAATACATTGCCAATTAATGTGTCATTTTTATTCCAGTAAGTCCCTTCATTATCTTGAGTCATCCCCTCAGAGATCCCCTCCATATTTGAAGGGCCGTCCCATCCCGCTCCAGCGGTAAAGGACCATCCCACAGTACCATTGCACAATGCTTGCGCATTGCCAGATTGAGTAAAACTTCCATCAACTTGATAACCAGGCATTTTCACATATTGAAAACGGTAATTTAATGCTCCCGCAAGTGATGAGGTTGAATTATCATACAAAGACAGCGCCATATTATATTGTTTAGTCGCCGATAAAATCACATCTTCTTTTGTGGTATCCATGCAGCCGTCCTGTGGGCCACACACATTAGGCGAAACATCCCCTTCATCACTATTTGCAAAAGCGGCAACAAAACCCATCTTTAAGGGCGGCTGTGTGCCTTTTGACTTTTCAAATAATTGGCTCGCCATGCCTTTATTATCACCACTAATATAGCGATAAGTTTGTGGCGACGACACATTATGTACGGCAAACCAGTTGATCATGCCAATCTCACTGCCATCGTCTTTGACCAATTTTAATACTGTCATAGTGTCATTGACATCGGTACTATAATCGTCTTTGTCGGCATTAAAGGCATACACATCTTTATTTCGATTAATACTCGCGTCTAAAAGCGTCCCTTGAGCAAACTTAATATCACCAGAGGCTTTACTGCTAAAAGCACTGGCAATCGACTGATAAATACCATCCACTATCGTCGCATAATTATCTTCATCATAACCTAAGGCACTTAAATTAAGCAGAACCGTATGGTCGTAGCCTCCTGGCCCCACATGAGTATGGGTGGCGGTTAACATGACATTTTTTTCATTCAAATAAGGAGATAAGCTGGAGTCGGCTGCAATTTTAGCCATAACACCTTGATGAACACTTTGAGGAATACCTTGAAGATCTGCACTCACAAAAACCACAAAGTCATCCGTTCCCGCAGCACCTATGGTAAAGGCGCGAGACCAGAGTCTCGTAAAAATGCCCTGCGTTGTTTGCGCCGTATCACCATAACCCACCATGCCTCTATCGGCAGCAGGTCCAGTGATGTCATACATGCCACTTCCCACGATCCAATCCCCCGCCTGAGCAGAAAAAGAAGACGCTATAGTCGTCGACAATAACATAGAGCTTAAGGTTAACGGTTTAAGTACAGAATTTAATCGATTCATACAATATCCCAAGGCTTTAAAGCCATTCATTATTATTAGATGCTATCAGTAACCAAAACACATCCATGTAACAATCGAGCAACCGATAAGTCTTTATGCATGATAATTCAAAACTTTTTTAAAATACAAATTACAAAAAATCGATAATAAAGACTTTTAATATTCATATATGTAATGAAAATGAGAATTTACAACATTTAACACAAAGTCACCTATATTGAATAAGTGATGGCAAGCACTTGAAAGTAATATTTAAACGACGCACTCATGCAGAATATTCTGCAAGCAAAATAGACAGATATGTTAACAAAAAGGAAGTAATGTAAATCAAAGTAAATTAAAGCAAGTTAAAGTAAACATTAGAACTTAAATAACCATTCTAAGGCAAAGGTCAATTTCATACTTATAGTATTTATAAGTACAAGTTAAGAATATACCCGTGATACTTGAAGATGCAGGATTCAGCTGGAATTAAAAGCCTTTTAGGCAAGGCTTTGAACAGCGTG
>NZ_CANLZC010000131.1 GCF_947495455.1 uncultured Shewanella sp. | reverse complement strand
TTATATGAAGAACCATCTTATTTATCGCAATGTCTTCGGGATTATTTAGAATAAAAATATGAGGGGATCTTTAAGGTCCCATACACATCCAGACTTGCCACATCACTGTGATCCCCACTCGCATATAAATGTCCTTCAAGCCCTAACCATTCACTAAAGCGATAGCCGCCATAAAAACCTAGACTCAATGCCGAGCCAATATCATCAACATAATCGATATTTAAATGCGTTGTTCCTATATCGCCACCAATATAAAAACCGGTAACAGGAGACTTATTCGCTGCAGCCGTGTCTGACACATCTGCCGCTATTACCTTTGAAGAGAAGGCAAGTAAAATTAATAAAAAAACTATTTTCATGATATTTCCTTATATAATATAAATGAGTGAATATTTAACAAAAAATGCATGTCGATAGGTAGATTAATATGATCCAATAATATATGAGTGCTGAATGTTAAAATGAGGCTAATATTCAAAGACCTTAAATAAATTATTTTTCACCTTATAAAAAAGCAAGCCAACTTATTTATTATTTCGGAATCTTGATTCATTCAACTAAAGATAAATATTGTATTTAATGCGGAAGTAATCCGATAGCTCGTCTTTTAACTCCCCCTGAATGGGCCCCGCCCAATCTTTTATTTGCTGCTCTGGTCGTTGGTTTTTGTCAAAGTTACTTCCATGGGCCGGATGGCTTTTATTCGCTAAGGTAATGGCTAAGCTCAAATCTTGTCGCATCTTTCTCCATACAGATGATCTTACTTCCACGCCCAATTCAACACCATCCATAACCCGCGTCAATGCAGGAAAATCTATCACAGTTCCATTGGTCAATACCTTAGCTGAATCATAAGGATCCGTTTCCGGCTCCGATAAAGCTTCACTCTCAACAGGTGGCTCATATTGTTTCAAATAAGCAAGAAAATCGTCACTGCTACGATTAAATTCCTCTAAAGCAATGTGTATATCAGGATCCCCAAGCACGGCCTCAACATCACTGCGCTTTGGAATTGCACCAGCGATAAAATCTGTGTCATCTGTAAACCATTCCATGACACGATCAGCTGTGATGGGCGTGGCATTTTCATATATTATTCTTTGTATAAGCGGAGTGCCTTTTTGTCGCAAAAAGTGATCAGACCCCCTTCCTGTTTCACGCAAAGCCATACGACCATTAGCCCTATAGCGAACACCTTTAGCAAAACCAATACCTTTGCTACTTTTACCCTTGCTCTTTTGTATGTACATATTTTGCTTCCTTTTTCATTAACTCTTTGCTCTTTACGTAAACATTTAAAATAATATTGCTCTTAAGCCAGTATATC
Organism: uncultured Shewanella sp.; assembly: GCF_947495455.1. GTDB lineage: Bacteria > Pseudomonadota > Gammaproteobacteria > Enterobacterales > Shewanellaceae > Shewanella. Next base: position 11,962 of record NZ_CANLZC010000131.1, on the reverse strand, counting down.
TGCTCAACTCAACCCCGCTCTTTTAAGTGCCAGCTCCCCCAAAAGAGTGGCATGCTGCTCAAGACGTTCATCATCATTAATGTCAAGACCGTTTACTTGGCGTGTGGGTTTGACCATGCCTTTGAGTTGCTGTACCACATGGCCCAGTTCATGAGGTAAATGATGTTCTTGTCCTGGAGCTAGGTATATATCAAGCCCTTGAGCATAAGCATGGGCTTGCACTTTTTCTGGCTTAGATGAATTGTAATGAACGCGAACACACTGCAAATTTTCACCTGTAATGGCCTCCATGGCCGTCTTTAATTCAAGGGGTAAGTTACCCAAATGCCGATCCTGCACTAACACATTCTTCGGCCAAGTGCCTTGCCGCGCGCTAGAATTTGATTGATGAGGCCAATGCCAGGCCGAAAAAAGGGCCTGTTGATGATAAAGCATGATCCTTTCCTATTGTCAGTTATTCACAAGTCCATAATAAAAGTCGCATTCAACCGCATTTAACTGTGCACATTTCATGGATAAACTCATCGCTTGATGGGCGCGCTAAGCTTAGGCGTTCCTGCTGGAGCGCCTCCCTTTACACTTGTATTGGAAACACTTTGCTTGATTGGTGTTGATATTTCCATGGCTTTTTTAGCGGTATTTTTCACTTGAAACAACCAAATAATGAGCTGATTAATATCATCAAGGGTCAATGTTGTATTCAAATATTGATGTTCCATATTCAGTAGCATTTCAGGGCTATTTAAGCTAATCGTGAGATCCACTTCATTTTGCGCTTTATTAAAATTAAATGACCATTCATGTCCACGAGTATCATCACCTGAAACCGGTTGAAATTCCCCACTTATTCCACTTGAAGCGCCACTGGATGTGGTAACAATCTTACTACTTTCAGTACTCTCATTATGCTGACTGCCTGCTTGACTCACATTCTCACTGCCTGTTTCGCTCATACCTTTCCCTCCACCGATACTTTCCATTGCTCATGACTCACGCTTAACATTCAAACATTCTGGTTTAGTGAACAAAAAACGCCGACATTTTGATACCTTGACTCAATGCTGACTGAGCCAATTGAGAATATCCTCACCAAATACAGTGAGGATAAACATGACCTTAGTGATTACTTATTTTGCGAGAACAACTTAGTGATCCCTAAGGTATTTGCCGCCTGACAAGTCACATTGGCTTGTTGCTGAGCATAAACCGCATTGGCTGCTGCCATGGCAACTGAGTTACCAATAGTTTGATATAAGCTGCCCATCGCCATTGCGGGGGCTTCAGCTAACACTTTCGTGTTTGTTGCTGATACTGCATCGATAACGGCGCCATTGACAACAGTGGGTTGAGTTGCTTCTGCCATGATTTATCTCCATGAATAAAATGATTAAATTAAAATGTAAAATGAGGGTGATACGCTTCAAAACAAACATTCACTCCTGCTGCTTTTCATCACCCATTAGCATTACTTATTGTCTGAGAACAATTTAGTTATCCCAAGTGTGTTTGCCGCTTGACAAGTCACATTCGCTTGCTGCTGTGCATATACGGCATTGGCTGCAGCCATCGCCACCGAATTTCCGATGGTTTGATATAAACTGCCCATGGCCATTGCAGGTGCTTCGGCGAGTACTTTGGTATTGGTTGCTGATACTGAATCAATGACGGCACCATTGACAACAGTCGGTTGCTTTGCTTCAGCCATAATTGGCCTCCTTTGTTATAACGAGATAAAATATCAACTGATGACATTTAATTTTTCATCATCAATTCACTATCCGTTTTGTGAGAACATTTTTGTGACGCCTAATGTACAAGCCGCTTGGCAAGTGACATTCGCTTGTTGCTGTGCATAAACGGCATTTGCCGCAGCCATTGCAACTGAATTACCAATGGTTTGATACAAGCTGCCCATGGCCATAGCTGGCGCTTCAGCCAATACCTTAGTATTCGTCGCGGACACCGCATCAATAACAGCACCATTGACTGTGGTAGGTTGCTTTGCTTCTGCCATATATTTCTCCTTTTAGAGTTAACATTTTACTTAAAATGTGTTTTCTCATTGGAAATGCCAATACAAGATCCCATTTTGAGAAAACGTAAAACTGAATAAATACCTCATTCAGTTTATTGCTGGATCAAACGTCTCCATTATTCACTGCATAAAGACGGGTTATCACAACAAAGGGGAAAGATGAGTATTAATCACAACATAAAACGCATCTTTATTTTTTATGATAAAAATAGAGCACTAACATTGACTTTAATTATTAATATCTTTTTTAATAAATCCTGTATTAATAAAAACGCAATCTTATTTAAGATATAAAAAGATACACATTTATTAATTTAAATACGCTTAGTGATAATCAACTTTAAAAATACAACTTAACTTTAATGGATATTATTTTTATTTATTCTGTATCAATAAACATAATATTTCATTCAGACATTAATGCTTAAACATGTTCCCTAATTACTTTGGTTTTAAATCCGACAATACACTTGCACCTGCTGCTCCCACATTAGCTAAGTTCTCCACTGCAAAAGCAATATTTTGAGTGGCATTTTCAATAATTTCTTTATAAGCCACATTTGCAGGCTCTGCTAGCCATTTTGCTGATGCGACACCAATCACAGTTGTTTCTATTGTGCTGATATTACGCAGTAAGTCAGTGGCACTTTCCACCGCCGATGCAATGGACTGATTAATATTTGCCTGAATTAACTCCGTTGCATTTTCTTTTTCTTCTCCATCACTCATGGCTCACTTTGCCTTTTTTCATGGCATCGGTTATTTGTCTTGACCGCGCATCGATATAGTCACAGAACAAACGAGGATCTTGGTATTCATTGGCTACCAATACGACTTGGTTCATTAGCGCCTTATATTCTTCATCGTACTTTAACGCCAAGCAAGGTACATTCTCTTTTCCTTTTTTGGCTTGCTCAAAAGTTGTAATGGCTTCCTGCATTTGGCTATGATCTTGCTCAGCTTTTGCCTCAACACTCTCCAAACTGGCAATAATGCCTTTACTCGTCTCCATAAAGTCAGTAAATGTTTTCAGCTGATCTGTTTGAAAATCCTCCGTTGTGGTCAACATTTTATTCAAATCAACTGTCATAAAATTATTTACTTATATTTTTAACAAAAGTAAAAGACTCCATTTGTTCAAGCATGGCTTGCCTCATCGCATCAAACTGTTTGCGCATGTTATCAATGTAATCCTGATGACCCGCAACAAAATTTCGCTGGTAGCTTTGTTTAAACACACGATCAGCTTGCGCGGCATCAAAGGCTTGATAATGGCTTCCTGGCTGAAAACGAAAAGAGTGCTCCTCATGTAAATCTTCATCAAAATAAGGATTCGAGGGAATTTCAGACACAAGATCGCAAATAAATTCCCCATGACTGTTCTTAGTGGCTTCAAATTCGTAATTCACTCGCCGTGTCATACTTCCTCCCCTGTATCATCGACAAAAGGTAAAGTGTCGCTCATATTCTCCAATAAGTGCGCTAACCCCATTTGATGCACTGCTTTAATTTTCTGCATTCCCTCCTCTGGGGATAATAAGGCTCCTTTTAAACGTAACCCCTCAAGCAATTGAGGTTCGCTATTGTCCACTTGCCCACTAGAAGTCAATATTGAAGTCGACATCAATGCCGCCTGCTCTTTAAGCGCTATGAGTAATCCAGTCAATTTTTCTTTTTCTTGCCGTTTAAGATCTGCAATGCGCTTACTGACATCCACTCCCATAGCCTGTGCATCACGGTTAAGCCTCTGCTGAAACTGTTCACTTGCTTCCTCATTGACATGAGAAAGCGCTTCATCAATATCGGATCGATTCATGACATTAGCTTTATCATTGGCCTCTTCCATCATGACTTTCTCTTGCAATGGCTCCTGCTTGGGATCTTTTAAGGAAGAGATCACTTCAGCATGCTTGTCATCACATGGCTTTGTCATATAGCCTCCTTGCTTTAATATCGTCATTAATGCGGTGTAAACGACGTTCAACCACTTTACGATGTACGCCTAATAATTCAGCGGCTTTCGTTTTATTCCCTTGACTTTGCTCCATAGATTCTTCAACTAAAGCATCATAAATGGCTTTTATTTTATTTTCTTTTGGTAAGGCAATAATTTCTTTTGCCAGTTGCTTTAATATATTGGGATCTGTTTCACATGCTAATAGCTTTTGAATACATTGAGCCGATAAGTAATCATCATCTGCTAAAATCATAAGCTTATCTATAGTATTTTTAAGCTGTCTGATATTACCAGGCCAAGATGCGTATTTAAGGAGTTCCAATGCACATTGACTAAAAATCATATTGTTATGCTGTTTAGCAAAATGATGCACGAGTAAGGGAATATCTTCACGGCGCTGAGCCAGAGACGGAATGGACAGTTCAAATAAATTTAAGCGATAATATAAATCTTCACGAAAAGCTTTCTCTTTAACTCTTAATGCCATATTTTCATGGGATGCGGAAATGATCCGTCCCGTAAATCGACGCTTTTCCGCACTGCCAATTCGACTAAAAGATTTGGTTTCTAACACTCGTAATAATTTAGGTTGATGTATGAGCGGTAATTCAGCGATTTCATCAAAAAATAAAGTGCCCTGTTCCGCCTGAGCAAAAAAGCCATCATGACTTTTATCTGCGCCAGTAAACGCGCCTTTTTCATGGCCAAATAACAATGACTCAAATAAGTGCTCAGGGATAGCACTGCAATTAACGGCTATGATTTCACCTGTTCGGCCACTTAATTGATGAATAGCATTCGCAAATAACTCTTTCCCTGTTCCTGTTTCGCCTTTTAATAATACAGGATGCTCTGTCACAGCAATCTTCTCAATCTGTGACGCTAATACATGAATAGAAGTTGCATTACCAATAATGCCGGGTAAAACCCTTGTCGAGTAAGCCATATTTTATCTTCCTAATATGGGTCAGTTATCAACACCAAATAACCAATCAATTGCCAATAATGTTTAATTGTTATCTCTCTTTTACTTGAAGTAGAAGGAACATAGCGTTTCTATTATCACAATGCTCCAATCATTCATCCTAATCTTTGCGCTGGCTCGTATAAGCATGTTGGTAAACGCTCATGACCTTTGTTGCCGTATCAAACGGCGTTTTAGGATCGCTGACCTTCGCCTCCTTAATAATGGCACTGTACTCATCTTGCATCATTGGATTTGCCAACCATTTAGCATAAGCGCTGGCCATTACCGTCGTTTTAATAATATTTTGATTACGAATAAGATCCGTTTGATCTTGCGCGGTGTTCGCCACCGTTTGCGCCAATGCCGCCCCCGCCGCTTCATGAGGATTAATTGCAATATCAAAATTGTTTTTTTCTGCTGGTTTCTTCATGTTCATTTGCTCTCCTTGTTACTCACATTCAGCCAATTGTCAGCAATAATAAACTGCATACCCGTGACTTGAGATATCATGAGTATCACTCAGACGTCGATTGTCCAGTGGCGCCGGTGGTTTTATCGCCTTTTTCAACATTGGCCTTTTTTGCGGCATGTTGCATACTGGTTTTCACTTGAAATAGCCATACCAGTAATTGATTCAGATCCTCTAACGTCAACGGCGCTTCAAGATGCTGATTGCTCATATCAACTAACATGGTCGGCGTATTAATGGTGACATTCAAACTGATCTGGTTTTGATTCTTATTAAAACAAAATGCCCAAGTATTATGATGACTTGACGTCTCTTCCTTTAATGGCGTGAACTCACCACTCACACAACTTGATACGCCTTTGGTATTGTTTAAATCACTCATTGATTTCACTCCTTACCCGCACATCTTGATTTAACTGCCTAGAATTTTCTCACACGCTGCCACCATGGCAGAATTCCCTAAATTTTGAGATGCATATTGATTTGATGTGTTATTTAACATACTCAGTGATAACGCATTCACTAAGCCACCTAGAGAAAGTGTTCGTAACGTTGCTGCACTTTGCTCTTGAACTTCATCATTAATCGCTTTTGATGAGGCGATATATTGGTTTTCATCTTGACTCATGTTTATCAACCTTATTGTTATCTAGTATGAAGGTGCAGAACTCTTGCTACGACAAGATGCCTGTCTGCACCTGGAATGAATGAAATGGTTATTGCTTATTTATTTGCTGAATACAGTTTAGTAATCCCCAGTGTTGTCGCTGCTTGATAAGTGACGTTAGCTTGTTGCTGCGCATAAACCGCATTTGCCGCCGCCATTGCCACTGAATTACCTATTGTTTGGTACAAACTCCCCATTGCCATTGCCGGTGCTTCAGCAAGTACTTTGGTATTTGCAATACTGACCGAGTCAATCACTGCACCATTCACCGTTTCAGGTTGTGCCATAATACCTCTCCGCTTGTCTTAACCGTTTAAAATTAAATGATGACTACTTGTTCTGTTCAAACATTTTTGTGATCCCTAATGTGGTTGCGGCTTGGCAAGTCACATGGGCTTGCTGCTGGGCATACACCGCATTAGCAGCGGCCATGGCAACTGAATTACCAATAGTTTGATATAAACTCCCCATCGCCATAGCCGGTGCTTCAGCCAGTACTTTGGTATTGGTGGCTGAAACGGCATCAATAATGGCGCCATTAACGACCTCAGGTTGTGTTGCATCTGACATATTGTTTCTCCTTTTTGATACATTTTATGGTGATTGAAATACGAAAACATTGAGTGCGACTCACTCCCCCTCAAATATTCTTAATTAAATAAAGGCCTATTTCTTTTTTATTCATATTTAATACTTAATGTTTAATATTAAATAGCATTCTTGTTGCAGGTAATGCATAATTAAATACTGTTTTACTCTCTATTTTAAATCCATAGTCTATTAATATTTTCTTCACATTAGGGTTGTAAACTTCACACACTATCGTATTGATATTAAGACCTTTCGCATTCACTTTAATGTTTTCAATAACAGATTTTAATAATAAAGAATATGTCATACAGCCAAGCTGAATACCGTGAGCCATTGCCTTATCAAAATATAAATATAATATGTAAAATTTACTATCAAAGATGAAAAATATACACTCTGATTTTAATAATGACTGATAATTTAACTCTTCAGTCATGACTTTTTCCCATCGAATGTCATATTCCTTTAAATTGGGAACGTCCAATATCGTTAACATATTTTTTGCTGATGATAAAAAGCCTCTCTTTTTATCTCTGGCAACTTGAGTATCAATTAATATATTGACCATAGTATAAAACGCAATGGGGTAAGATTGCTTTAATAATGTCGCCTCCTTCGATTTAACACCTAAAATTTGATCGCCATAAAAACGCTTCATGACGTCCATGGGCAACAGAAGATCATTCAATGAACCAATAGCTTATTCATTCCACTTATATTGCATTGAACATATCATTAATTGAGTTCAAGCTAGGATCTTCCTCAGAAGCTGCTTTATCAGCATTCCCCATCTTTGTCGCAGACATGTCAGGCTGCGTAACATCTTGCTCGCTAAATAAGTTTTCTTGTGTACCAAATAAATTTTCAGCTTGTTTAAAAAAAGTCTGATCGGATAACTGTGGAAGTGGATTGGTATTCACTTCGTTTGCTTGAATAACTTGAGGGATCATTAATGCTGTTCCTTCAAAACCTTCGATACCACAGGATTTTATCGCTTCATCAATCAAAGACATAGACTGTTGATATAATGCTTCAGCTGAAGGCGCTCCCTTACCGCCGTCTTCATTATTCATAAAATACTCCTTTATAAAGTCGATTTTCGTTTATTGGCCAAAATCATACATTTTCTTAATACCAACCACTAATGCCGCTTGTTGGTGCATCGTTGACTGTTGCTGTGCAAACACATGGTTCATCGCCGCCATTCCCATGGAATTTGATATATTCATGTACAAATTCCCCATTGACATTGCTGGTGCCATTCCCACATTCATTGCGTTAATCAATGCAATGGCATCCATCATCTTACTGATTGCAGACATTGTTTTCTCCTCATTAATGAATGACACCCTGCCTCATCATATCCGCTAGGTTCGTCGCTCTTTGCCCGACTTGCTTAGCCCATTTTGATTGCAACATTTCATCAGCGGCCATTGAGTAATTCCCCAGCTCCATCGCTTTTAACATACGTTTAAATTTGAGTAAGCCAGTGATCCCTAAATTAAAAGCCATATCGCACAGTACCAGTTTACGCACATCATCCAACCGCCCAATAAAGTTCAAATTTCTTATTAATTGCGACTGAACCAAATCAATGTCATTGTCTAATAAATACAAGGCTTCATCTGTGGTGATCCCTCCTTGACATAACGCCTTCACACGTTCACTGTCATTGGCTATTTCAGCCAACGTCCACATTTCTGACATGTTATTATTATCTTTATGTAAAATATCGACTCTATGATTATTATTGGCAATTAACGCTTCTACTTCTTTTATTGATAAGCCTTGTGCATCGAGATTTCGGCCAACACCTATGGTATTTTTTCCCACTGAACACTGATATATTTCACAGACCAATCCTTCATGCTTAATGAGTAATTCTTTCAGTATCTTTTTATACTTTGAGTTTAATAAGCTCATCCATTCCTCCTTAGCATTATAACTTGACGATATCATTCATCGATATATTTAATATAAAGCTATGTTTTAAGTTCTTAATATGCAGTGCGACTTTTCTTTCACCTTGATCCCTTATTAATACACCAACATGGCCTTCTAATGGCCCTGATAAAATTTTAACTTTATCTCCTTTAACGAGCCCAGCTGTCACTTTTTTTTTGTTGAAATTATCTACGATCAATTTCATTAATATCATTTCAGAATCTGGAATAATAGAAACGCTATTTCCAAAACTGACATATCGTAAAAAACCAGGGAAACATTTAACTTTATAATATTCATCAATATTCTGATAAACAAATAAATAAGACCTAAATATCGGCTTAATTATTTCCTTTTTTCTATCACTCCATTGACGCGTCATGCGCTCTAAGGGTAAATAAGCGTCAATGCCTGATGCTATCACTCTATTGTATAGTTTTTTTTCTGCATTTACGGCTGTATAAATGGCATACCATTGTTTCACTATTCACGCTCCATTGTTTCAAAAGTATGCAAGCTCCGCCATAACAGTCCCATAATGTGCTGTATCATTCTTGCAAGAAAAAAGTGTCGATATAATAGTGGTACTCAATATTAATTAATATACTACATGAGATATAAAAAACATTTTAATAAGGATTGATTTATTGATTTATCCTCAGTATATTTCGTTGTTCTCTGGGTGATAAATTAAATGATTTTTTATATAACGTCGAAAAATTTGCTGCATTCGTATAGCCTACTTCTAATGAGACTTGTTGAATAGACATTCTCGTGCTCACTAAGTAATATTTAGCTAATAACATCCTCTCTTTTCTTAACCACTCAAAAACACTTTTGTTTAAAACAAGCCTAAATGTAGCTGATAGCTTGCTTCTATTCGTTCCCATTTCTCTTGCAAGACCATCCAAACAAAATTTCTTATCTATATTATCAATAAGGTATTGGCATGTTTTCTTAACTAATTTCTTTTCAGCACTTTCACAGTTGACATCATGAATATAACCAGCCATTTTATTCATTTCAATAGTAAGATTACTGTCTTCTTTGTTGTTATAATAATAATTAATGCCACTCTCTACTCGGTAGGTCAGTTCTTTATCATCAATAGGGTAAAAAATATAGTCTTGAATACCTTTTTGATATAACTCAGAACGTATAAACTCATCATTGATAATAGCTAATATGGGTACAGAAATATTATTATTGAAATATGCAAGTAAAGTATCAAAATCAATCATAGGATGAGTAAAATCAAATAAAATAATTTGTCGAGAATGCTCTCTAGCATCTATTTCTAATTGATACTTAACCTTATATCCTGAACAATGAAGATAATATGAACATCTTTCCTTAGTCACAGTGTTATTCCCAAGAAAAATCACTACGTCCTTCTCTATACTCATAAACATCCCTTACGTCAATATTAACATTTATTCAAGTCAACATTACTCTTATGTATTCAGTGAAGAAAAATACCTATTTCAATCATGCTAAATGCTTCAAAAATCCATTCAATTTGAAATAGTATCAGTATATCGATTGAATATTCGTGATCTGCTCACAAACTAACTTGCTATTACAATCAATTCCTCTATTAGCGTAAATGATACCTTTGTAGGCGTAAATGATAATATATATAGCTAAGAAATGTGTTAGTTATTCTGAAAATCTAAGCACAGATTTTAAAAAGTGAGGAATAGGAAAAAATCTAAGTTGCACTCTCCATACTATACCCGTGATACTTCATTCACATTCTAAAGGGTGAGCTTGAGCATAAATTACACTGAACAAATTACAACCGCCGACAATAAGTTTCTTTTACAGCCCATGCAATAATTAAGGCTAAAATAAACGCAATCGGCATGACCCACATACTCCAGAAAAAATCAGCATACTGATTAACTTGTCCTCCTTGCGTACTTGAAAGACTTTGAGAGTCATTTGTCTCTATCAGCCAAGCAAAAACAGGCTGCAAAAAACCACCTGCCATAATAATCACAGATGATAACCCCTGTGCCCTAGCGGTTAACATTGATGGGTTACTCTCTATTAATAATGGATAACCAATAACTTGCACACTGGTCACTAATCCTAATAATAAAAACAAGATCAAAAACGATGTATAACTCAAATTAGGTGAATAAATAACCCCTAATATCACCACGCAACAAATCAAAGCCCCTATCATCATAGGTTGTCGTCTGACACTTAATCGATCAGATAACCATCCCACTATCGGGCAACCGATAAGACTGCCAATAAATAACATTGATGAGACATTGGCTGCTTCTATTTGCGTCAACTTTCCCACTTGCATTAAATAAAGGCTTCCCCAAACAGCCCCTAATAACATTAGAGGAAGATTAATTAAGCAAATATACAAACCTGCGAACCAGTTTTGTTTATTCTGAATGACCTTAAAAATCGCACTCCAAAACCCCAGTTCAGATCCCATCACCCTTTTTTCAAGTTCAACGGGGTAATCGTGAGGATAGTCTTTAACAGAGATAAACAACCAAATAAAGATCACACCACCTATTACCAAATTAACAAGCAATGTATCATGCCAACCTAACCTGCTCATAAGCCATACAAACGGCGCTTGAGCCATCACTCCACCTAACATAGCAATTGTGACACATATGCCCATCACAAGGGCCATGTGTTGTGTACAGAACCAACGAGAGGCTAACTTCACACACGCTAAAAGTGCAAACGAAGCGGTCATACCCACAATAAAACGTGCTATTGCCGCTATCCAGTAATAAGGCGTAAAGCTAAATATCGCCGTACTAAGCACACAAAAAAATGTCGCTAATAGCAATAAACTTCGAACTGAAAAACGATCAAGCAGTATGCCTGCCGGAAAAAGAAAAATCACTGTGCCATAAAAATACATGGCAGATAAATTACCCAGCTGTTGAACACTCAAATTAAAATGAACAATTAATTCTGATGCCATTTCATTAAACAGGTTCATTTGAATAAAAATATAGAAAAAGAATAAAGCGCTGCTTAATACCACCAGCCAAGCACGTAAACCATTAGGAGGGGTATAAGCTGATAATGTTGACATTCACTTACCTTTCTCAAATTTAACTCTTATATAGATTAGTTGATTTCATCATAAGTCGCATTTTGATCCATAAAATAGAATCCAGTTGAAGAGGTGAAGAGACGAAGAGGTGAAGAGGTATAGTTAATTTGGCCACCAACTTAGAGACTGTATAATCGTTTTCATTCAGAATAATGATACCAATTCCATTATATAAGTGATCTTTCAGCGGGAATTCAACATGCTGTAGGCAAGGCAGATGATTGAAGCTAAT
>NZ_CANLZC010000130.1 GCF_947495455.1 uncultured Shewanella sp. | reverse complement strand
CGTATATAAGTTCGCATTTACTCATTTTACTGAACAAAAAGGTTGATTACTCACGGGAGTCCATATAAGAGGCATGGATGCCGAACTGGCTCTTAAACATGGAAGTTGTTATTAAAATAGCGTTGCCATTCTGTCGCTAAACAAAACCACTAACAATCCCCCCCCTATTCGCCGCGTTTTTTCTGAGAAAACGACTCAAGTTTCAAGCCCACTTTGGCAAAATCAAGCCAACGTTTAAGGCCCGAACTGTACATAGCCTCCATTAACTTATCGAAAAGCTGATACTTTTGCCGCGTATAAGGGTACCAATTCGCTTCGATGTTTTTACTTTGCTTATCAACAATAAAGGCTTTTGAATAAGTCATGCCCAGTAAGCCTTCGGCGCCTTTGACACGGCCAAAACCACTTTGCTTGGTGCCGCCAAAGGGTAAATTGGGGTTGCCTTCGGTGAGCATGACGTTATTAATGGAGACTGCGCCCACCTCTAACTGCGCCGCCACTCTTTTGGCACGAGTTAAATCTTTACTCCACACACTGGCACTCAAGCCAAATTCACTGGCGTTGCAACGCTCAATCACTTCCCGCTCATCCTCAAAAGCATGCAAGGTCATGACAGGACCAAAGGTTTCACTGTGCATCACACTCATGTGATCTGTGGCGCCTTCAATCAGAGTTAATGGATAAAATGCCTGTGCTTGCTGATTGGCTGCTGATTGGTCTAGCCCTGATTGACCTAACTCTGATTGGCTTAATCCTGATTGCTTTTGCGCAACGTCATGCTCATGGGGCACAAAAACCTTGGCCCCCAATGCGGTGGCTTCACGCACTTGCTCAGCAATGATTTGATGCTGAAAACTGGCCGTGATGGCCCCCATATCGGCATCCCCTGCATCACCATTATTTTGTATCAGGGTCGCCAACTCACTTTTTAATTTCGCCACAAAATCGGCATAAATGGATGAGTGAATATACACAGATTCCACAGAGGTACAAGATTGTCCCGCATTGGTGAGCCCACCCCACAAGCACCCCGCCACCGTACGATGAATATTGACATCATCAAAGACTAACATAGCATCTTTTCCGCCTAATTCGAGTTCCACAGGAATAAGTAAAGGCGCCGCTTGTGCAAGAATTTTTTTGCCTGTTTTGGCACTGCCTGTAAACATGACTTTGTTAGGTTTTGAAGCGATCATTCTCTGAGCCGTTTCACCGCTGCCGTAGAGGACTTGCACGCACTCATGAAACACAGGCGCAGCAGACACTAAATCTTCTATCACTCCAGTTAATGGCGTGATTTCTGATGGCTTGAGTAATACGGCATTACCTGCTGCCAACGCCGCCAAAACTGTAGTAAAGCTAATATGAAAAGGGTAATTCCAAGGCGAAATCACCGCTACAACACCTAGAGGACAATGGCTAACAAAAGATTTTTTTCCCATCAAGCTAATGGGCGTGGCCACTTTAGTATCGGCTAAGATTTTTTCGGCATGATCACAGAGCCAGTCGGCATAATCTATCACCCCCATGATCTCAGCTAGCTGCGCATCTGTGCGACATTTCCCAGTCTCATGCACTATCTTATCAATGATCTTTTCTCGCTGGGAAAACAAGCTATTGCGTATGGCTTTTATGCCCGCAAGACGCTCCTTGATGCTGCTTTTGACTAAACGTTGTTGCGCTAATCGCGCCGTGATCATGCTAGACTCCACTTGCACTTGAGTACTCTCGCACGCTTTTTCCCCTTGAGCCGCGTGCAGGTTTTGCACGGTTTGGCTTTGCGCTGCATCTCTATTGTCTTTTGATGTCTTTTCTTGGGATGTCTTTTCTTTTAATGTCTTCTCTTGGGCTACTTTGACGCTCATGACTGCTTTATTCCTTTTTTGGCACGACTTTTTTTGACACGACTGTTTGGCAAGACTTTTTGATAATACTTCTTTAAAACAGTTCTACAATAACGTTCCAGGTTAATCGGTGGCTCGAATTGACTGTTCAGCTCGCTCTGGCAGGCACGCTAACTGGTAATCCATTTGTCGATGCACATTGGGGGTTTGACTCAAGCCATTATTGAGCCCTGAGTAATACACACTAAACACCACACCTCTGAGGCCTAAGTCCAATAAGCGCCATTGGGTCTTCCACCAGGTCCGCATACTGTGCAGCCCACTCACTAATGGAGTCGGGACAATTGGCGCCGAGGACACCTTGCTGGCATAGCGCAATAAAAAACCCACCAGCCCGATAGGTAACACACTAAACAGAGATAAGACTAACACTAAATCTTCTCTGTCTTTATCAGCGGTGGCCCTTAAAACCTCGTCCACATGTTCACTACTATGGGTCGACGAAAACCTTGGCATATGGGCCGTTCCGGGTAATAACACATCGCCTAATCGCAATAAGCCTTGATAAGCTCTTGGTGTTAAATATTTTGAATAAACCATATCAAACTCTTCCTCATTTTCCCGTTAAAATAGCACTAACGCCCTATAATACTCAGCATTAGCGACTATTTTAGATTTGAATTTTTTGATAGCAGTACTTTTTTATAGCAGTACACGGTATTGTCTCAGCTAGGCTCAGAAGTTTGTTAGCCTATCTCTATTTGACAATCTTCATTTGACAATCTCTTCTAAAATCAGGCTGCATTAAGGCGTTATCCAGTGGCCGTCTCGTTATTACCCTCTTTACTCAATAAGCCTTTACTCAGTCCTTCGCTAAGTGGTGCGCCTTTCTGAACAAGAGAAGCGTCGGCCAAAAGGGACTTAGTTGGCTTATGTTGATAATACACATGGGGGCTGGCATATTGTGCTAACAAGCTTTCACTGGCTTTATGCGCCATGGCCATAATAGTCAAACTGGGGTTGATCCCTGGTGCATTAGGGAAAATAGAAGAATCTGCAATACTGAGTCTGTTATGCTTCCAGACACCAAAGTCACTATTAACCACGCTGCTTCGAGGCGTGTCTCCCATAGTACAGCCCCCCATTAAGTGCAAACCAATTGAAAAAGGAGACTTTAGCACTGATTTGGCCTTCACCGCATCAAAGACACGATCGACGGCATTGAGCCCGGCTTGAATGCGCTTAAGATCCGCTTGATTGAGCCGTTTATCGATCACAAGCTTGCCTTGATTATTCAACAAGATTTGCCCTGCAGTGGCATCTCTCACCGCCACTTCGATACAAGCCATATGACGGTATTGCTGCACAAAATCTTGATGTTCACGGCCAAAGCCAGGTTTCAGCATGCTGATGGCAATGGGGCCTGCAAACACATTTTCCAATTTAAAACCTTGTTCTCTGAAACTGGGATCATCGGACTTCACACTTTGAAAAGTGCCTTTATGAGCATCCACCACCTCATCAAACAGACCAATATTCATCCGTTGTGGGTGGCAAGTAAAGCCCTGCCCCAATGCGGGTAACGCAGGCAAAAATCCAGACTTTAACAAAAGCTCTGTGGTGCCTATGGCTCCAGCGGCTAAAATGCAATGACGAGCACGAATGTTGCGAACTTGGCCCAGTTGGTGGCCGTAAATGGACACAAAATGCTGCCCGTGGATCACTTGTGCCACATGAAAATCTGTTAACACATTTAACCCTTGAGCTCGAGCTTTTTTTAAAAAGGTGACTGGCATGCTTTGCTTTGAATCCCGTACACAGCCGCCTAAGCACTGCATACAATCATTGGCTTGCCCAGTGTCATGATTAAGCCCACATTGGGATTGTCCACGACGCAGCGGCGACCATTGCATACCACACTTATCTAACCCTTGCATAAAAAGCTTGGCATTGGTTTGATGTTCATTTGAAGTGAAATGATGTAATGCAAAATGGGATTCGACTTCGTCATAATGGCGCTCAAACTCAGTGAGTTCATGCCAACTGACATTGGACTGGGCTCGCCAATCATTTAGCGCCAAGGCATCGAACCTATCCAACAGACATTGGTTCACCACACTGCCGCCTCCAAGGACTTTTCCTCGTAAAAAGAGTAACTGGGCATCTTTTGAGGTATCCATTCCACCATTCCACATAAGCTGACTGTTTGCATGCAACTCATTGCTGGGGTAAGTCTGTTTATTCAATCCCTTACCGGCTTCTAACATCACACAACGGGCACCTGCTTTTGTCAAATAATGGGCTAATACGCTGCCCGATGGCCCAGAGCCAATAATGGCAAAGTCATAGGTCAAGTCATCAGTAAAATCATGTGTTAAATCATGCTTTAAATCATAGTCTTCTGGCATCGACTGCTCTCCAATTTATCCTTATTGGACACTGACAAAATAGAAATGCATTACAAAAAACACATTCCAGCTCCTCGATAGGTTTGAAAATGCTGCTCAATGGCCCCATTACGAATGCCATAGAGTGTGGTAAAACGCTCACACAGTTCCCCCGCTTTTCCATGCCTAAAAAACACACTGTCTCCCACAGTTAAAGGCTGTGTTTTCAAAAGATCAGGCGCAAGACATAAGGGCGTTTGTACTTCTCCTGCACCTTCATTGGGATCCAGTGACAATCCTTTGGGTAAATGGGGAATAGGCGCTCTGAAACTATCGGCTGATCCTGAGGCTAAATAGCCGCCTCCAGCACAGGTCACTCGACTTCCATTGGGCTGCCTGACCACCTCAAGGGCAAAGCCTGCCGCAGGCGCTAAAGATAAGTGATCATAGTAATCAAACAAATGAGGACAAAAAAAGCCTGAGCCTATCGTCATTTCAGTCACACTGTGATCTTGTGACGTTGAGTGAAGAGAACCCGTGCCGCCCCCATTTACAAACGCCAGTTGAGCCCCTGCTTGCGTTAATGCCGCCACCACCTCTTGTCGACGCTTAGCCACCCTTGGAATACTTACGCTTTTTAAGCCTCTTATGGCTAAATTTTTAACATACTGCCTTGGCACCCTATCCCCAAGCCCAGCTATTTGGGCCTCATAACCCATGACACCAACAAGATTTACTCCCGGTTTTTGTTTAATGTGTTGGTATAAAGACAGGGCTTTATCAACACTATTAATGGGAGAGCGATGCACGCCGAAATGCAGTCCGGGTATAGACAGAGACACATCTATGTCCATACAAACCGAAAAGCACACACCTGATCCTTGTGCTATGGCATCGAGAAGCAAAACTTGCTCAAGGGCATCCACCATTAGCACAATACGCCTATTTTTTTGTAACCACGGAATTAAGGACGAAATAGCCGCCTTTTGCATAGACGGATAAGCAACGAGCAAATCGTCCAGTCCTTGCTCGGCTAAAAACGCCGCCTCTTGAGGATGAAAACACATAACGCCTTGCAATTTCTTACTTTTAGCCAATAAATAACGCAACATGGCTACGCTGCGAATCGACTTAGAGGCGATGCGAACCGGTAAATCCTTCGCTTGCAGCATTAAAGCCGCAATGTTGGCATCAAGTTTTGTTAAATCCACATAGGCTAACGGTAAAGCCACTTCATTCAATGCATGACGATAATCGATTAAATCATTTTGCATCCCTGTTTGGCTGTCACTCGCATTGTCATTACTGCATGCAATTTGGCTTGACTCCTTTACCGTCTTGCTAGCTTGACTATCTTCAATGTTATCCTCAACCTCCTGCTTTGTATTCACACCATTATGAGGATAAGTTCCAGAATCCAAGCCGCTGATTAATGTCGGATCTCTCGCGTCCATAGTGCTTAGCGGGCGGGTTAATTCATCACCGCGCGCTAAGGAGGCGGATGCCCCCCCATGGCTTTTTTCCTCTTGCATTAAAATAGCCAATTGACCCCCAACGCTAATGAATTAATAGACGTTTCAACATTGCCAGAGACTTCGGCGCTGTCGACAATCAGCGAACCTTGAGCGATATCTCGGTTAAAGCTAAAGGTATGCTGGTAACCCAGATCAAAATATAAGGTATCACTGAATTGATAACTGGCCCCCATAGATAAAGCATAAAAATCGCCAAAAGCAAAATCTAACGAGACAGTTTCATCGGGCACTGGCGTGCTCTCATAAGCCATTCCAGTCCGTAATACCCAATGCGGTGTCAATTGATAACCCAATCCAACCGCGAGGCGATAACTGTCATCCCAATTTTGCGCCGTCGAAAACCCGCCACCATTGTCCAATTCGATATCTAAGGCTTCAAACTGGCTCCAACGAAACCAGCTGGCTGACGCTTGTAGATGCCAGTCCTCGTTTAATTGATATAGGCCACTTAAGTCCAATGTTTCAGGGGTCACTAACTCAACAGAGCCCCCTTCTACACGTGAAGTCAACATAGGTTCAACCATACCGACAATATCAGGCGCGCTGATGGTGGCATCACCCGTTAATGTATGACTGATTTTACTGCGGTAATTAAGACCAAATCGAGTATGAAAATCCCATTGATACAAGACGCCAAACGTATAGCCAAAGGCAAGATCGTCTCCTTTCATTTTCACATTACCATCATCAGTATAAGTACCTGAGCTGTCTAATCCAACACACAGATCCGCAGACATTCCCGAGGCAATCCCTAACTGGCAGATCCCTGAACTATTGACCTGATTTTGAATTTCTGCTTCGATATACTGTGAATTCACCCCTAAACCTACGCTCCATTGAGCAGAAATTCGATAAGAGGCCATCAAACCCAAATTCACACTGGTTATGTCCGATTTAAGGCTGAAATAACGTCCCACAAAATCGGTATTAAATTCTGAACCACTGGAATAAGGCACATTTAAACTGGCACCTAAGTGCCAACTGGGGGACAACTGATAACTAAAATAGACCGACGGAATAAGAAAGCTTTCATCAAGCTTAACTTGCTCTGCCCCCTGAATGGGGCTGGATAGTGTCGCTGAACTGGCATCAAAACTGACTCCGGACATAGTCACATCCGTTTGGGTATAGACGCCACTGAAATTGCCCACCAGCTGCATACCATCGAGGCGCACCATACCTGCGGGATTATAAAACACAGTACTGGCATCACTGGCATCGGCTGCACCGCTTGAAAAAGCATCGCCTAATCGTTTAGCACTTTGTTCATCAATATAATACCCTTGTGCTAAAGCCTGAAATGTCATTCCTAATGACAATATGCCCATGCCCATGCCCATTAACCCTAAGGGAGTCCCCCTAAAAGTCTGATTAACTCGTGCTGCACAGATATGCATTTTAAAGGGAAAGGCTTTATGTGTTTCCATAGGCAAAGCAGCGGATTTTTTTGTTAAAAGCGTCATTCTTAATGCCGATGCTTTAAATGACGAAGATTTAAATGGCCAGGCTAAATTCATTTGCATTTCTCCTTAGGAGGTGCATTTAAAAGCATCACCACTTTTGACTTTATTCATTTAACGGTATTAAACCGGCCTCAAAAGTATCCTAACGTCTTTTAAGGCACACTTAAATAAAATATCGACTTTGATGTTTTTAAATAAACCCTAATTATTATTGTAAGCAACACCCCATTAAAGCCGATGATTTCAAATATCAATAAACGATGAGTCTTCCATCAAAATCGGTAAAGGGATCAAGAGCATCTTGATTTTTTTTCTGTTGGGGAAATAACATATCAACAAATATTCATAAAATGCATTACCCTTTTGTACTAAAACAAAAGATATTATTTATTAATATTCATTTCGATATTAATAAACATCAAACAAAAAAAGCCCAGCACTTTTAATGCTGAGCTTACAATATTGCATCCTTTAATATTAGGCGTTCAAATATTAGTGATTTAAGTATTAGTGACTTAGATACTAGTGATTTAAATAACCTGCTTTTGCATATTAAACGCTAAAATACAGCCTTGAGCGATACAATATAGTCTTGAACGCTAACACACAGATTTATGCATGATTTAAGCGTCAATGGATATCTATGTCAGGCACGGCGCCTAATTGAGCATTAAAGCTGCCACCAATCGCCTGACGTAGCATACACATAGCTTGCATAGTGGCAAACTTAAGTTGAATTAAATGCCTTGCGGTTAACACGTGACTTCTTTGGGTCATTAATACCGTATTATAATCAATAAGGCCTTTTGAATAAGCATGAATACTGCTATTTTGTGCCGATAATGCCGCCTCAAGCTGAGTCTTATTAATGATCTCCATTTGGGAGCGGGCTTCTAATAATCTATTATAACTGGTTAAGACTTCCCTTTGCGCTTTTTCACTCAAAGATAAGAGCGCCATTCTCGCCTGAGTAAGCTTAGCCATCTCCATAGCCACAGCTGGATCGCCATTATCAAAAATAGGCAAACTAAAAGAAAACCCAGTTAAAATGGCTTCCCTATCATTAAAGTTTTTCTGAAAAGCCACATTTAAACTCACATCTGGTAAACGTTTCGTTTTAGCCAGCCCTAAACCGGCTTCAATCATATTCACTTTTTCAAGTGCTGCTGCCACGTCTAACCGATTATCTCTCGCCAATGTCAATAACGCCGCTTCATCTGTAGGAATTTTCCATTTAGGCGGAAGAAATCCCATGGCCTTCCAATCGATACTGGCATTGGGGATCCCCATAGTATTGAGCAATAAATATTTTTTTTCACGCAACTGGTGTTCGCTCTCAACAACGGCCAGCATAGCTTCTGCATTTTCAACCACAGCGCGCTGAATATTCACCATTGACAGTGCATCGTCCCGTTTCGCTTTGTGGGCTTGTGCGAGAGTTTGTTCCGTTAGCTCATGATATTCTTTATCTAATGCTAATCGTTCTTGCGCCGCTAATACCGCCGCCAATTCAATTCGCGTTCTGGCCAGTATAATCACACTTTGCTGGCCAGCCATATACACAGCCGCTTTCAGATCCGCTTCAGCCATGGCCACTTTATGAGGGTTCTTCCAAAGCCAGCTTAACATTTGCATGCCTTGAACAAACATAGGCGCCCCCACTATGCCATCGATAGCGGCACCAATACCAAATCCAATACTGGGGTTTGACGGCAAGCCTTGCTGTACATACCATGCACGCTGCTCGACAATTTTTGCCAAGGCCATACGTAAACTCGGATCTCCTTGCAGGGCAACCGATACGGCGGCATCATAGCTCAAATCAGAATGACCATTCCACGCAGGACTGGCAGCTTGTACATCTAATTGCCAAGCCTCGTTAGGATCCAGTGTGCCATTGATACGGCGTGTCTCTTGCGCCGCCATACCCAGCTCATAACTGGGATCTAAGCTCATGCAGCCCCATGTCAGTGTCATCAAGACACATACTGCCGAAGCACGCTGTAGTCGAATAAAAAGTCGAATAAAAAAACGCCTATAAATAAAGGAATAATAAAAACAAGTAATAGGGTGAAAAAAGCATCGAAAGACATCAAAGGTAAGTTTTACAAGAATCATCCATTTAAGCATGAGTATCCCTCAATAAAGTGGCCCTCATACTTCCTTAGCGCAATCTCTAAGACTAGCTTTGTTTTACCAACAATCATTTTTGTGATTAACCTGTTAGGTATAGTGTATTCTGGATTAAAACACCAGATCCACTCAATCAAACATCACCGATTTTGTTATTTCATCTAAATGCCAAGTAATGGATAATAAATCCACTTATGTAGACGCTTTCACACTGATTAAAGCTTTAAAACTGATTAACCAGACCATCAATCCTATCAATAATAGGCATAAAAAAAGTAAACTCGTATGCCAAAGCCCCTGCAATAAATTGGTTGAGAGCTTAATACATAAAGTGGATAATGCAACGCCTAACGCCCCCCCAAAAAGCCTGACCATATACACTACCCCTCCCACAATACTGACGTATTCTTTCCCCGTTAATCGAATCGCTTGAGCCATGATCACAGGATAAACTAACCCCACTCCCACCCCCACCAATACAAAAGTCCAAACCAATTGACCATAAACAGGCAAAGATGAAATATCAAGCAGTAATACATAACCCAAAATCATTGCACAGTAGCCCAAGAACACCACATATTTCGCTGAAATATATTGGCCTATTTTTCCCGTTAACGGCGACAAAAAAGTATAAGCAATAATCGTAGGTAGAAGTGCCAGCCCAGCCTCAACGGAGGTGAAATGTAATTGACTCATCAAGTAATGAGGTAACATGACCAAAACGGCGATAAAGCCCATAGAAATAAAAGACACACAAAATAGAATCACCCTAAATTGATGATTATTGATTAACAATCTTGGTATCAAAGGGGTTTTTAACATTTTAAGATCGCAATATAAATACAATAAAAAACTCACCAAAAAGACCAGAAACAAACTCATGGCCTCATCCATAGAAGCCGTATCATCACCAATTTGATATAAAGCTAAAAATAAGGAGAAAGCTGCTATCATGAGTAAAAAAATACTCCATAAATTAACCGCTTTATGTTGTTTAATAATGTTAAGTTGACCTATTTTTTTACCCATAAAGGCATAGGCAATCAAAGCCACAGGAACATTGAACCACATGATCCATGACCAATCAACATAAGCTAATATCACGCCACTTAATAATGAGCCCGATGCATTACCAAGCCCTGCCGCCCCTAACATGAGTCCCCCCAACCAACTCATATAAGCAGAAGGTAAAATATGAGCCAAACTTCCTAACAAGGCAGGCCATAAAAAAGCGCTGCCTATTCCCATGGCAATGCGACAAGCAATTAACACATCAATGGATTGAGCAAATCCCCCCAACAAAGCAAACACAGAAAAAATGCTCATGCCCACAATTAACATACGAAAAGGGCCGTAAGTGTCAGCCAAATACCCTGCAGGTATCACCCACATGGCAAACATTAACATGTAACCATTAAACACCCATTGCACGGTATTAAGATCGGCTTGAAAAATATCAGTCAAATGGGTCATTGCAATGGCAAATGCCGTAACATCAAATGCAATTAGCCAACTCACAGACAACACAGCAATCAATAACACCCAATCTATTTTACTATCTGGCATCATAACATTCCCTATAATAAGCCCAGAATACGCCAATCAATATCCAAAGCACCTTTGAGTCAATTCAGACTTGTTGCATTCGCAGAGTGTCCTTCATTGTGGCTCCCAAACCGTTTAACATTGTCATTAATAAACAAATAAGCCACAGGCACGACAAATAAAGTCAAACAGGTTCCAAGCACCATTCCCCCAATAATCACCCAACCAATTTGATTGCGCGCTACGGCTCCAGCGCCACTTGAGATCACTAACGGTAAAGCGCCAAACACCATAGCGGCCGCGGTCATGAGTACGGGTCTTAATCGCGTTGCTGCGCCCGCAATAATAGCCTGACGAAGATGCTTGCCTTCAACACGTATTTGATTGGCAAAATCCACAATTAAAATACCATTTTTACTGGTGAGTCCCACCAACATGATCAAACCCATTTTCGTGTATATATTTAAGCTCGTATCCGTTAAATACATCAAATAAAGCGCTCCCACAACGGCAAGGGGCACACTCAACATCACAATGAGAGGATCGACAAAACTATTAAAGTGCATCACAAGCAAAATGTATATCAAGATCAATGCAAAACTAAAGGCCATAGACAACTGAGAACCAGAACGTAAAAAATCTCTAGCTTGTGAAGTAAAATCATACCCGTAGTGATTGGGCAAAGAGTGAGCGGCGTAATCTTCTAAAAAAGCAACTGCCTGGCCTAAAGTATAATCAGCTCCAATACTGGCAGTGATCGTCGCTGAACGCATTTGATTAAATTGCGCTAAGGTTTGTGGTACCACTGTTTGTGTCACACTCACCAAATTGTCTAACCCTATCATGTCGCCACTATCACTGCGGACATAGACAGTTTTCAGATCATCCCCCCCCATTCTAAAAGCTCTTGGGACTTGAGGGATCACTTGATAACTATAGCCCTTTCGCTCAAAAAAAGTGGACACAGGTTTTCCCAAAAAGGTATTCAATGTGTCATTGATCGATGCCACACTCACACCTAACTCGGCTGCCTTATCTCGGTTTATATTTAGCTGTAATAACGGGTTATCGAATCTAAACGTCGTACTTTGACTCATAATGCCTGGGTAATTATCAAGTATGTTCATTAACTTATCCACTTGGTAACTTAATTCCTCGTAAGAACCTGAAGTGGTGAGTACAAAGCTTAATGGCTGTTGATCGCCACCTGGCACGGTATTGAGTTTAAATGAAAAAGCTTCAAAACCGCCGAGTTCCGATACCTGACGTTGAACTTGATCCAAAATCTCATCTTCTTTAGACAGGAATTCAGGTTTCAGCAAAATAAAGCTCATGCTATTCGTCGCCCCACCAAAGGCAGGTATGCCATTAAACATACCCCAAGCCTTTCCCTCTGGAATCGACTGATAAATATGGGCTAAAGGTTGGCTGTAATGCGCTATGTACTCATAATTGGCATTATCTGGCCCTAAACCTAAAGTGTTTATTGCTCCCGTATTTTCTAACTGCATTAAATCAGTGGGTAATTTGTTATAGAGCACTCCCCCCCCTATCATTAATCCAACAAAAATCAGCCCAACAAATCCCGGCATGGTTAATAATTGCCTTAATAAACGGCGGTATTGCACTCGAATAATATGGAAACAGTGCTCTGAATAATGGGTAAAGCGGCTCTCTTGCATTCGCTGTTGTAACAATTTACTGCACATGGACGGTGATACAAATAATGCCAATAAACCAGAAATCACCACAACAAAGGATAATGTTAAGGCAAATTCAGTGAATAATGCGCTGGTGTAACCGGGAACAAAGGCAATAGGAATAAACACAATGGCGATGCATAGCGTAATGGTGATAATGGCCATACGCAGCTCACTGACACTTTTCAACGCTGCATCAAATGGCCCCATTCCTTGCATGATATGGCGATGAGTATTTTCTACCAGAATAATCGCATCATCCACTACCAGCCCTATAGCCAGCACCCAAGCTAATAGTGTTAAGGAATTTAAACTATAACCCATGGCATACATGCCCATTGCCGCGCCCAAAATAGAAAAAGGCACAGTCACTAAAGGGATCGCAATCGCTCGAATCGACCCCATAAAGAGACAAATAATAATAAACACACAAATTATGGCCTCAATAAAGGCGCGATACACTTCGTCTACCACAGCTTGGCTAAATGCGGTCACATTCCAATTTAACTCAATATTTAAGCCTTCTGGTGCCTTTGCTTGCAGCAGAGGTAACAACTCAATAACCTTGTTGGCTGTGGTTATCGCATTAGTATGATCAGAGCTTGATACCGCCATAATAACAGCAGGATCTCCCTTATAAATAGCACCTTGAGTGTAATCTACCGCTCCAAATTCACTGTAACCAATATCTTTTATTCGAACAAAGTGCCCATTCACATGGCGGATCACGATATTATCAAAGGCTTCCTGAGAACTGATATTGGTACTCGCACTGAGCTCCAAAGTGATCCAAGCACTGTCCATGCTACCCGCCGTCGAACGTAAATTATAATCTTCCAGAGCGGCTATCACATCCGCGGCCTCGACTCCCTTAGCCGCCATTTTATGAGGCTCTAACCACACTCTCATGGCATATTGCCTTGCTCCTAATAATGTCACTTCGTACACACCCGGAACTGATGAATCCCCAGTTTTTTTACTCACAGGTGATTCCCAGGAAGTTGATTTTATTTGGGAACTTTCATGGCATTG
>NZ_CANLZC010000129.1 GCF_947495455.1 uncultured Shewanella sp. | reverse complement strand
ATTGAGACATTATTGCCTTAAGCTAGACAAATCCTCACGGTATTGGGACAAATTCTCTCACCTTTGAGTGTTTCGGAGGTAGAAGTATTACCTTTTACTCGGTTTTGACCTATGGAATTGAGACATTATTGCCTTAAGTTAGACAAATCCTCACGGTATTGGGACAAATTCTCTCACCTTTGAGTGTTTCGGAGGTAGAAGTATTACCTTTTACTCGGTTTTGACCTATGGGATTGAGACATTATTGCCTTAAGTTAGACAAATCCTCACGGTATTGGGACAAATTCTCTCACCTTTGAGTGTTTCGGAGGTAGAAGTATTACCTTTTACTCGGTTTTGACCTATGGGATTGAGACATTATTGCCTTAAATTAGACAAATCCTCACGGCTTTGAAAGTGTATTCAGTATCTATTTTTTGAATATAACAGACTTAAAAATTATCCACACACTTAAGTCAAAATTGGGACAAATCCTCACGGTTTTGAGACAAATCCTCACGGTTTTTAAAAGATATTGGGACAAATCCTCACGGTATTGGGACAAATTCTCTTACTTTTTTCTCTCAAAGCTAGAGCTGTCAAGGCTTTCAAAAATCAAAAAGATCTTTAAAAAAAGATCTTAAATAAAAAAGCTATTAAAAAGAGAGTGGATATGTGGATAACTCAAAAAACGAGTTAACCACAATCAACTCTAAAATCTCGCTCCGCGATCAATAATTAATTTTTTTTACTTAAAATATCCAAACATCAACCTTAATTTTGCCTACGGCCATCTGGCGGGCTGAGGAATCTATAACGGGCTATAACAGCGTGTCTGGCAGGGGGTGAGCGCGCTCTTTTATTGTTAACCATGCTGATGACGTTCTGTTATTGCATTTTATTAGCAGTGTTTCGACAAGATAAAACGCGCTGCGTTTTGGTTTCGCTCCGCTTCCATGCTTTCGCGTTGCTCAAAATCGCATAAAAAATAGTATAAAATCGACCCTAAAAATCTATTTTTTATTGATTTTTTATATGTATATTATATAATAATATTGTTTTCAACTGATGCCCTTCGGGGCAAATACCCTTAAAAAAGGAAGAAAAACAATGAATATTAACGACGCGCTTAATATATTAAATTTGTCCCAGTCTGTAACTAAAAAAGAAATAAAAAAAGCCTATAAAGCTGCCTCTCTAAAATATCACCCTGATCGCAATCCAGCAGAAGCTGAAACCATGAAGTTAATTAACTTAGCTTATGACTTTTTGCGTAGTTTAGACTCGTTTGAATCTGAAACCATTGAAGCTACAGAAGACTTTCAACAAACAGACTACAGTGAAGAATTTAACACTGTGCTTAGTGCATTGTTTGTGCTTCAGGAACGCGAAAACGCCGATTTTGAAATAGAAATCTGTGGTAACTGGATTTGGATCAGCGGCAACACAAAACCTTTTGCAAAACAATTAGGCCGAAAAGAAGGCGGGATAGGATGCTACTTTTGCAAAAAAAACGGGGGTTGCTGGTATTACAGGCCTGAACAATTCAAGTCTAAAAATCGTAAGTCCTGCTCGATGAATGAAATACGTGAACTCCACGGCTCGCATAAGCCTGTCTACGGCAAAAATCGAAAATATATAGCGGCTTAGTATGCTCGGGGCGTAAAAACGCCCCTATTTATCATTTAGGAGGCTTTATGACTACAAATTATAACAATGATACTATCGAATTATTAAAAAGTGTGTGTTGCTATCTTGGTGACAACTGGTTTTTTAATGACGTTAAAACACGAGAATTTATTAATAATTACCGAAATGGCCAAGTTTGGCTTGATGACCGGAAAGGCATTTTTATTCAGTTGTCATCAGCATATCGAAAAGAATTACCACAATTTAGTTTATGCTTTGAACAGTCAAATGCTCGATATTTGAATGTTTTTCATAGCATTGGTTGCAGCTTAAAAAAATCACCCAAGGCCATTGCTGCCGATCTCAATAAACGTTTATTGATTCATTATGATGATGTACTGAACAAAAAAGAGGCCATGTTAAAAGAGCATACACAAAAACGCGCTTCCTATCAGTTACGTCAAAATATTATCCATTCAATATCTAAAATTATTCCGTTAGAAAATCAACGTCATGGAGGAGGTAATAAATATTATATTCCGAATTTTGGCGCGTTAGATCATAAAATAGATGAAGATGAAAAATTTCGTTTATCAATTCATACCCTAAACGCTGAGCAGCTCATTAAGATATATCAAATAATGACAGAAAAATAACAAATATTTTTGTGTTTTTTATCAATTTAATTTGATTTTCTCGGGTCAATTTTATATAATTGTTTACAGTGGAGTTAAGGAAGTAAAACGTTGTTATTCACTGTTTTTGAATCATTTTTTAGCAATGCCTACGGGCAAAACCATATAAGGATTATGTGATGAAAACATTCAATTTCCCCTTTTCTGATTACACTTTTGACGCGACTTATTCGGTTGAAGATAATAAAATCCGCCTTTATCCCAAGCAGCATCTTGAGCAAGAGCATTACAATTTTTTAAAGGACTTGGGCTTTAAGTGGGCACCCAAGCAAGGGCAGGATAAAACTTACAATGGCCTGATGTATGCGCTTTGGACTACCACACGAGAGGATTTTGCGCTATTAGTGTCTAATTCTAAGTTTCTGGACATGGAAGAAATGACACTCGTTGAACGTGCCGCCGAGCGTGCCGCCCGTTTTGAGAATTACGCAAATAACCGTTTACAAGATGCGCATGATTATCATGCTAAGGCGCTTAAAGTTAGTGAAGCGGTTCCCGCAGGTCAACCGATTTTAAGCGGTCATCATTCTGAGGCCAAAGCGCGAAAATTACAAAACACAATTAAGCGCTGTTTTCAGAAAAGTGACGACAATATTTCGACGTTTAATTATTGGATTGACCGCATTAAAGGAGTGCAATATTTCGCTAATCGTAAAGCAAACTACAGTACTAGATTTAATCGAATCAAAGGGTTATTGAAGGATTTACGCGATATTCAGAAAAAGCTGAATAACGCTCATTATGGCCTTACATTACTAAATAAATGGCTAGCCGATTTTGGTCATGATAATGAAACCCTATCACGCAAAGTAAACGTTTTTTGTGGGGTACGGTTAAAGGCAACAAATTTACCTGTTATTCCTTATAAAGCCTACGAGGGGATGACTGCCGCCGAGATTATTAACGAGTCAATAAAAAGTCATCAATGCACCCTACACAGCCAAAATATTCACCGCAAAATAGCGCATTTATTGGGGCGTATCGGTTACGAGCGCGGCGAATTGGGAGAATGTGAGCGCTTTGAGGGCAAAATGACCGCCGCAGTTTTACAGGCGTTTGCCCGTGAAAATGGCGCATTACAGCCAAAAGCCAAGCAAAATAAAGATACTGGCGAATGGGTATTAACGTCCCTTGTGCCGCTACCGTGTCATTTATCAGATAGTAGTGAATTAAGCCTAAGTGATGATGAGTGGCGCGATGTGATGCAGGTGCAAGGCTACAGCGTGCCGCCAAAGCGCGAACCTCAGTTACCGCTTTTAAATCTTGATGTTAAAACACTTTCATCGACTGGTAGATTTGATAATAGGCTTGAAACACTAAACGTAATCCATTTAACCAAAGCCGAATATAAAGCCGTTTACCATGAATCAAGAGGTGTTCGGTTATCCGCTTGTGGAAAATTTCGTTTTAGACTTTGCCTAGACCCTAGTTCAACTAAAATTTATTACAAGCGTAAATGGGTAGCCGTCTTTTTAACTGACTCTAAAGCGCATCCCGTGCCGGAGTCTAACGCAATCAATTATATTGCTGAAAGTGAAAAGGTGGCTTAATGAAAATACCTGTTTATCGTCGGCCTAATAAGTCCAATACGATGAAAATTACAAAACGGGTAAAAGTTGCGCCTTTGGCGCAACTTGCCACAGTTCCTGTGATTACTGTTGATAAATTTACTGAATGTCATGTGACCCCTGATAATGTCGCGCGAAATATGGTTAGTTATTTTAATGAGTTGGGGCGAGTATTAGAGCCACAATGCGGCACAGGTCAGCTCATACAGGCACTAATTGAAAATGACGTTGAACCTTCACATATTACAGGGGTAGAGCGCCATTGTGGACTATTTGAGGCGACAAAGGCGCGTTTTGAGGGATTGGGCGTTCACTTAGTCCGTGACTGTTTCTTTGAGTTTGCAGAAAAAACACCACTCCGCTTTGATAATATTCTGATGAATCCACCGTTTAAGCTTTATAAGCGTCACCTGAAAGCGGCTGTATCCCTTTTAGCGGGGCAGGGGGAGATTGTTTCGCTGGTGCCTATTACTTGTAACCTTGACGGCTTCTATGAACTAGAGAGGTTGCCTAATGATACGTTTTCAACGGCTGTGGTGAACACTAAATTAGTGAAATACGATAAGAAGTAAAAATAAACCAGGGGGGCGTTGCCCCCCGACAAAAAAAGCAAAAGCGCAAAAGGAAGCGCGCATTTCCTACCCCCTGAAAGCGCTCCGCTCAGGGGGTAGGGCGCTAAAATAACATCTACCCTGATTTGCCCATGCGGGCGTCGGGGTGGCTGAGTAGCATTAGGCTTGCTATAAAAGCATTGTCTGGCAGGTTAGTTATATTAAACAATAAATTAGGTAAGAAAAAATGAAAAATATAAGAAAAGAGGCCTTGATGGCCTTTGAATTTTGGCAAAAACCGACTGTAACAGAAGTTAAAACGGTACTTGATGCGCTGGGATGGGAGCCACTTAGGGGGAAAGATAATGAGAATAAATTATTAGGTATCGGTGGGAGGAGTGTTCGTCGCTGGTTTGCGCATATTGAGCAATCTCCTGATAATTTATCTTGTATTAATTATGCTACTTGGGCATTACTTGTTTATATCGCATATGGAAAGGTGTTGTATGAAACTATTGACGGTATAGACGCAGGGTCTCTACCTTTGTCTTATCTCACCTCGCCAGAGGAGTATATGTCTCCACCGAAAGAAGAAATTTTTCGATTTATCGGTGAACATTCTTTGACCGGACTCACGCGAGGTGGGTTAAAAAATCGCTTGGGATGGAACCAAGGCACTTTTAAGACCATCTCAGAGGGTAATTTAAGCTACGCTAATTTTCTTAATTTACTGATTTTATGTAAATATCCAATTAAACAGATATTGGTTGAGCAGTTTAAAAAAGAGTTGAAAAAAAATGAAAAGCCAAAGAAAAAAACAGAGCCGGTATCTCGTTTTGCTCGCGTTCAGTTGATTGATGAAAGTGAGTTTATTGAACACCTGATATTTTGGTCCGAAAAGAAAGTCAGCCCTTTTTCGAAAATTAAAATAGAGCAATTAACACACACGAAAAAAAATAAGGCCTTAAAAATATTGTCAGGTAAAGGAGAACTGTGTGCATTAGACAGTAAGAATTTTTCATCTCAGTCAGGTATTTTAGGGCATTTGGGCAAATTATTTGATAAAGCTGGGATTGAAATAGACGGTGAGTTGGTTTAAATAAAAAACAAATTTAACAATTGGTTATGTCTTTTATGTTCACATCAGCCTGATTATGGTCTGGTGCAAATGATGCTGTGCTTAAAAAAATGAGCTAGCGAGTATCCCAGGGACTGTGTTGATATTTTTTTGTTGAACGGAACAAAACAAAGATTAAATCGACAAACATTTCAAAGATAAAAATCAAAGAGTAAAGAATAACAGATTAAAAAATAAAAGATTAAAGATAAAAACATTAAAACGAAGCACCTCATTACTGCATTCGGCAACCTGCTGCATTTCACACGCGTCATAAACGACTGACACGAGTGAAACCGAGCCTAAAAAAACAGTCTCGGCACGCGTGTTGGCATCAGGGCTAAATGCTGCGCGCACTTCCTGGGATTTGAAAACGCTTCGCTCAAATCCCAGGGCGCTAAAATATCATCTACCCTGGTTTTCCCTTCGGGCATCAAAGGGGCTGAGTATCATTGACCGTGCTACAAAAGCGTTGTCTGGCAGAGTGGTTTGGTTCGTGGTTAGCTGAGCGGCTTATGACGCGCTGATAATATTTTTGAATGTAATACGTCTCGACAAGAGCTTTCGCAGCCCTACGGCCTGCTGCGCGGCGGTGAGAAGCACCCGCCTTACGTCTGTCATGCTTTCGCGTTGCTCAAAAGCGCATAAAAAAGTCACACAAAAAAACTATAAAAAGTTAACTTATTTATTCATATTTTATTTGCTTTTTGGGGTCATTTTTATATAATTTGTATTGTGGAGTTTAGGAAGTAAAACGTTTTTCTTCACTGTTTTTAAATCATTTTTTAGTAATGCCTACGGGCAAATACCATATCAAGGATAATATGATGAATAGATTACATGATGGCCATGTCGTAGCCTACCAAAACCATATTTTAGACACTTTTATTAACAGTGTTCCAGCCCCCTCTAAAACCGTCAACAAAGCCGACAATGCTTATTCTATTGTTTGGCACCGCGCTTTCTGGGTCGAACCCTATATTTACGCAATGAAAACCTTCTGTTTGATTTGTGGCGTCACTTATGAGAGAAAAATGGTGGTGCCGTTAATTAAACATGGTGTGCATTTAGAAAAGGTTAACAAAGGGGAAAAAGGCAATTCACCGTTTAGCCTTAAAAATTACAGTATTCGTTTTAGCCGACTTGTTTTTTCTCTTCCTTATCGTCTGGTAAGCAAAATCTAACCCCTCGCTGTTATTACACAGCCTCATTAATTTGAGGCTGTGTGCCACTTTAAACAAGGAAAACAATATGATTACAGTAAATAGTTATTTTTCGGGTGCTGGATTAATGGACATGGGGTTGATGCAGGCTGGTATAGAGGTTTCTCAGGCGTTTGAACTTGATAGTGATGCGTGTAAAACGTATCGATTGAATATTGGTGATCACGTTAAAGAATGTGATTTAACCAGTGAGATAGTAACAGAGCAGGGAAATTGTGACGGTATGGTATTTACTTACCCGTGCACAAAATATTCGACGATCGGCGATATTCATGGCGTCAGAACGGGTGATGAATTGTTTTTACATGCATTACGTCATCTGGCCATCGCCCGCCCTGAATTTTACGTGATTGAAAACGTTCCTGGAATGCGCGCTTTTCCAATTGTTATGGAAGCTATGACGAAAATGCCGGATTATTACGTTAATGTATTTTGTCCAATTAAAGCGGAATGGTGGCTACCACAAAGAAGGGACAGGCTGATCATTATCGGTACTAAGCGCCATTTTTCAGTCAGGCCGCCAGAAAATACCACACCAATCAGGCTGGCTGAAATTTTAGAATGTGATCCCGATATCACCTATCCCAAAGCGATTTATCAACGAATGGGGGGAGAGTATAGGGACTTGCCGATTATATCCGATCCCGTTAAAGGTGATTTGGCACCAACCTGCGTCGCTCATTACGCGAAGGACAAATCGACTCGGTTAGTTTCAGATAAACGCTTTCCGCTGGGAGTGAGGCCGTATTCAGTTAGAGAGTGGGCGAGGCTGCAAGGGGTGCCTGATGATTTTATGTTTCCTGTTTCTAATACATCGGCTTACAGGCAAATTGGTAACGGTGTAGCATTGCCTGTTGCTCGCTGGATTGGCCGTGAAATAACACGTTACATGAAACAAAATAATAAGTTTTTTCTAGCTGCTTAGTTTCAATAACCATTGGACAATGTTGTCCAGTGGTATTTAAAAATTCAGCAAAAAAACACGAAAAAATTACATAAAATCATCGATATTTTGTTGTTTTTCTGGGTCATTATTATATAATTAAATCAGTGGAGTTAAGGAGGTAGTCGCGGTTGTTCACTGTTTTATAGATACTTTTTTAGCAATGCCGAGTGGCAAAACCATATAAGGATTATATGATGACTTTACCAAAAGATGTAAGCTCAACTCACCAAGCGTTCAATTATAATGTTATTGAAACTCGCGTGGGAAAGGTGCTCATTCGTACGCAATTGATAGCAGATATCTTGCCCCTTCTTGAAAAATTCACCACATCATTAAACACGCAGAGATGTAAAGATGATTTACTTTGTTGGTGTGTCGATGTTTTAACTGGAGATTTTGAAGATGAATTTGGTGTTTACTCCGAGGATTGTTTAGAAAAGTTAGTGCTTTGTTGTTTGAATGCTCGCCACTATCTTATTGAAAACCCCCATGCCTTTTGTGAAGAATTCAATGCTGAAAAAATAGGTTTGAAGATTGATTTTGATGGTGCTTTTCACCCGTCAGAGAGACTTTTTTGGTATGACCGATCAGAGTTTATATTGATGAAAGAGGGTGTATAGCTGTTAGGAGTTTTTGTAAATTGTCGCTGAACCTATAGTCTGGGTATAGCGACAAGGGCGTTGCCCCCAACTATAAAGTAAAGAAACAGGGCAGTAGTTACATTTTAAATTCATAATTAAGGACGAAATATGAGCGTTATAAGCCAGTTAGAATACAACGAATTTGTTATTAATAATGTAGTTGATGATGATATTAAATTACATTCGGAATCTTGTCCAAGTTGTAAAAAAGAAGCTGTGAAGCGGGTATTTGAACTTTGCGAAGGTTCAATAAATCAATACTTTACTTTCAACTGTAAACACTGCGGATATCATTCATGTAATCAAACAGAGTGTGATGTTTGCGAAGAAGACCACGAAGAAGCACTTAAGCAATACAATCAATCTGTTAAATCTGATTTTTAATACAACTATTTACCAGTGATAAGTGATTTTATCACTGGTAGGTTCAAATTATTGTTATTCAGTGCCAGCTTCTCTATTGATTAAAAAATTGTGCGTACATTATTAATTAGGATATTAAAATGGATTATTTAAATATATTAGTTTTTGAAGAATATTTTTATTTACTTTTTGCTGCTAGTGTTACTGCCATCTCCTTGTGTTTCGCTGGTTATATACCTGTTTTGGCTTTTAGTTGTTTATATAATTCAATAGTAAACAGGTTGGAAATGCGTAAATTAGAGATGTCATTAATAGAAAGATATACACAGGTTTCAGTTTTGACTGGATTGTTATTTGCAGCTGTTTGGGTATTGATGATTGCCTTATTATTTGTTTTTGCATGGTTCAATTTTATTGTTTATCTTTGGGAGTGAATACAAAAGGAATTAAAATGAATAGTTTATCATCAGTGCACTGGTCGCTACCCTCGTTTGTTATTTTGGGTTTAATCTTCATAGAATTCAGGTTGTTACATCTATCTACAGATTTGTTTATATATTTAATAATACCCAATTTAGTTGTTGCAGTTTTACTTAGTGTTGTTATTGATAGAGTATATTGTATGGTGAGAGGCAAGTTAAGGCGCTATCATTCAATGAGTTAGATTGCAGTTTGAGTTGAATCTACCAGTGATAAATCATCTTATCACTGGTAGCGAAAATTTCACTGATTTATAAGGAAGCAATCATGGATATATTTGACCGTTTACGATACGCGATAGAAACTTACGGGGCAGAGGCCGTACTGATTCAAAAAACAATGTTAGGCTCATGGGATGAGCTTAAAATCGGTGCTGGTAAATCTGGTTATTCAGTACAAACGGTAGATTCACTGCCATTTCATGAAGATAAAAGGAATTTAACTAGGGGAATTGGGAGTATTGAGGATAATTATATTTTTAACATGCACTCTATTGAAAAAATAGCTAAAGAATATGAATTGAAAGTTATTTATTTACCATAATCTCTTGTTGTACGCATTTGACTAAAGTCTAGTGTTTTCAATGCGCTAAACGGCGAAAAGCCACTGGTCTGTTAAGCAGTGGCTTCTCTGGAGATGTTCGAAATTCATCTTATGAAATTGAACACTTTAAGTTTAGCTTAAGTCTGCCGTAGTGCAAACTTCCTACAGATTCACATCTAACTATCTAAAAATAATACTTTTGATGTATTTTAAACAAATAATCAATTTAATGCTTGCACTCGTTCGTGATTGCGAACATAATTAATTCAGAGCTTACGCAATGGTGCGAAGCCAACCTAAGAGGAAAAAATTATGACTGCATTAAACCAAGCACAAGCCTTCTTAAACACTAACTCTTCTTTATTATTTACTGATGAAGTATTAAATGATAATCAAAAATATTTAGAACTTGTTGCAGATGAAATAGCTTTTAATCATGAGTTAAATGAAGGTGAAGTATCAATATTTAGTGATAATAGTTGCATTATTCGCATTGAAGATACTATTAAAGTCTCAAGTAATTTTAACACTGCGCTAGATGTAGTTGAGTTTTATAATGATGAATATGTCATCATCGACTCAACTGAATTAGTAAGTGATTGTGAAGAAATTGTTTTTCAAGATTCTTACGGTTCAGGCGTTGCACTATATAACAATGAAAGCTGTGAAAATTACATAGTATTAGCTGAAAAAGCAGGATTAGATTTTACTAAATACATTGGTGTCTATTTTAACTAATTAAATTAGACAGATAAAGGCGGCATAAGCCGCCTTTATTAAAGAGGTTTTTATGAGTTGGTTAAGCTTAAATAGTTTTGAATTACAAGCAGTGCGCAAGCTGTTGTATTTAGATGTGAGTGAGGCGGCGGAACATATAGGCAAGGTGTCTAATCGCTCATGGCAATATTGGGAAGCGGGTCGCACACTGGTTCCTAGTGATGTAGAAATAAAAATGTACGAATTAGCGCAGTGGCGCAGC
The DNA here is from genome assembly GCF_947495455.1 of uncultured Shewanella sp. Classification (GTDB taxonomy): domain Bacteria; phylum Pseudomonadota; class Gammaproteobacteria; order Enterobacterales; family Shewanellaceae; genus Shewanella. The sequence goes on along the minus strand of NZ_CANLZC010000129.1, from coordinate 3,061 downwards.
ATGTTGATCAAATTAACGCTAGCCGAGTTGGTAACAACTAAAGATAAATCAAGTAAGATTACGTTAAAATGGTATCATAACTTTGATGCATGGGAAGCAATATTTCCAAATAAAAATAAAGTATTATGGCGATTGCATCAGAGCGTCTGCGCGTATTTATTTGAAGAAAACGAGAGGGTAGAGTTAGATGCTAATGCACCGTTGAATACAGATTGTTTTATGTACCAATGGCTGTCTGATATGATACTAGAGAAATCATGGCGGGCATAGCGATTGATTATACAAATCACCGTTTTAACGCGCTACACGTCAAACGCTTAGCGGGCTATGTACAGCATGGCCGTAATCGCGTCAAAGTATGGCATTGCGAGTGCCTTTGCGGTCGTACACTAGAAGTTGATCAAGCCGCTTTGCTTAAAGGTCAGAAACCTGCTTGCAAAACCTGTCGCCGTGGCCCTTGTGTCATATGTGGTGCCCCGATTGATAATGATGACTGGAGCGTTAAACGTAATACTTGCTCAGATGTTTGTCAGCATGAGCAGCTAAAAGCACGGCATAGGCGGCATTATTACACTTTGATTGAACGTGATCCTGAGCATAACAAAAAGCGGCACAAAGATCGGCAATTAGCTGATCCACTCTATGAAAAAAAACGTTATCAGCGGCGTATGGTTCGCTTAAATGCTTTGCCCGAGGTACAACGGCAAGCCATTATTCAAAAGCAAAATGAGTATACAAGGCTTTGGCGTTCTAATTACGTTAAACAGTTAAAAGAGACTGATTATTCACAGTATTTGAAGTATAGAGCGGCAATGAATGCGTATTTTCGGCGCTGGTATAAACAAAATCGCAAATCAAACGGGAAAAATGACATGAGACATAGCGATTTAAAACTATCGTATCGAGCGGCTTTAGTTACACATAATTTTACCACTTATTTGCTTTCCAAGCTTCATTGTGTCAGTGAAAAAGAGATAGAAAAATGGCGCGGTGATTCTAATGCATGTCCTCCGTTCAGTGCGATTTATGAACTTTATTTGCTTATTAATAGATTGGAATTAACGATGCCGATTGAAATTAGTCGGATTATTAATCGATCTAGAGGGCGAATCATTGACCTTGTTAATGATCATTTAACATGTAACCCCATCACGGGTGAGCCAATTTCAAAAATAGAAAGAACAAGAAGTGCTAAAGCAAGCTATTTATTTAATGGTGAACGGATTGTATTACGAGATATAAAAGAAAAACTCGGACTTGAAATTAGTCGATCAACAATACAAAAGCGTATTAAAAAGGCTGGGTTGATTTTGGGAGATGAAATATCAGGTGTAGATTTTAAAAAATACAAAAACACTGGAAGAAAGATTAGGAAAAGTGTTTAAGTTATAGGTTGTTGTAATATAAGTCGTTTATTCAAATCGAACTAAGGATAGTAAAATGTTAGAAAAAGTCATTGTGAGTGGGTGTGCGTTGTTACTGCTGCTTGGTGTCACTGGTTTTTTGGGTTTTCATCTGTTCAAAGATTGTAAAAATAGTCGATATCATTTCTAATTGAATCATGCCTACCAGTGATAAAGCTCGTTTATCACTGGTAGGCAGGCTTTATGACATTTTTGAGTTAACATTACTAACCCCATCTTTTTTACTATACTTTTCAAATACTCTTATCGTTTACAAAGATTGTGAAGAAGAAATCATGAATTGTCCTCATACAAAGATTGAAGCAGCCTTAGATAGGTGGTCAGAATGTCATTGGTATGTACATCAGATGGAAGAAAATTATCATACCCCAGATTTATTTAGATATTCCCTGAATTCATTTATTAGGGCGCTTAAAGAGATACCACAAATATTGAAAATGGAGTTGCAAAATGAGCTTTCATTTAAGAGACAATTTAAACCAATAATTGATTTATTGAATAACAACGAATTACTGTCAAAGCTCAAGAAAAAAAGAGATTTCATTGTTCATCAAGGTATGCTGGAGGTAGAAAGTTCAGGTTGTATTGGAACGACAGAAGGTCGTCGTATAAAGATGTCGGTATCTATGCATGTGGAACCACATGAAACAACACAAGAAGCATATGATCGCTTTAAAGATATGTGTCGAAACAACCCAGTCTTAAGAGAGATGGTTGGTCCAGACTGTGATTCATGGCCAATGATAAGGCGAGAATGGAAAACCTCTGATTTTACTGGAAAAGAGTTACTTCAGCTAGCAATTGATGCTTGGAGCCTGGTTGGTGAAGTCATATCAAAAATTGTGCAGATAATGGGAGGAGAGCCTTTGGACTTATCATTCTCATGTAGACATGATCCAGAAAAAGTCAAAATAGTTGAATTTAGCCAACACGATTTTTTTATGTCCGTTGATGGTATTGATATAAATGCATAACAAGTGGGTAACACTCGTTCCTGACCCCGAACGCTTCATGTCTTGCGAAGTCTACCGCACACATAAGGCTATAGAGTAATACTGATGGATTAGTATAATGTTTTCATTTTTAAAGAGAAAGAGAACCTTAACTTCGTTGATTGCAAGTTCAATTTATAACGAATACAAAATAGAAAATTTTTTAACAAAATTCAGAATTAATGAAGAGAGTGACTGGCATGATTTTGAGGAAAGCGGTAAGAATCACAGTGAGTTTAGTGTGGAGCTATTCTTCATAACCGCACTAAAAATATTTAAATCACTGACTAATGATAAAAATGTTTCTGAAACACTAAATCAAGGTGAAGGTGAAGAAATTTTCCTTGAGTGCATTGCTTTTATATGCTTTGCAATACCAAAGCTCGATTATGAAGAATACCTAGTAGATTTATATGGTAGAACTGGAGATTTTTACAAGCTAGATGGTTCAGATGTGGTGCTCAATAAAATTATCGATTTGTATTCACACACAAAAAAATTGTCTTCAATACATCCTCAAAAACTTGTTGATTTCTGGGAGGATCGATCTGAGTTTTACTTTCAACTTGGGGTTTTGCGCCCATTTCAGCGAAAAGTCCAAAGTGGCTCTGTAAGCCTCATTCCACAAGGCATTCGAAGCCCCCC
>NZ_CANLZC010000128.1 GCF_947495455.1 uncultured Shewanella sp. | reverse complement strand
TTGCAGCTAAAGCCTGGGTCTCACATTACCCGAAACTGGGAATAATTTGTAATTATGTGGGTTTATTATCCATACAAATTGCTTAAAACAGAAAAGTCGCTACGGGAAGACCAAGCACGAGTGCCACAATCGATAGTGACGACTTCAAACCGATCGCCTGGTAAGGAATGGGTAATTTGTGGTTCCATTGATAACTTCCTGTTTAAGACATGACATTAGCTCAAAACCAATGCCCTTAACTTCATGTTTTTATGTTATGTATTTTATGTTTACTATTGTATGTTTAATAAAGAATGAATGATTTGTCTTTACCACACCTCCCTGTGCTTGTACTTGCTTTGTCACTAACTTATCCATTAGAAATGAGCAAAAATTGACGTCAAAGCTAAAAAACGCTGGATAACTATAGCGACCACTTCAACATAAAACTGAAATGCATTTTTTAAATTTTTTTCGGCCTTTAATCCGCATACATTTACAACAAGTCTCAAGTAAAGCTTTCAATCCGATCAAACATGGCATAAGCGTGCTTTTTCATTTGCTGCCTACTCATATCACACCAATAACACTCTATGCGCTAGCCCATGACCTTAGTTTACATTTTACGATCTAATTAATCGTCTATGGCCAACCACACTTGAAGCAAATGAAACCCTATATCGATATATTCAAAGTTATCAAGAATAAACCACTAATATTATTCAATAATGCCCTTATTTTGCTACCTAGTGAAACTAAATCACCCTATCATTTCAAATGATGGCAATTCGATTAAACCCGACTATATTTTAAGAAAAGAGACAAACAAATAGCTTAAATCTATCCCCATAATGTGAACAATTAAGGCATGTAAATGAAACTTTTGTACGTAAAAACCTTCGCTTATATCAGCATTCTATCTATTTTAAGTGCCTGTAATGAAAGTGAAAATCAAGGTTACGTGCAAACTCAATTATCATTACAAGAGTCCGCAATAATGCCAGGAAAACTGGAATTTCATGCCAGTGACTCCACCACTCATGATGGAAGTGAATTAACCTCAATCACTTTTACTGTTACCGATCTCACCTCAAATGAAATTGTATATGGTCCGGTTACTTTAACCGAAAACCTTGATGATCATTTAATTGACATCTTTCCCCATAATAGTGATGCTCAGTTCACCTCACTCACATCAGATTACTTGGTATCAGCCACAGCTAAAAACAGTTCTGGAGATCAACATACCGATAAAGCAATGATTAGCTTAAATGCAGCACTGATGTTAATTTCACATCACAATAAAAACGAAAATGACGATGATTTCGATCAAGACGGTGACGATGACGGCGTTGCGGTCTGCGGCTACACGGAGGATTTAACCAGCACTGATACTGAATATGGACGTGTAACTTGCACTATGGACTCATCAGTTTCAAGCTTTTCTGGAAGCGATATGTTTGACAGTATTAAAACCTATATGGAAAACGAAGGATTCACTGACATTAGTTACGATTCAAGTTCAACGCCTGTTTGGCTTTTTATGTGGGGAGCGGCAGGAAGTTCTGGAGTGTCAGGCCAAAGCTATCATTCAACGCTGTCTTCTGGTGGAAAAGTAGGATACGATTTAACTTCTAATGACTCTGGAGGCGAAGGTGGCGAAGGTGGCTTTGCACAAATGATAGTCACAGCCGAAGATATGGAAAGCACATTGTATTACTATTTAGGTACAACAAGCGGTAATGACAATGCATATGCTGGTGTAGGAGGTTCATCAAGCCTCTTAGTGAGCGCTGATCCTACAAGCGATGCCTCTGATGATGAAATATCTTACTACCTTATTGCTGGCGGTGGAGGCGGAGGTGGATCAGGTTATTACAGTAGTGATGGCTCGACAAGTTATAACGGAGGGGCGGGAGGAAGTGGCGGAATAGCCATTTCAGATACTCAAGATGCCTCCTCTGAAGACGGAAACCAAGGTAGTAGTATAGATGACGGTTCTACAACCGATGCTGGTGGCTATGGTGGCTCCTCAGGCACTGGAGGAACGGGCGCATATTCAGGTGGAGATGGCTTTGGAGGCTATGCTAAAAGCCAATGTATAGATGATGCCTATTGGATAAATGATGATTCAGCCGTCTTTGATGACGGCTATGGCGCTCAAGAAAACGATGATTGTAGCGGCGGAGGTGGTGGCGGTGGCTATGGTGGCGGTGGTAGTGGTAGCGACTATAGTGGTGGCGGTGGAGGTGCAAGCTATGCTGCAGCAAGCACTCAAAATAATGACGAAGCAACAACCAGCGACACGGCAAGTACTAATTCAAACTCTACAGGTAGTTTTTATATGGTCATTAACCCTGAGGGCTAAGTCTGATATTCGGCATCACAACGACAACCCTCCTTTTAAACAGTGAATGATGTGGCGTGATCTGACTGAGAGTCGACACCAGCTTGTTATCTTGATAAATATCCAAGCTCAGACAAAGTTTGCTCTCAGAAAGTTTACCCTGATCCCGCTTTTATTCTTCACCTTTGGCGAGGCGTTCGATGCGTTGACGCATTTCCATGGCTTTGACTTGGATTTCATCGTGGGTCATGTCACGCCAATAGCGCTCGGGGCGGCCAGTTTGTTTGTCATGCTCACGGGTGACAGGCTCTTTTTGCCTGTGCATTTCTAAAAATGGCATGTCAGGCAGAGGACGGCTAATGTCCATGTAGCACTGAATGAAATCCCAAAAGGCCATGGCATCGCCGTGAGAGGAGACATTCACCATATTATGTGAGCCAAAACTTAAACGGCGAGAATCCTTGTGCATCATGATCATATTCCAGCCCGCGCCTGTGCCCGTTCTCAGCTGGTACACATAAGGGACAAATTCGCTGAAGGGCTTAGAGATAGTGCGACGCTTAATGCCCGTTAAAGGAATATATTTCCAGCGAGTCAACATGCCTGTGCGGCGATTAAATTCAAAATCCCGCACTAAAGTGCCAAACATAATTTTAGTAATCGCCAGTGGCAATTTAGTTAAGCCAATCAGTACACTCGCAATAAGCATAGGCAATAGACCAAAATAAATAACAAACTCCTTTGAGCCTTTCAGTCTTTCAGTCTTTCAGTCTTTCAGTCTTTCAGTCTTTCAGTCTTTCAGTCTTTCAGTCTTTCAGGATCAGGGTAATCCAGAAACATTCCAAATAATCCACCTAAAACCATACAGCCCCCCCTATCAGAGTGATATAGCCACCTAAAGTGCAAATCGTGGCAAAAAATTCTCGCGTGCTTTTAACCATACAAATTTTTTCATGATCGAAACGAAAGGGAATTTCATCTTCTTCTGGAGTGGAATCGGCGTGCGCTAATTCATAGCCGTCATTCAAATAGCCATCAGGAATGACATTACGAATATCATTTACCGCCAGCTCAAACATACCTGAAAAAGTATGCTTTTTATTATGAGGCTGTTGCTTCCACATCTCACTACCTTTTTCTTTTGAAAAGAATGCCGTATTGGCATAGCTATTGACATGAGAGTCTCGTGCCGAGAGCTGTGGCTCATTCCTGCCCTCAACATTACCTCTACCGTTAGCATTAGAACCAGCGGGTACGCTTGTGGCTTTAGTCATAACTGTCTCTTATTAATTGCTAACACTTCAAAAAGCAGCAGTATCCGATGTTGAAAAAAGAACAAATATTTTTGCATTTAGCACTTTTTTGCAGCTCAAAGGAATTCACTCTTTCTTCAATACCTCGGCCATAACAACACAGTATTGCCTAAAAAGACAATACTGCATCGCTAAATCAAAAGAGCTTAAATTTTTGAGACTTTAAATCATAAAAAATAAAGCCAACTAAAACCCAAATCGAGCATATTCAGTATGAAACTCATCAATATAAATCACTGGGGTCATGTTACTGATAAATTCATCGGCAGCGAGTCTAGCTTGTTGCTTTTCTGCTTCTGTAATTGTCAATTCTGCTTTTTTCTAATCATATAATCCACTCTATCCATGATATTTTTAGCTGGAACAAGCTCATTTTCAATTACAGCAAATTGATAAGCAGTCAAAAGTTTACACTGACCCCACTTTTATTCTTCGCCTTTGGCGAGGCGTTCGATGCGTTGGCGCATTTCCATGGCTTTGACTTGGATTTCATCGTGGGTCATATCACGCCAGTAGCGCTCGGGGCGGCCAGTTTGTTTGTCATGCTCACGAGTGACAGGGTCTTTTTGTCTATGCATCTCTAAAAACGGCATATCAGGCAAAGGGCGGCTGATGTCCATGTAGCACTGAATACAATCCCAAAAGGCCATGGCATCGCCGTGAGAGGAGACATTCACCATATTATGTGAACCAAAGCTTAAGCGGCGAGAGTCCTTGTGCATCATGATCATATTCCAACCCGCGCCTGTGCCTGCGCCCGTTCTTAGCTGGTACACATAAGGCACAAACTCACTGAAAGGTTTAGAGATAGTGCGGCGCTTAATACCCGTTAGGGGGATATATTTCCAGCGGGTCAACATGCCCGTGCGGCGGTTAAACTCAAAATCCCGCACTAAGGTGCCAAACATCATTTTAGTGATAGCCAGTGGCAGTTTAGTTAAGCCGATCAGCACACTCGCAATGAACATAGGCAGTAGACCAAAATAAATAACAAAATCCTTTGAGCCTTTCAGTCTTTCAGTCTTTCAGTCTTTCAGTCTTTCAGTCTTTCAGTCTTTCAGTCTTTCAGTCTTTCAGGATCAGGGTAATCCAGAAACATTCCAAATAATCCACCTAAAACCATACAGCCCCCCCCTATCAGAGTAATATAACCGCCCAGAGTACAAATGATAGAGAAAAAATCTCGCGTACCTTTGACTGTACAAATTTGTTCATGATCGAAGCGAAAAGGGATCTCCGCTTGCTCAGCTTCATCCACGGGAGAATGAATAATCTCATGGGTATTATTTAAATAACCATCGGGAATGACATTACGAATATCATTTACCGCCAGCTCAAACATACCCGAAAAAGTATGCTTTTTATTATGAGGCTGTTGCTTCCACATCTCGCTGCTATAAGCTGTGCTAGCATAATACTCTCGTGCAGACACCGTTTTCCCTGATTGCTGCTTGAGCTGTGATTCGATATTTTCCACTTTATCCATCATTATCTCTTAGTTATTGTTTTATTTATATTATTCAGTGAAATGACCTAATTATCAATCCCATCACCTTTAAGCCCACTCTTTATAGAGCCAAAAGGCTTGTTCTTGATTGCCAAAATTTGGAGTGTAATCAGCGTTGCTAAACACGCTGGTATCTTCAACTTTAGGAGCGGGGAAAACCCAAGCATCATCATTGCTCTTTTGTGCGATCAATTGCAGCTTGAGTTGTAATTGATAATTAATAATGGCATCTTTCTTCACCCCGTTGATACGCTGCTTTTCAAGGCCTCCTACTGGTTTATGCAGCAGAATATCAAGGCCTAGCGCCGTTTCCTGATAGACAGGAGTGAAATTCGCCACTTCCTCTCTCATTGCAGGAATATATTGGGACTTAGGCCCTAAAGGTAATTTAGTCTCTTTAATCAGGCGCACTTGCAAGCGATAATCATTGGGCTTAAACCAGTTAGGAAAGTGGGCCTTGACGCTAATGCGGCGATTAGGCTGATCCACTTGGTGGGCGCTTATACCTTGCTCCTGCAATAGCGGCTGCAACTGGCTAAGGTCGTGATCCGATAGCTGAGTCAGTTCCAATTGCGGCTGATTTAAATAACTCACTAAACGATAATAGGCCTCATTGGGTTGATGTAAATGCCCATAGAGGCTTTTATTAGGCTCTAACCCCAATGGGCCATTGATGAGCAACATCTCCACATCATCTTTGCTGAGCCAGACAGCGAGGCCTGCGGCAATGCCACCAATGACAAACAATACCCAAAAGACAGGCATAGCAAGACCAACACTAAATGCACCCGCAATCAAAGCACCTGTAGAACCTGCTGCACACAGGGCCGCCACACCGTTGGCGATAGCGCTGTCTTTATTACCACGATTCCATTCGTGCATCATGTCAGCAATATAGACGCCAACTGTGAGCACGCCTGATATCACGCCTAGTGCATAAGAAGCGGACACTCGGCGAGCCATACTCAGTGCAATACGATTGAGTAAAGTACCTGTTCGAGTATTAGCCAACAAGAATGCTCTCCCTGTTGGAATGGCATCAGCTGCTAACATGCGCGTCAGTCTATTTTTTTGATTAATCAGAGCCAGCACTTGTTCAAAAGTTAGTAATGTATCTAAACCAGCACCAACCAATGAAGCTAAATCTCTATTTTGTCTCGCCCCGTCTTTTCCATCCTGATAAACCTCTATTGCCCCTTGCAAATTCCATAGCTCAAGCAGCAACAAGCCAGGCATGATCTTTTGCAGGCCAGATTCAAGCTTGCCCGCCACTTGCATGTCTTTGATTGTTTTATGCTGAGACACTCTTGCCACATCAGAGTCCGCTGGGGCGGTAAAGATGATCAGCGGCTGCCTTGACGGGTGAGCATTAGCGGCAAGATTGCTTTTGCTTATCAAGGTTTGTTTATGATTAGCCGCCGCTAATTTATCGGCGCTTTCGCCTATGCCATCCACTTTGACGTTATTGAGCTTCTTCACCCCTTTACTGCTGGACGCAATACCAAAGTCTTGCCCATGAAATTGAGCACCTACCAGTACATGACCGTCTGGAATGTCGCCAGAGATAAAGTGCTAGATGTAAATCAAGAGTGCAAAAGCATCAGCACTCAGTACCTTTTTGTCACTCAAAGGGATTCACTCTTTCTTCAATACCTCGGCCATAACAACGCAGCATTGCCTAAAAAGACAATACTGCATCGCTAAATAAAAAGAGATTAAATTCACATTCGCTACATCATAAAAAAATGAAGCCAACTAAAACCCAAATCGAGCATGTTGTGGATGTAATTCATCGATATAAATCACTGGGGTCATTTGACTCATAAACTCATCGGCGGCGAGTCTGGCTTGTTGCTTTTCTGCTTCTGTAATTGTCAGTTCTGCTTTTTTTCTAATCATATAGTCCACTCTATCCATGATATTTTTAGCTGGAACAAGCTCATTTTCAATTAAAGCAAATTGATAAGCAGTTACAATTGGTTTCCTATAATTATCATTGGCACGTTTCACACTCACATTTTCTACAGCCCATATCGCATTTGTCGAACCTAATTGAGCCGCTTTTATCGAATAAGTATATGCTGTCTCATCGCCTATAAAATCAATGTAGTAATCATATAAATGCTCCATCGCTGGCACAAAGTTATTATTCGCCGCCAATTTCAACAACTCTACTAAGGCTTGTTTTTTCTCCTGAGTCAATGACTTATAATTACCAAGGCGTTTTAGGTTATCGACTAAGGGAATGTAATACCCATTATTAGCCGCTTGAGTGACTAAATCGATATTGCGTTGATAATCGTCTTTAGATCGTGGATTTTTTATCACATTCACATAATACTGCGCCTTGACATCCCCTTGCTCGGCACGCGCTTTGAGTAAAACTTCACCTTTTTCCACCCATTCCTCGCTGCAGCGGTAACCTAAGTAACGTTTACAGTCTGTTGTACCCGGCGTTAATCGTAATGCCGCATAAGGGTTGCCTAACTCTGCCGCCTTAACAAATAAGTCTGCCGCTTCAACGGTAGCATACACACTAGACCCTAAAATCGTCTCAGCATACCAGTACATGGCATCAATATCGCCAGCTTCCATCAAAGGTTTTAGCTTTTGCTCGGCAATGCCATAGCGGCCCCGTTGCAACGCCAACACGCCTTCAAAAAGTGAATTATCGGGGGTGATTTGACTAGAGGCGTAGACATTAGGGTTAGGCTCACTGACTTTAGCTTTCTTCAATAATTCCAAATAACCTAGAGCATTATTGTCACTGCGAAGCTTTTCTGCCTCATTAGGCAACAGAAAATACACTAAGGTCATTAGCGCCAGCAATAAAATTACCCCTATTATTTTTAAGGTCTTTTTAATCATGTTTTATTATTATTCCTATATTCACTCTTAATTGCTTGCCTTGTTATATTTCAAACATATAAGGCTGAGCTTGATGTTGTTTAATTTTTTGCTTTACCATGTCCACTTCTGTTTTCTGCTCTTCCGTTAACGCGGGGCCAGCGTAATAAGCCAAGAAACATGTCTTATTTGTTTTAAAAGCCGTACCATCGTTACGCTGATGACTTAATTGTTGATAGCTAAAGGCTCGCATGTTTTGACAAAGAGACTCCATCGCATTATTAAACTCAAATATCACTTGTTCTTTTAAATTTATGTTATTACCAGCATGCAATTTCACAAACTCAGCCAATTGCAACCAGTTCACCATAAAGCGTTGCCATTTATCCTGATAGTTCACCCCATAAGCACCAGTATTACGACCCATGCGATACAGAGTTTTTTCAAATTGGCTGCACTTGTTTTGCTTTTGTTTCTCATCACTGGATTTCACTGGAGAGATCCACGCCAGAATTTGTAATACCGCCTCTAATTGCGCTTTATTATCATGATCCGTTTGATATGACGGTTTATTAGCTTCTTTCGTTGATAGCGGCGTCATGTTTTTAAGGCTTTCCCAAGAAATACTCATGCTTTCAGCTAGTGTGTACTCTTGTGCGTTAATTAAACAAGTGAGTAACGGCGCTAAAGTTTCTGGCGGTAAATTTTGTATCCAAGCCTTAGTCACTTGCAAGCTATCGCGGTCGATGATGTTTTTAGCAATAACAGGCGCATATTCCTCTTCCATCACTGTCTTTTTATAATCAGCCAACACCTCAAAAGGCAGTAACATCACATCGGCATAGCTTAAACCTAAGGATACGGCCAAGGTTAAGCCCTGATTCAACTGCTCAAAGGTATCACCATCACTACCTTTATTCCCCTTTTCATCACCCCTTTCATCACCTAAGAGGTGTAAATATTTAAAGTTGCTATTATTGAGCAAGTTTAATAGGCTGCCGATAAAAGCATCAATATTATAAGGGTTTAATGCAACGGCAATTTTACCGCCGACGCCGTGGCCGCAGACGAGTTTTGCCGCGGTGACCAGCACTAACTTGCCTTTGTCATAGATCAGCTTAATGGCCAGATCGCCCCCATAACCTAAGCTCGCAGAGGCTTGAGCAGTAATGCTGCCCAAAGACGCTAAGGTATTAGTATTGGCACTCATTTGCTGCTTAACGGCTGTGCTCGCCACTTTATGGCTTGAGGGTGGCCGCCAAAAGACTTCGCCTTTAAGGCTGCCTCCAGCCTCGACACCCACAAAGGCATTAACACCGATCCCCACTTGACCCGCACCCTGCAATACACTGCCCCCCTCTAGAATATTGCGCTGTGATATATTGGGATCATTCACTTTATAGGCGCGTCCTTTGACGCCAATTTCATCATTGTCTGATGACGGGCCTACTTCTATGGCACCACTGAGCTTAACGCTGGCCGCCGCCATGCCATAAACGCTAGCGCTGATCTTCATGCACATGTCGCCCGCGTAATATTGCTGCGCCTCGTTGGTTTGAGTCACATAATCCAATACTAAGGGATATCCTGTGACTTTGGCTTTTTGTGGATCTTTTTCCTTGGCTAAGCCGTTATTGACTGTTGCTAAAGGCAGCCAAGCCTCAAAGCTTAGCTGAGCACTTAAAAGGTTTAAGCCCAACTTCACCTCAGCCCCCGTGGAAAAAGCTTTATCCACGCTCAGATCACTGAGATCACTGATTTTATCGGCAGGCACGCCGACATTGGCCGTGGTTTCAGAGGTGTAACGTAAAAACTGGGCTTGAGCGTTGGCGATATAACCTGAGTTACCGTCTTGACCCATTCCGCTCTCGTAATGGTATTGATCTTGCCATAGCGCTCCCTCATGCTTGAACATCACCTGAGCGATACTCATGCCCAAGGTTGCCTCAGAGCCTTTTTTCACTTCTTCCATCAGCCCAGCAAAGGTGGTCGCGCCCCCTTGAGGGCCATTACCGTTGGGCGCAGGCACTTGAGTAGTGATCACTTTAACGTGTTTAAGGGCCAGCACACTCATAGGATCGCTTGCCCCTGATGAAGGCTTGGGCATGTACCACCAAGGGCCACGTAAATAACAGGCCTTACCTTCTTCTGATAATAAAAAGCACTCCACCGGCTGCACATCGGCCAAGCCTGCCTTATTAATAAACTTTCCCAGTTTTTTGGGCTGAGTTTGCCACTTGTCTTCATTCCACAACAGAGTATAGCTAGGCAACGGGGTATGAAATTGAGACAAATATAACACGTTAGCCGCGGCTTCTTTGGCTGTAGTCTGCGCTTTTTGCTTTAAAAACTCGATACGCGCCAAAGCGACTTTTTTAACCCAAAGGATTTTTTTAAAGTAATCGGGCATAGTCACGCCGCGCTCACCCAATAAGCCTTTAAGGGCATTCAAGTCTTTTTTAAGCGTACGATCAATAAGCGCCAACAAAGCTTTAGTAGGGTAATAGGCCCACTGCACACTGTATTGGCTTTTTTGGGTCAACAAAGATTGAATTCTGGCTTGTTCGCTTACCTTAGGATCCAGCTTATCGCCGCCCACTCCCGCATAAAGAGCTGTGACTTGCTCAAAGGTCAGCTCATCCGCCGCGCCAAACCAGCCTGCTTCACGCCAACCGGATTTGAGTCCTTTGGGCATATAATGGGCTTCATTCTCTCCTTCTAGCTGCGCCAAAGACAAGCACTGCTCTTTAACTACAAAACCAAAGCTATTCACCTTTTTAAGCACTGCCTTGAAATAAATCTCACTGGCATTGGTCGCTTTTTTGTACATATCAGCATGCCAAATGGAAGTCAGGCTACTTAACGCTTCGCTATGGCTTCTTTTAATATAATCATCATCTGTATTGGATAAATTTTTGCGTCTTTTTATTAAATAGTTAATAGAATCAGCAATATTTTTTTGCCGCTCACTGGTAAAAAAGTTCTGCTTTTTATCATAAACAAAATGCGTATTGTCATCCGTTTTAAATTTCTTCGCCTGACTTTCAGCTATTTTTTGCAACCCAATGATTTCTTTTTGTAAAAATTGAGTCAGCTCTTGGCACACCCTATCTTTGGCTTGTTTTTCTAACTCATATTTTGCCGCCGTTGTCCAACGAGACAATTCTTCATCTGAAATGGGCCAATAAGGTTTAGCAAGGCAATCGAGTCTAGGTTTAATATAACGCTCAATTTTATTCGAATAAGCAAAACCAAAAGCCATGGCTTTATCATTGAGGGACTTTTCATCGAGTTTATTATTGGTATTCAACTTCAACTCTGTATGAAAAAAGAACATGGCTAGATATTGATCTCTTTGCGTTGGTGGCAAAAAGGCCTCATGGGGCAATGTTTGAAACTTAGACAATAAGCCTAAGTTATTTAAGTTTTGCAGGGTTTGATCATTATCCTCAGTGACAGCGCTGGCCATTAGCGCTTGTTCTTCTTTGACTTTATTCAAGGCTTCTTGCCTTCTTGGTTCTTGAAGAAATGCATACCAGACTTTTTTACCCGTCTGCGGGTGGGCTGGCACATAGAGAATATAAGTCTCGACGCTAAGATCAAGACTTATGATTTATTAACACACGATGAATACTCGGTAGAAGGTTTAAATACAAAAGAAATTCAATATTCGAGCCCTCAAAAGTTTACACTGACCCCACTTTTACCACTTTTACCACTTTTACCACTTTTATTCTTCACCCGCAGCAAGACGGGAGATACAGTTACTCATATCAAATGCTTTTTGTTGCATATCAGCTGCACTCATATCCCTCCAATAGCGCTCAGGACGGCCAGTTTGTTTATCATGCTCGCAAGTGACAGGATCTTGCTGACGATAAACTTCCAGCAAGGGACTGTCGGGCAGCGGTTGACTGATATCCATATAACATTGCAAGAAATCCCAAAACGCCATAGCATCACCCCGAGAAGTGAGATTGATCATGCCAAACGAACCAAAACGTAAGCGGCGAGAATGCTTATGAATTAAAACCATTCTCCAACCAGCTCCTGTCCCCGATCCAGTCATTAAGTGCTGTAAATAAGGCACAAATTCACTAAAGGGCTTAGAGATAGTACGGCGTTTAATGCCAGTGAGTGGGATATACTTCCAGCGAGTCACCATGCCCGTGCGGCGATTAAACTCAAAATCCCTGACTCCCCTCCCAAAAATTATTCTACGTATAAATAATGGCAATCTAGTTAACGCTAATCCGCACAGGCCTGCTAAAACAACATATACACCATAATTAAGCGTAAACTCTATTGAGCCTTTCAGCCTTTCAGCCTTTCAGCCTTTCAGGATAATCCAAAAACATTCCAAAAAGCCCCGCTAAAATAAACACTCCACCTCCAATAAGAGAAAGGTTTCCACCTAGCGTACAAATAATAGCAAAAACATCTCGGGTCCCTTTTACCATGCAGATCTTTTCATGGTTAAAGCTAAAAGGAATATGGGCCTCTTCAGGATCCATTTCCGAATGAATGATTTCATGTGTTTCATGAATATAACCACTTGGGATAACTTGCCTAATATCTCCGAAAGACATTTCAAACATTCCCGACAGTGCATGCTTTTTATTATGAGGCTGTTGCTTCCAGATCTCACTTGAGTATGCTGAGTTCGCATAATATTCTCTAGCACTCACTTTACCCATATTTATCCCTTTGAAAATGCCATCTAATTTTTATAATTAAAGTGTATTTTTAACAATTTATCATGTTGATAATTGGATGATTATTTATCAAACCCACTCCTTGAATAACCAAAAATCTTGATCTGAATTATCAAACTCACTATCAATAAAATCTTCAGTGAAGGAACCCGCAGTTTCAATATCAGGGGCTGGAAAAATCCATGACTTTTCTTGAGCACCTATAGCTATCATTTGAAGCTTTAACTGTACACGATATTGCACACTGATCACAGAACCCAATAGTCCTGCTTTTTGAATGCCACCGCTGGGTTTATGCAATAAAATATCTAAACCTTGTGATGTTGGTTGATAATAGGGAATAAAATTCGCTACTTCTTCAACTTTAACCAAATAAAATTCTCCTGTTTTATTTGACTGCTGGCGAGTTTCTTTTATCAGCCGCACACGCACTCTAAAATCATTAAGAGTAAACCAGCTGGGGAACTGGGTATTAACATTAATCTGACGATTGGGAATTTTGTCTTGACTAAAACCTGATTCTGTTAAAAAAGGTTGTAATTGCCTTAAGTCCTGATCGGATAGCTGTTTAAGCTCTAGTCTAGGCTGATTCAGATAACTCACTAAACGATAGTAAGCTTCATCAGTTTGGTGCAAGTGCCCATAACGAGCTTTATTGGGTGTTAGGCCCAAAGGTCCATTAATGAGCAGTAACTCGATATCATTGCTATCGAGCCAAACTGCAACACCAGCGGCTATTCCTCCCAATAAAAACAGTACCAAAACAACAGGCCCAGCAAAACCCATTCCAATTAACCCTAAAGCCAAGCTTCCTGTTGCAATTGATGCAAAGAAGGCCGCAACGCCATTAGCTATGGCGGCAGCGGTATCACCTTGATCCAGCTCATTAAGCATATCTTTGATATAAATATCAACAGTAATGGCTCCAGAAACAACACCTAAAGCATAACCAACTGAAATCTTCCCAACTAACTGGATACCTAGACGATTAAGTACTGTCCCCGTTTTGGTGTTTGCCATGATCCACTCTTTACCGATCGAAATAACAGGTGTTTGAATTGCACGGGTCAGTTTGTTTTGCATTTCAATAAATGCTACGAATCTCTCCAAAGCCAAAAAAGCATCTATACCTGCACCACCAAGAGATTCAAGATGGCGGCTTCCTCTTACACTATGCTTTTCAGAACTATATAACTCAGCAGCTGCTTCCAAATTCCATACTTCTAGAAAGAATAAACCGGGTGATAATTTAAGTAACCTCAGATCGGTTTAACGCATTACTGTCATCGCGTTGAATTCGGCTGATGTTATATTAAGTTGTGGCTTTCTCT
>NZ_CANLZC010000127.1 GCF_947495455.1 uncultured Shewanella sp. | reverse complement strand
ATACAACGTAGAGGTCTTTATACCGTATCTGAAAGATCGTTCAATTGATCGTCCAAATTATTAACTGATCAGTATTATCACTAGGGCCTGTTGATCTTTGGCGGTTAAATAAAAAACACTGCCCTCTATTTACCCTATAATGACTATGTGTATTCACAGTATGGACTCCCTATGACGCCCTTAAATGATACTCAACCTTTTGTGCTAACCGATTATAGCCATTCTCAACGATTACACATCATTACGCTAAAACAAGAGATCATCACCGCCTTCAATCAAGAAGCACTGAAATGGAATATTCAAGCAATAGAATTTACCCCTTTTTTAAGATTCATACTGGCGGATCTTTTAGACTCTCTTTGTCACAATCAACTGGGATATTGCTTAAAAAATATCATCATGTCTCGCAATAAAGGGGCATTCCTACTAAAAAACGAATCCCAAGCTTCCTCCTCAATTGAGAATAATATTAAGCTTGCCACCGCGATTTCTCATTTAGTCGGTTTGCCCAACTTTGATGCCATGTCTGGAAAATTTTACGCACGCTTTTCCGTCAATCACCGAGATAATAGCGACAGCTATTTAAGAAAAGCCTATCAGTCCCTAACCTTACATAATGACGGGACTTATGTAGAAGAAAAAACAGACTTTGTATTAATGATGAAAATCCATGAACAAAATGCATCCGGTGGAGATTCCACATTACTGCATATTGATGATTGGCAAGACTTAAAACATTTTTATCACCACAAGCTGGCAAAAATTCCATTCAAATGGCAATCTCCTCCCAGCAAAGGCATTCCTCAAAGTATTTTTCACCCTATTTTTATTGAGGAAGACAGACAAGGCAAACCTCAAATGGCCTTTATTGATCAATTTGCCCATCCTCAAAATAAAGAACAAGCCATCTTTTTATATCAACTGCAAACTTCATTAAAACAAGACAAAAATAAACTGTCTTTTTCACTGCCTGTTGGCAGCATACTGGTAATACATAATCACTATTGGCTACATGGGCGAGAGGCTTTCACCCCTCATCCTCAATTATCAAGAGAGCTGCTGCGACAGCGAGGTCACTTTTTTGATTAGCCACTATTAACCAGATTCCATTAAAAATTTAAGGTAACGACTTAGGGCCTAATACCCACAAACGATGCATTTACAATGCAATCTTACACTTTATTGACTCTGCCTTGAGCCTTTTCTTGCACTTTCTGTAACACATTACAGCCAATAAAAATAAACTGCCTGCTCCCATTGTGCCACCAGAGGAGTCGTCATCGATATTCTTTTCTGGCTCTGGCTCTGTAACGAGAATATTAGTTTGAGTTTCATACACTAAATCATCATCAAAATAGCTCGACAATGTCACCTTGTACTCACCGAAATCTGAGAACTCATGCTTAGCATTCACTCCCACATAAGTTTGATCTTCGACTAACCAATGATGGGTTAAAGTCAATGCTTGCTTGACATCAATAACGGCGGACATACTGACAGTTAAGCTTGACAGTGTATGGTCAATCGCTATTTGATTAATTAAAGGGCTGACTAAATCTATGGTATTAACTCGCGTATCGATTAACTTTTCATTCTGAAACACCATCAGTTTGGCTTGATATAAGCCCACCTTATCGTAAACATGTTCAGGCGCCTTTTCATTCGATGTCGAGCCATCGCCAAAATCCCAAAAATACTGAATATTGTCATCGACTGTGCTGTCAGCACTCAAGGCACTGCCCGTCATACACATTGACAGCAAGCCACTTCCAATGATGAACTTGAGCTTCATTCCTTATCTCCACAGCATGCTAAGCCATTAAAGTATGATAATTTCACAGCAGCATTATAATTATTAACAACAAAATAACATACAGAGTTATTCAAAAGGAGGCAAACATTCATTTTCAAAAGGTGTTCTAAAACAGCGCTCTCTAATAGGTTCAAAGGCTTCTCGATGAGCCGTAGCCGCTTGCCATTGCGCTAAATATACCGATTGTTCTTCTTCGGTTTCCGCCACCTGATAGAAGGCTTTAACTCTTTGTTCTTGCCGCACACGAGCGCCATATTCTTCTTCCACAGCCTCGACAATGTTCATTAATGTCTCTTGCTCAGGTAGCTCAACTTGATTGATACTATAATGACCCGACTCTTGATATTGTTTCGTATGCATACTGCGAATAACGGGCGGCATAGCATCCATATCTTGTGCAAGACCTGTCGGCTCAAATAAATAGGTACTCAATTGATTGAGCGTATCCATGCATTCATCGACCTCATCGCCTTTACAACTGGTGGGTCTACTCTCTAATAAAGCTTGTAATGAAGCGGGGATCGCGCCATTGGAATTCACTTTAACCGTCAACACCGCATTTTGCGCATACTCTTTAAACTCTTTTGTTGTCGTTTTCGTTTTCGTCCAAAACAACAACCGAATTTTCACTTTAGTGACGAATTTTTTATAATCTTCCACCGATTGAAAATGTAACTGACTGGTTAAAAAGATATCTCGACCATAATCTACTTGATAGACAAAACTATCACCACACTGACTGGTATCCACATCATTCAATACTTGTCTATTTTCAAAGGTATGATGTCCTTCATCAAAATATAAATGCAATGATGAAGACACAGTTAAGTCATCTCTTGCATTGGTATGATACACAGAGGTGGACACTGAGCCTGCCACAATAAACAAATTAACCCCACCATGCACCTCACCAAAAGTGCGACTTCTTACTTGCCTTTGATCCAGTTGATTTAAAAAATTAAGCTCTCCCTTGCCTTGGGTATGCTTAACCAAAGTACCATCAAGACAACTGGGCATCGATTGGTAAGTTTGACTATTAAACCCTTTTCCGAGATCTTCAGTGGTATAACTATCACCAAAATATTCTCTTGCAATAGTGGGAAAAGCCAGCAGCAAACATAAAAAAACTAATCCAAATGATTTCATAATATTCCTTTCAATATGCCTGACACGGCTCACTAGCACACAATGTAACGAGTTGTTTATCAAAAATAATATATTAATTAATTTGCAAAACTAATTCGAAAACCTACTTTAAAAACGTATCATTGTCAGTATTGAGCGCTCCTTCGCTTAAATCCTTCACAGCACGGCCAGTTTAAAATACTCAAAGCAGGACACGTACTCTCGATAAACGTAGATAACCAATCAATAAACGCGGGCATCCAACGCATCATTTGAGTATGAATGAGGCCTAACGTCCACCTAGACCTCATTTCTTATTACGACATCAGGTTAAACTACTGATTAATTAAAAAACCAATTCGAAAACCTAATTTAAAAGCGTATCATTGGTCAGTATTGAGCGCCCCTTCGCTAAGTGCTTCACAACGCCGCCAATTTAAAATACTCAAGTAGGGATGAGGCCTAACACCAACTCAGACCTCATTTCTTATTACGACATCAGGTTAAATTACCGATTAATTAAAAACCAATTCGAAAACCTAATTTAAAAACGTATCACCGTAAGTATTGAGCATCCCTTCGCTTAAGTGCTTCACAACGCCGCCAATTTAAAATACTCAAGTGGGAATGAGGCCTAACGTCCACCTAGACCTCATTTCTTATTACGACATCAGGTTAAATTACCGATTAATTTAAAAACCTAATTTAAAAACGTATCACCGTAAGTATTGAGCGCCCCTTCGCTTAAGTGCTTCACAACGCCGCCAATTTAAAATACTCAAGTAGGAATGAGGCCTAACGCCCACCTAGACCTCATTTCTTATTACGACATCAGGTTAAATTACCGATTAATTTAAAAAACCAATTCGAAAACCTAATTTAAAAACGTATCGCCGTAAGTATTGAGCGCCCCTTCGCAAAGGCGCCAGTTTAAAATACCTAGAGCAGGACGCGTACTATCGATAAAGGTCGGTGCCCAACGCATGTTGCGGTAAATGGTACTTTCCTCATCAAGGATCACACCCGCTCTCACCGCCTCTTGACGCGCCATTTCACACTGCTTCCAATCTAAATCCGTGGTCGTGGGCAATTGAAGCTGCGTGATGTCATAAGATTGTGGGCAAGTCAGGCCTCGTTGAGCACAATCTTGTTTCATGGCGTTATAGCTATCCTCACAGCTGGTGCCAAAAGGGTTATCTCGGCAGTAATCAGCCGCCGTATAGAAAAACCAAGCGTTATCGTATGCAGCTTGTTTAATGTCTTCAACGGCATTGCGCTGCGCTTCAGGCAAATAAGCATAATAACTGGTTAACAATTCACTGGCTCTGTGTTCATCCATTAGCGCTTGTTGAAAGTCTTCTTCTAAATCACTGATCAATAACTTAGTTGCATAACGGATATCTTGATAAGCAGGCGCCAGCGCTTTAAGCGCCAAACTGCTAGAGTCATATCGTGTCATGTAGTAATTAACGACGTTATAATCATCCAAAGTTTGTAGTTGTGCTTGGAATTGATTTTTAGAGTAATCAACCGCTTCTTTGAACATATCAAAACAAGGTGCCGGATTTTCTAGAGAACAAGTAATGATATTATTGGGAATAATACTCAATAATTGTTTAGGATCGCCGCCCCGTTGCACCGCTCTCACCGTAATTTTAACCGAAGACTTAGTTTCTTCTTGTAGGTATTTAAGCTCGCCACCCACATTAAAGACGCCGCCATATAAATCCACATCTAAGTAACCACCAATATCAGATTTATCTTTATTACTGCCGTATTCAATTTTAAGGTTCACCAATAAATTGGCCCCATACTCGATGGCATAAACAAACTCATCCCCAACCAACTCTTGGATTTGACTTTGATGATTGGTTGCCACCTCAGTGCCCGCAGTCGACAAGGTATAACCTGCAGACGCATCATTGGGTAATAATAACCGCTTCTTGGGTACACTACTGGCACTAAAGGTATAAGAGCTACTGTAAGTACTTGACGCCATTTCTGTCGCCATGGATGCACCCGCCGAAACCCGTACAACAGGGAAGTTCACATCCACATCCACGCTTCCCGCTAAGGTGCTGAGAATGTCTTCATAACTCATATCAATACCGGTTTTAAATGACAACTCAGTGTTACCAAAGGTTTCATCAATGCGCCCCGCAACAGGCTGAACATTCAAGAAAATTTCTCTTTGGCTATCATAGGCTGTTCCCAAAGGAATATGATCGTTCACCAAAGCACTGACCGTTGAGCCGCTGACAGCACTGGCCTGCATTGATGCTAACTGTGATGCTTTATCAGCCTGGCCATCACTTGCCATTGCATTCGTCCCCAGCATTGCCGAAAACAGGCTTGCATAAATAAATTTCATGATTTTATCCTTTTATCTGGGTTATTGAACTGTCACAAGATAGTCTTCTACTTCGCCATACCAAATACGCGTACAAGCATTACTTGATCCGCCCCCAGCATCCATAGCAACACGCATCATAGTTAAACCGGGTGTTGCAGAACTAGGTACGGCAAGATTAAAAGTAAAAGCATCCATACCTTGGCCATCAAACACCATCTCATCAGACGTAAAGCTGCCATCTTGGTTCCAATCGATCCAAGCCCTTGCAACTAAAAATGAAGGTTCTTCAGGAATTTTAAAACCTGGCGTTAATACCACTTCATGCTCTTGATTCAATCTCATTGGAAACACTAAGCCAGACACTTGAGTATAAGCTTTTGATGAAGAGGCATGGGTTTTACCATCAACACTCACAGCTGCTATCCATTCCCACTCATTGTCATAACTTTCATTAGCACAATACTCATGCTCAATGACAGTGGTTTTAAGGGCCACGGCTTCATACTCTGTCGGCATCAAAGTACAATCCTGAGCCACATCCGTTCCCGCATACCAATCATAAGGATTGGTAAAATCAGCATTAGCAAAGGTTAAATAATTGACCTTTCGATTGTTAATTTTATCCTGTGAAACCCATAAGTTTTCCAGCTGCCTGATTTTTTCAGCGTTAGTCAACACTTGGGTCGCATCATGAGTTTTTTCCCAAATTTCAACCAACAGGCCTTCATAGCACTTTTCTAACCAATCAAAACGACCTTGGGCTTGCTCTACTGTCAGTAAGTCGCCTAACTCATTGTAAGCAGCATTATCGATACCTTCTGCGGCCACTGAGCCACTCAGCCCCAATAAAAAAACCAGTGAATATTTGTTAAACATAGGAATATCCTTATTCTAAAACTGAAATGATATTGGAGTAGTCTTGGATGTAATTGCTCACGACATCCGCTTCAAAATCGGCGCAATAGGTTCCTTGAGGGTTTTTCTCGCAATAATCAACAATATCGGCATACATGTTGGCATTATCACGACTTTGCTGCTCGATTTCGCTTAAATCAGCAATTTCTTGCGCAGTAAAAGCAGAAGCATAATAACGCTGTAAGTTTTTCGCACGACGATTAATCAAACGCTCATCAATCCAGCGGCTAGTCGTATCTTTAACAATCAACTTGGTTAAATAGCTGGTTTGCTGATAGCCATTCTCAGGAACGAGTGCTTGCAACCCAGGTCCCGCCCTTTCATATTCAACAAGATAAGTATCCGTGACGTTATAATCGGTTAACTCATCAAACTGATGAATATAATCTTGTTTGAGGTAGACAATGGCTTCCTCAAATAAATCAAAACAAGGTGTCGGATTTTCTAATGTGCATAGCATGATGCCATTAGGAATAATATCGAGCAGACGATTAGGCTCCCCGCCACTTTGATAACCACTTACACTGATTTTAACTGACTTTTTCTTTTCATCATCAAGTAGTTGCAGCGCACCATCCACTTCGACTTTGCCCACCCAGTCAACACCTAAATAGCCACCAATGGCCCTTTTATCGGCTTCATCTCGGTATTCAATCTTCATATTGATCACCACATTGGAACCCAATGCAAAACCATTGACAAACTTATCACCTAAATGCTCGGCGCGATTACCAGGGTAGGCCAAAGCCAGTTCACTGGCTGACGTAGTAGGTTGATAACCACTATCATCAACTGGCAACCACATTTGGGATTTAGGTTTCATTGATGCATAAACGCTGTAAGTACCACTGTATTTATCTGCACTGATCTCTTTGGCATAATTCGCACCCGCATCGACTCTAACGGCTGGAAAATTAAACCCAGCATCCACAGTACCATCGATAAGATCAATCACTTGAGAATAAGACAGATCCACTCCCACACGAAAATCCATAATGGAATTACCTAACGTCTCATCAAGCACACCTTCTACTGTTTGCAAACCGAGAAAGTAATCACCGTCGCTTTGATAACCTGTTCCTAATGGAACCATATCACTTGATGACATTTCCATGCTTTGCATCAATGCCTCTTTTTCAGCATGAATTTGTTCAAGCTTGAGTGCACTTTCCCCAACACTTGGGGCTGATAAACAGGCGCAGGCAAGCACATAACCTACTTTGCTATGTAGTTTCATTCTCATTTCCTTTGAAAGAGGCCCAGATTTAAATGAAATTCTGGGCCGAAAAGAGTTATTGCTGACTGTTAAGATAATCTGTGTGCCAAGACGTCGGGAGACGATTTAACACATCTTCCCTTGACTCAGACTGATACTTAAACTCATTTTCGCTTTGCATGCTCAAATCACCCACTAGCAGGCCATTAGCATACATAGCAAAGCTTTCCCCTTGATCATAATGACTATCCCCTTCAGGGCGAGCCAATTTCAAGTTATAGACATTGTCATCGTAATCCACATGACGAATGCTACTGATCATGACCTTATCCGTTTGCGTTTGAATACGGTCACCCACTTTAAGCGCGTTCGCCCAAACAGGTTGATCAGCTACATTAAGCACTGGATGGGACTCTGTTAACAATAAGACTTCACCTGTGCTCGTGGTAATTTCAACCATAGGAATGGTTTCTACTCCAATTGAGATATCCTCAATAACCAATGGCATATCCTTATGAGGCGAATATTCACTGGCACCTAATACCTTATCACCGATTTTAAGGCGCTCAATAGGCATAGTTTTACCGCTAGGTAGAGTGATCATCGAGCCTTTTGCCAAACAGCTATACACGATTTGCATCACAGGTTGCTGCGAATAATAACTCGAATAAGGATTAGACGATCCTATGATATACACCATAGATCTGGCAGGACGACTCGCGCTCAATTTAACCGATAATGCCAGATGCATGATCCAATGAGCATCATCATAGCGACCAAACAAGCTAGCATCACCAAACGTCGCTTCTTCACGAGGCAAATCCCAGCTTAAGGTGGTTTTATTGGTCGCATCGTCATAGACAGTGACTAAATTATCGGCAAATAAATCTTGAATATCGGCATAATCCCCATCACCAATACTGGTTGCGCCGCCATTTTCTTTAGTTTGAATATAAATATTCGTCGGATATTGAACAACATCAGGTAAATCATCTGAGGCTTTATAGATCTGTTCAACCATGCCTGTGATCTGTAACTGCCCTTTAAAAGGCACATTGAGCTTAGTTTGATCGTTAGGTGTTCCCAGCGGATACATATTCTCATAATCACAATCACCGTAATTGCGATTTAAGCAGACGATAATTTTATCATCTAAAATATTCTCGCCATCAGCAGAGCGCGAATCAACCGGTGCGATTAATTCTGCATCCATAGAATACCCACCCGCTCGAGCCTCAGCAGGGGGACCAAAGTTCAAAACAGAAGGAGTGGGATTATAGTAACTGTTTGCCTCTTCAAGTATGCTCAATATTTCATCACGAGAATACTCAATCATAGCATTACGCTCTTCTACGGTCTCAACACCATTTTCATCTTCAGTTACTACAGTGACCCAAGCATCACCGTAGATATTCTCAGAGTTTTGAACTAAAGACAGTGCAGCAGATAATGAAGAGACACTCTCAATGGCTTTACGCTTTTGCGTCGTGGTATCATCGCCAAAAAATTCGGCAAAATTAATTAACGTCACTTCTTGCCAGTGTTCATTCACTAAGGTCAAATCAATCAAGGTATAATTAGTCGGTGTCTGCTCACTATTGAGGGCCGATGCCACTAAATAAGGTTCATTGGTTTCTTTGTGTACTTTGACGGCAAACCCCATATGCGTAAAGAAAGAGCATAAATTGGTTTCACCTTCAACACAATTACCAGACACGGCATCGGCTGTGGTCACCGTATTTGTGGTCAGTGTCGATAGCCGCTTTTTAGCAAGGGTTTTGTCTCTTTGTTGATCAATCAAAGAAAACAAATGAGGCCGATTTTTTGCACTTAACCCTAATTTTTCTAGGCGTGCCTTCGTCCGTTTAACCTGACTCATTTGAGTAAAGTCGGTTTCTCCTTGAGATTGAAAGGTCTTGCCTTTTAACTCACGCAGTGAGGTTTTAAGCTGATACTGCTCAGTTGCCATCACATGAGGTTGAACCATTTCATCGGCAATAGTAGACTGAGTGACTCCGGCTGTGCCCAGTGCAAGGGCAATAGCTAAACTTAATTTTTTCATCATTTCCTTATTTACCTTTTGATTATTATTAAAATTAAGGTAACAACTTAATACCTAGTCGATTGCCCATTTCCATGGACGAGCTCTAGTTAAGAGGGACGATAATAGCCCCAATCTATCATCACAGCTCCCTTCTTAATCACTTAAGCCTTGCAACTCACATTAACCAACACACTGATCACTACCTAGGATCAACATACAAGTCAAAGTCTTCCACTTCACCATTTTCAATGGCACTACAGGCATTGGTTCCTCTTACTTCGTCATAATCACCGTTATGAGCAAACTCAAGCTTCACTCTCACTTTAAAAGGTGTTTCACTGCCATCCTCATTGCGCGTATTCTCATTGACTAAGAAAGTTTGCGACGATTTCACTCGACAATTGTATGCATTAGACGCATCGCACTCTCGCGTAAATCCACCGTCATAGTTAGTATATTGAAAGGCATTTTGCTCACTTTCCTCAAACACGCCATCACGATCTACGTCAATCCAAACCGTCGCTCTTGCGCGCTGACTTCGCGTTAAAACACCAGCATCATATCGCCCCATGTCATTACTGATTAAGTCAAGTGTGACCGCTTGTCCTTCAATGGCGTACATATGGCTTTGCACACCATGAGCTAAGTAAGCACTTTCATTTCTTCCGCTAGATCCTAGAAAATAAGGGACACCATAATAATCAAATTCAAGTTCATTAATATAAGCGCTATCTGAATCAAAGCTATTGATTTTACCAGGAATACACATACCACCGAGTACCAATTCTTGCGTCACGCTATCTTGAGCACCATCATCATAAGTCACGTCTAGACTGATCCCATAAGTGCCACTACTGGGAAAATCATAATTGAGCGTCTCACCTTGTCCCATACTGACCGCACTTTGACCTGCTTGCTGATAAGACCAAGTAAACTCAGGATTTCGGCTATAGTCTAATTCATCTGTAACCGCATTAAATTGCACTCTGGTTGTCCCTGTGATCTCATAAGTAAACTCAGCTGTAGGTGACGTGGCTTGCGCTTCTAACGTCGTTAAAATATCAAAGGCCATGCCCTTAGACACACTACCGCATCCCCAAGCCGTGTATTCATCTAACACTACACGCAGTAAAATGGGGCCTGCATCGATATCAGCAAGTCCCGTTAACTCTGGCGTACCATCAAGTATGGGCTTTTCTTCTGCTAACAATTCATTGCGATCAAAATAGCCATTACGATTGATATCTGCAAAAACAGTCACATTCTTGCCACTAAAGTTACCTGCTATTGTAATTGGTGTTTGTTGAGTATTAGGTAAAACGATATGGCGAGCATCAACATATCGGTATCCCGTTGTTGGCATAGTGTAATCTTGCCCCATAAAGGTAAATTGACTCACTTCTCCATTTGGACTGTGTATAGTTGGTGTACAAAGCAATGGCGATGAGTGAATATAATCTTGACTCAAGCCCTGCAGTAAGGTGCCATCTGTTTTAAGCACACTTAACGAAAAGTTGACATGCTTGGCATTCGCATCGTAACGATGTTCACCGGTCAACACCTCTTCAATGGTTACACCATTATCCTCATTTGCCGACCAATTGACCTGAGTACCATCTCCCCAATTCAGGTGCACTTCTTCAATTTCGTTAATATTAATATCAGACGAAATCCAATAGCTAGATTGATCATAATGTTTGTATTGAATAAAGCTTAATGCATTGATTTGGCTATTATCTGGAAAAATACCTAAACGATGTAAACGTTCATCTAATGCCGCTTGCCGACTATCGGCCTCAGAGGAAGAAAACACATTATCCACTTGGCTTAATAAACAAGTACCCATGTCATTAAAGGTCATGTTTGGCGTAAAACATTGAACATTTCCACTTAAAAACAGCTTAAACGCTTGTTCATGAGTCCATCCATCGGATACCACTAACTCGTAAAATAGCTTGCGTAAGACGCCACCATTAGCATACTTGCTGCTTTCTGCATTATAATCCCTGGCATCATCGATAGAACTTGCGTCATAGGAAGGCAGCTCAAAGATCCGCATGGCTTCATTATAAACATAAGTATCCCACGCATAAGTCCACTGATATTGCCGCTTATTTTGATAACCTGTACTGTTTTTATAATTGTCTGTTTGATTTCCTAACAGGTGAGTTTCAAAATAATGATTGGCCGCAATAGCTGAAATATCACTTAAACCTTCGCCAATGGCTCCAGCTTGTCCCGTAGAATCTAATCCACCATTCCAGTCACTTAATGCATGCATGGATTCATGAGCCACTAAATCAATGGTCGTTAAGGTATAAAAACGTTGCGCCCACTGTCCGTTACCATAATTAACATACTCACCATCCCAATTGGCATCATCCATATGCCCACCTGTGATCCCTAACGCATGAGCACGTTGTGATAGCCGTTTTAAACAATAATCGCCATTAGGCTCGCCTCGGCTATTGGTCGGACAATCAGGGGAGTTGGGATTAAAGATTTTTTGTTCGGAAAATAAATCATCTAAATAAGAATGGTACATTTGCATGACCACACCACCATAAAAATGGGCATCATTTTCAGGCGAAAAAGAAAAGAAGTCATAATAGATGGCATCGACTTCTTCTTGTCCAAAATGTTCCATACTGCTACTGCAATCATATCCATAGGCGGTATCGTTACTGCCATTCATTTCATACTTTATTGTTGTGACATAATCATTTTCTAAATAGCAGGTATCATCCACTTGTGTCACAATAAAAGGATAACCCTCAAAATTCGCAAAAATAGCATTAGCACTGGTATCCTCAAAAAGTACCTGAGAGCCATTATTAGCATAAGTCACACTGTCGACTAAACTTTCATAGGTTTGGCAAAGGTGCATTGAATCCGCACTTGGGCTATAGCAAGTTAATCCCAATTTTTCATTACCGCCTGCCCCACCGGCTTTTTTCTGAGTGCCTTCGGCGATCAACGCATTGGTAGAATTAGAGTTGGGAGCAAAGACTAAGCCAGTTGTTGTATTTGTTTGAATACCAGCTTTAACTCCCTTTTCAAATGCCGCTTTGTGGTAATTGAATTCCCATTCAGGTAACTTAGGATTGTCAAGGGTATACGCGCCCATTGATAACCAAGACTCATGAAGATTAACACTTTGATCCACGTGAGACGCAAAAACACTCCCACTCATAACGGCGCAATTAATAGCAAAAAATAAACGTGAAAAACATCTTTCCATGACGGCTCCATCCAACATTTTATATGATATTCAAAAGAATATAGTTTTAGCATTATTCATTCTTTTCGATCACTGCCCATTCAAAAACCGACACAAAGAATAAAGCCAACAACAGACAACATTCTCACCCAAATTGTTACAAAATAAAACCAATTTTTAACATCATGCAACATTTTAATGCCCACTCTATTCTTTTTAAGGGAAACATCAACAGGTAAAAAAGTGAGAAAAAACATCAATCACACTTAAATCACATTATTCTCATACTCTTGAATCAGGAATATTATCTAAATCTCGACATTAAAACCCTGCTAACTCAGATTATTAAGATAAAACCTCGAAAAATTTAGAATAAAAACACTATTTGTGACAAACTTTTTTATGACTATTTTAAAATCTTTTAACGATCTTTATCGATTAAGGGTGTTATTGATACTTAAAAAGCAAATAAAAAGACACAGAATAAATTCAAGGAAAAACAAATATAAAAAATAAGGTAATGACTCACTTAAATGGCATTTTAAAAATAAAAGACACAATAAATCGATTTGACTCACCCTATCACTGAAGCTTTTGACTCAATTTCACCAAAGAGTTATGTCACATAAGTACCTTTAAATCAGCAGGTTAATGAATCATGACAAACTATCCACAAAAACCTATGACTTAGCTAAAGGCATACTTGTGTCATTCATTATCGATATGAAAAATAAAACACTGCGCCTCTTAATAGCAGTCTAAGCATAGAAAAGCATAAACCTCCTCAGCCTTCTTCAGTCGAAATGAGACATCAGTATTATACCCGTGATACATGAAAATGCATGTTTTCAGAACCTGTAAAAGTGCCGAATTAAAGGCATATTCTTTTTAAAAGATAAAGGGGAAAGAATGCTTACTTTTAAGGTGATAGAACGCACAAGTCGGTGATTTTACTTTTTACTGTCTTTTTAAATGATATTAAATACTGTGTTTATTTTACTTCCACTTTAGGTTGTCTATTTATAAAAACCTGTAACTTCATTGTTACTGTAAACAGTATCCCCCCTTTTTAACTTCATAAAACTTTAAACGTTTAAGTTAAATTAACTCCCTGCTTCATATAGTAATGTCATTCTTTATTTTATCGAATCTAATTTAACTCATTCTAAACATCATTATTATTTTATATTTTTATAGAATAAAACAAATGATAAAGTAGCAGATCAAATCATTAGAACTTTATCTTTATAACAAAGTAAATCCCATTATTACAATGACATAAAACCAACCTTATATTTACCGTATCTATACTGACACTATATTCATTTGGTTTATTACCTCAATGTAATGCACTTGGTTATTGCTTTTTAGAAATAAAGTCATATAAAAACAAATAAGTTCAGAGGTAATAAATGGTTAAACCATTAATAAGAACATTATTATATTTAATATTATTTGCACTCACTTCCTTAGGTGTCCCCTTATATAAAGCAGCCACATCAAGGGTTTTGAGGTAAAATACTCCAAACAACCATAATAAGCT
>NZ_CANLZC010000126.1 GCF_947495455.1 uncultured Shewanella sp. | reverse complement strand
CAGCATAAATGCGCCTTGAATTGAAAAGCCTGAGAAGCTCTGAATTGATCATCTATATAATGGAATTGGTATAAGTACAAATTCAACAAGAAACACATTCTTAAAACATTAACACATCATCTATGTCTCAATTTGTATAAAAAAAACAACAAAATCTTTGATATCTGCCGCGCATCATCCTATATTCCATCTCCATTATTTACCATCAGCACTGATGGGCATGACATGACGTTCTGCAGTAACACACTGCTTATAAAAAGGGTTTGATATGAAAAATAAATGGCTTTGCTTAGCCTTGTTAGCCTCACCAACGGTGACAGCTGATGACTTTATTAAATGGTGGGATATCAGTGCCACTGGCCTTTATGGAAAAAACTACGATCTTGCCACATCAGAAGAACAAGCAACCCTCACTATCGAGACGGCTGGAGAATGGAAATATGGTGACTGGTTTACCTTTCAAGACTTTACCTATTTCACTGGCGTACCCAGTAACATCAATAGCACCAACTATGGAGAAATCTCTCCTCGTTTTAGCGCAGGTAAAATTTTTGAACAAGATCTCAGTGTAGGCGCGATAAGCGATTTTTCCCTTGCATTAACCCTTGAAGAAGGTGACGGCCCGGTAAACAGCTTTCTTTATGGTATCGGCATGGATTTCAAACTGCCCTACTTTACCTATTTCAACTTAAATAGCTATCGCAGACAGGCATTAAACAGTGACAATTACAGTGATGGTTGGCAGCTCACACCCGTTTTTAGAATGGATTTTCCTGTAGGTGATTCCGCAATTGTTTTTGATGGCTTTATTGATTGGGTTTTTCAAACAGATAATGATGGCTATGAGAAGAACTTTCATTTTAACCCTCAACTTAAATATGATTTAGGTCGTGTCTTGTTCGCCAGCCAGCCTAAAAACAAATTCCTAGTAGGGATCGAATATGATTATTGGAAAAACAAATATGGCGTTAAAGGGATCACTCAAAATACTTACTCTGTGATCGCTAAATACCACTTTTAATTTGAAGTATCACGGGTATCAAAAACAAAAAGGCACTGTGACTCCTTGAGTGTCAGTGCCATAATCGAATTATCTAAAAAAGATTATTTCAATAGTTTTCTGGCGGCATCTACAACGATAGAAATGGCATTAGATTCTGTCTTTTTCATTACAGCTTCGTCTGGAATTTCTTGTTGAGTACGATTCACAATGACACCCGCCACACAGGCAGCACGCCAGCCTTGTGATGCACACATAGTAAATAAGGTCGCTGATTCCATTTCATAGTTAAGTACACCTAACTCTTGCCACTCTTGCATTGAGCCCACAAAATGACGTCTGACTCGACCCGATACCGTATCATAACGCTCTTGGCCTGGGTAAAAAGTATCTGAAGATGCTGTAATACCAATATGAGGCTCTAAACCTGCTTCACGTGTTGCAGCAACCATGGCAGTCGTACACTCAAAGTTTGCAACCGCAGGGTATTCCATTGGCGCGAAATGCGAGCTGGCACCGTCTAAGCGTACTGATGCTTGCGTGACAATGACATCGCCCACGTTAACATGAGGCTGAATGGCCCCAGTGGTGCCGATACGTAAAAAAGTATTCACGCCTAATTGCGCCAGTTCTTCAACCGCAATAGAAGTAGAAGGGCCACCGATCCCCGTTGAGCAAATAACAACGGCTAGGCCATCAATATAAGCAAGATAGCTAGTATATTCTCGATGACTCGCTAAAAATGTGGCATCATCCATTAAGTCTGCTATGCGCTTAACTCTTTCTGGATCGCCCGGCACAATTGCTAAACTCGCGCCATTAAGCATATCTTTGGTTAAGCCTAAATGAAATACATCAGCCATTGTGAAACCCTCTTTCATTATTGTTATAAACACGATATTGCTTTGACTCTAATCCAACTTCAAAGCAAAAAACATCGAATATATCACATTACTCGACTAAAAATGAAAAGTAAATGTAATAAAAAAACAACACAAATGTGTTAAAAAAACAGACTCAAGCGAGTTTCAAATAATAATCAAAGAGTAAAGTAAGGTTTTACGGTAAGGCTCTTGATTATTGGTGATGAATAAACGCCTTTTATAAATAAAGCTTCATTTAATGGCAAAGCTGTCTACCTATTTTATACCAATAAGGCAACCAATATAACTTAGCTAAACTTACCTATAAGCCACGTTGCCATTCTTGGCGTAACTCAATGGTTTCCGGCTGAAATAACGCAGCATTAATTTGCTCAATAAAAGCTGGCTTATCTTTTCCTAATACCCCTTTAAGGACTAAGTAATTGGATGCATGATCAGAGCGGAAAATAGTGTTCTTCAACTCAAGGTGCTCCACTAGCGTCAACATTTCCTCAAATAACCCTTTTTGATCAGGCAATTGAAATCCGCCATCAAAGCTATCATCCATACGTTGCTTTCCAAGAGGGAAAGAGACAACTAAGGTTGATAAGTAATCTGGCTGAGCTGCATTCATCAATTTTGCCGAACCTATTGCATGCTGTTTTGATAACCTAACGCCACCTAAGCCATTTAAAATCATCACCGAAGATTTCATTCCAGCCGCCTTCATTTTATTTAACGCAGCTAAAGAAGTGTCAAAAGTCTCTCCCTTATCAACCAAGCTTAGTACCTCATCATCTCCACTTTCACACCCCACATACAGAAGCGATAAACCCAATGCCTTTAAACGGGTTAATTCTTCCACGGTTTTATTATTGATATTACGAGGTAAACAATAACTACTGATCCGAGTGACTTGGGGTAAATGCTTTTTGATCAATAAACAAATGGCTTCTAAGCGCTTAAAAGGTAAGGTCATGGCATCGCCATCAGCGAGAAATATACGCCGAAATCCTTGGCCACTTTTAGCCGCAGTAATAATATCTTGCTCAATATTATCTATTTTTTGCGCACGAAATTTTTTCTGCGGCGCAGTATACATGTCACAGAAACGGCACTGATTCCAACTGCAACCATTGGTCACTTGAAGAATAAGTGATCGCCACTCAGAGGGTGGCCGAAAGACAGGTTCGATATAATTTAGCAACTCGATCATTCCCTTATTAAAATACCAGTTTAATCCACCTAAAACTTAACGCTTTTGGTCAAGATTATCTATAGTTTCTGAGGGAGCTTTGCTGAATCAAAAAGGCAACACAGTGACGAACACGCATTTTGGTATTATTGGAACTGGGCAAATAGCCAATGTCATCGCAAATGCTATCCAACAAGCGAGTAATGCTGAATTAGTCGCTGTTTCCAGCCGTCGTCTAAACACAGCAAAAGCCTTTGTGGCTCAATTCGATGGTGTGACGCCTGTTGAAGGCATTGCTCCACTCCTAGCCAACCCTATTATTAACATACTTTATATCGCCACCCCTACAGTCACAAAAGAAGCCTTTGCTTTAGCGGGAATAAGAGCTGGCAAGCACATTTTAATCGACAAGCCACTTATCAATTATGCGTCCTTGAAAAAAATGCTTGATCTTGCAAAGCAACACCAAGTGCTACTCATGGATGCTAGCCATTTTGTTCACCACCCGCGCACGCAATATATCATTGAGCACTTAGATACACTGGTTGGAAAACCTCAATCACTACACACCTCCTTTTACTCTCCAATTGACGACGCAAATAATATTCGCTTTAATACAACAGCAGAACCTATGGGCGCTATGGGAGATATGGCTTGGTACTCTTTACGTGCCATTGTGGAATACTTACAACCTCAAGGGACAATCGATCAACTGACAACCAAAGCCAGCTATGATAGCCATACAGGCGCGATATCTCGCGCATCTGGCTTTATCAGTTTCACTAGTGGCGAAACATCTACTTTTGATGTTGGTTATACATGTGGCTCTTGCGCTATGGACTTCCATTTACTCGGTGCTAATGGCATGATCACTATGAATGATTTTGCTTTAGATTGGCATAATAGCTTTGCTTTTCATTCAGCAACAAAGGCAAAGTTTACCCACAGAGTAGGCTTAGCCACTCCCGATGATTTTAATATTATTACTCAAGACTCAAAAAAGCCTGCACAGACGCTCATGGTTGAATATCTGTCAAACTGCATTCAAATAAAGTCTTTCGCCAGCATACTTAAACATCAGGATCATACGTTACAAACCCAAAGATATCTCGATGCGATATGGCAAACAATAAAATAACACCGTTATGTTGAGGCTAACAACATATCCACATGAGGAATATCATCTTCGAGGTAAACATTTGATACTGTTTTAAAACCTAAGCTTTCATAAAAACCTGTCAAGTAAGCTTGCGCTCCGACTTGAATATTATGTTCAGGCCAAGTTTGAGCCGCAATCTCAATGGCTTGTTTCATCAATTGAGCCGCCTTTCCACCTCCACGAGCCTCTTGTTTAACCAGCACTCTACCAATGGAACTGTCGGAATAACTCACACCCGGCGCTAAAATACGAGCATATGCCACTATTTTGCCATCATCATTCAATCCCATTAAATGACGTGAATCCGCTAATCTATCTTTATCATCCAGCTCGGGATAAGGGCAATTTTGTTCCACCACAAAGACATCGACTCTCAGCTTTAATAACTCGTATAACTCATCAAGTGTTAACTGTGAAAACGTCACATTTTTCCACTGCACGATTCAATCCTCTATCAATAACAACATGCCCACACTTTAACATGAATGAAAGATAAAAATGAATTTTTACTCAACTGTATAAGTTAATTATTCAAATAATAACCGCTCAATTGGCCTTTCTCATGCTCAGTACTAATACCACGGCACAAAGCACTATTCCCGTCAAAATAAAAAACATATCGTTATAGGCTTGAATGCTGGCTTGCTGCTGCATCGTTAACAACAGAAGTCTTTGGGATTGATCAAATGCCGTGACTTCATTAGAACCCGCTGCTTGTAACATAAGTGTTGTTTGCTGTAAATAATTTGCCGCTTGCACGCTCACCGCTGGCACAGTTTCTTTAATTAAGGATAAATGCATGCGGGTTAAATTATCAATCAAGGTTGCCACTAAGGCAATGCCAAAGGCACCGCCTAAATTACGAATAACATTCAATAAGCTTGAAGCTGAGTCATTTTCTTCTACCTTTAGATACTGAGTTGCCAGCACACTTAAAGGCACTATCATAAAGGGCTGACTCACGGCACGAATGAGCATAGATATGATCATTTGATCTCCAGAGAAGTCGGCACTCATATGACTGTTCGCATAAAAGCTCAATGCAAACATCACAAAACCAAACCCCACTAAATAGCGACTATCGATTTTTTCCATGAGCTTTGGCATTAAAGGGAGTAAAAGTAATTGAGGAAACCCCATCCACATTAACACCTTACCTATCTCGAGTGGGTTATATTGCTGCACTTGAGCCAAATACATAGGTACCATATAAATGGTCGCAAATAAGGCTAAGCCCAAAATAAAATAAATCAGTGATGATAAAAAGAAATCACGCTTGGCTAATAAGCGTAAATTCACTAACGGCATAGGTTTCTTTAATTGCAAATACACAAACAGGCTAATATTAATGATTGCAATAATAGTAAGATGTCGAATAAGATCGGAATCGAACCAACCTTGACGGTTCCCCTCTTCCAACACCACTTCTAAACACCCCATGCCAATGGCCATAGTCACAATGCCACTAAAATCCCCTTTTTTGAATTCAGACCAAGCTCCCGGCCTTTTTGGCAAACCGTAAGCCAACATAGCAATGGCAATAAGGCCAGGAGGCACATTAATATAGAATAAATACGCCCAGTTAAATTGCTCGGTTAACCAGCCCCCCAATGTCGGGCCGATGGAAGGGGCAAAGGTCACTGTGACACCAAACAAGGCCATACCAACCGAACGTTTATTAATCGGTAAGTTATCTAAGATCAACCTAAAGGCCAAAGGAATGAGTGCGCCACCAAAAAAACCTTGCATGGCACGAAAAGCGATCATGGCATTGAGATCCCAAGAAAGCGAACATAAAATAGAGGCCAGAATAAACAGTCCAACATTTAATATGCCATAACGGCGAACATCAAACACCTTGCTTAACCATCCAGATAAGGGAATGGCAATCATTTCAGCCACTAAATACGAAGTTGAAACCCATGATCCTTCTTCAACCGTGGCCCCTAACCCTCCTTGAATGGCTTTTAATGATGAATTAGTAATTTGAATGTCTAATATCGCCATGAAAGCGCCAATTAACCCCCCCATGATGGCTATCCATGCTCGCTTGCTCCCTTTATCATAAGCATGAGAGTGACTGACAGTCTTATCCTGTGCCAACAACGGCTTTAGCATTAATGACGCCATAAGGATTAATTGGCTACCTTAGCGATCACAGAATCATCATTTACGGCTTGTTGAGTATTCACCTTCACCACCGCGCTTAAACCTGGCACTACTTTGTCATTCAACTCATTTAAAGCTAAACGAATTTTCACCGGAATGCGTTGCACGATTTTGGTGAAATTTCCAGTGGCATTTTCGGCGGGCAATAAGCTAAATTGAGAGCCGGAAGCCGGTGACAAACTGTCAATGCTTCCCATAAAGGTTTTATCAGGAAAAGCATCAAGATGAACCTGTACCGATTGACCTGGAAGCATGCGTTGAATTTGGGTTTCTTTAAAATTTGCCGTGATCCATACGGCGCCATCTGGCACTAAACTGTAGAGAGATTGGCCCGGCAGCACAAATTGCCCGGCTAATGCTCCCCGTTTACCTATGATCCCTGAAAATGGCGCTCTAATTTGGGTATCTTTTAATTTGATTTGATCTAACTCTAATGCCGCATTAGCTTGTTGTAAATTGGCCTCAGCTTCTTGCTTTTGCGCTTGATACACAGTCAGCTCACGCTGTTTGGCAACCAAGGCGGCCTTTGCCTCGGCTAAATGGGCCTTAGCCGATAAAGATGCCGCACGCATTTGATCAACATTATCTTGAGAACTGTAACTTTTTGCTTTTAACTGTACCTCACGCTCTAATTGTTGTTTGGCACGCACATTTTCAGCCTTTGCCGCCCTTACAGACGCTTGCGCTTGAGTGATCAAGGCTTGCTGTAAATTTACCTTAGCGGCTAAAGTCGATAAGCCTGCTACCGCAGAATCAACACTGGCCTGACTCTTGTTGACTTTAGCGCGATATTGATCGTCTTCTAATTGGGCTAACAATTGCCCTTTTTCAACATGCTGATTATCGCTGACAAAAATTTGAGTAATATAACCCGGCACTTGGGTACTGATGTGAGAAATATCGGTTTCCACATAAGCATTATCTGTCTCTTCAATGAAACGCACTTGCATCCACCAATAATAGCCACTGATCAGCAAGGCAAGAATGAGACAAGCGCCAATCAAATAAGAGCGGATCTTGGCTTTAGAATTTAATGTAGAATGAGAGGGTGTCTGGGACTGCGACATAGGGAACTCCTTTAATCATGGAGCTAAGTGTACTACTGTATTTAAAAGTTTATTAGATAGATAAAAATCAACCCACTGTTTCTCAGGTGTAACAATGATAGATCTCAATCGTATTCAGATGTTTGCCCAAGTCGTTGAACAGGGCAGTTTTACCAAAGCAGCCAAAACATTAGGCTTAACCAAAGCCACCGTTAGCCGCAAAGTGGCAGAGCTTGAGTCTGACGTCGGCGCACAATTATTATATCGAACCACTCGCGCCTTAAAACTCACTGAAACAGGCTCACGTTACTTTAATCGTATTCAGCATATTTTACTGGACTTACACGCAGCAGAAACCCAACTCAGTGCTAATCAAGACGTGATCAAAGGTCAATTATCTATCGTCTGTCCCATTGAGCTGGGTCAATTATTTTTAGCCGCGCCACTGAGTCGATTTCTTAATGCCTATCCAGAGATGAAGGTTAACGTTGAGCTCACCAATCGACAGGTGGATCCTATTGCCGAAGGCGTCGATATTTTATTTCACCTTTCCAAAAGTCACCTGTCACAACTCACCACTTATGCCCTAGTCAATACCACTAAACGACTCATGGCCAGCCCATCTTACCTTGCCAAAAGAGGCTGTCCGATGACCCCGCAAGACTTAAATCAACATCAAGCCATTCATTTACAATCCCCGCAAACAGAAATCGGCTGGACATTATTTGATGGAACACAATGGATCACTCCCAAACCTCAATCACAACTCACAGTCAATAGTATTGCCCTAGCACGAGAAGCCGCCATTGAGGGCTTAGGCATTGCCAGCTTAGTGGATATTATTGCCGAGCAAGCCTTAAAGGATCAGCTACTAGTACCTGTGTTAGATGATTTTCCTATGCATCAAGCACAAGTGGTACTCAGTCACCCCCAAGGGACCTATTTGCCCAAAAAATACCGCGCCTTCATTGAACATTTATACCAAAGCTTTAGCGAGCGTTGGGGAGAGAGCCTGTTAGAAGTGCCGGACTATGTCACTGTGAGCAAGCTAACAGACAAAATTTAAGGGCTGTCGCTGCACAAAATCCTCTAAAACTGCTAGTATTGCCCTAATTTTGCATTAATGAGATTGCATCGAATGGGCAGAGCTTACCAAAACCGAAAAGAATCCATGGCCAAGACCGCGGGTCAAAAAACACGACTGTATTCCCGCTATGGCAAAGAAATTTATGTTTGCGCTAAAAATGGCGGCACCGATCCCGATGGCAACCTTGCCTTGCGTCGCCTCATTGATAAAGCAAAGAAAGATCAAGTTCCCGCTCATGTTATCGAACGAGGTATAGAAAAAGCCATGGGCGGTGTCGGTGAAGATTATGAAACCGCCCGCTACGAAGGCTTTGGCCCCGGCGGCTGCATGGTGATCGTCGATTGCCTTACCGACAATATGAAACGTACCTTTACCGAAGTGCGCCAAGCCTTTGTGAAAAACGATGCCAAAATTGGCAGTCCCGGTACTGTGGGGCATATGTTTGATCATCAAGCCGTGTTTGTCTTTAAAAATGAAGGTGAAGATGAAGAAGCGGTGCTTGAAACACTTATGATGGCCGATGTGGATGTCAGCGACATTGAAGTCGACAATGGCATGATCACTGTCTATGCGCCTCATACTGAGTTCTTTAAAGCCAAAACCGCCCTCACAGACAACACGCCGAATCTGCATTTTGAGGTAGAAGAAATCACTTTCGTGCCACAAAATCACACTGAGATCAGTGGTGAAGATGTGGCCCAATTTGAGAAGTTTCTCGCCGCCCTAGAAGATTGTGATGATGTGCAAAATGTCTATCACAATGCGGAAATAGCCGACAGCTAATGTTTGAATTGCCACCTAGACTTTCAACATAGTCGAATCACTAAAAAGGCGCTCTAGGTCAAACCCTATGAGTGCCTTTTTTTAATCACACCTTAAAATTAATGCAATATTTAAAGATTAGTATTTTTCTAAAACACTTAACGTCAAATGAACATTATCGATAGACATAGGGTGAAATTCTTTCGATTTAGTTGCATTCACTTTATTGTATTGATGAGTAATTTTAACTTGTAACTGCTTACACTTTCCTTTAGTTATTTGCTCTTTATATACAACAATTTTACTACTTTTATTTTCATTAATCTTACTGGTATTGTTACTCTCATAACCATTCAGGTATTTTTTATATTGTACACTATCTTCATCTATTGCAATATTACTACAAGAGAGTGTTACTGTTGCATCAAAAAAATGATACTTTTTTCCAGGCACAGTATATTCAACGACTTTTTCTCTTACTGTATCAACATTAATCACTTTAACTTTACGTATAGTTCCTTGCTTCAGCCCCACCTTACCTGCAATTATTCCAGCAAGGTTAAAATAAAGTCTTTGTCCATGATCACCATTTACATTAAATGTCGCTATCAATTCATGCTTAACAGGGTTTTTTCCTGTCGTCTTATGAACAAAATCCTCTTTTGTTAATGTATATTGCTTTCCACCTACCACAATTTGAGTATGTGCCATCACCTGAAAACTCAACACACTGCTTATTAATATTAATAAGCCCATCATCCCTTTCATATAATATCCTATTTAAAATACTAATAGCTGATTCTGTTAATAGTTAATAGTTAATAGTTAATACTGTTAATACTGTTAATATTGCTCATCTAAAATAATATTCGTTAAAAATGCTCTATGTTAATTCTCATTCACTTGAGCATCAGCGACTTCTAGGATACTGATTTGGGCTTGAACATCATTAATATGATTTAAGGCTTCGGCGCCGATTTTGACTTGTAAGTTTTTACACGTCTTTATTGCCAAAGGCTTAGTGTTCATTGCAAGTGATAAGTCTCGATTTAAATCATCCATAGTGCCATTGATATAGGCATTATCATGGGCAAATTGCCAATCGATAACCTCATCATCACAGCTGGCTAATAAACTCACCTCAAACTGAAAATGAGAAGTAATGAGTGGCTCATCTAATATACGATACTCTTCGCACGTCATAGTGCTTTCATCATAATACTCGCCTATGGTCTCTAAGTCCCAGCGCATACACACTTGCGAGTCAATTTGTGTCACTGTCTCAGTGCCTTGCCCCTTAACATTGGCACTAATATCAAATGCCAGCGGTATATTGCTATGACCAATCACAGTCAAGTTCGCGATATAATCTTGGCCTTGCGCCACAAAATCAGCTTGGGTTAAACTCACAGGCTCAGCCCCTACCACAACATCTTTAGCCAATACGTTTGCAGACATCATCATTGGCATCATAGCCAGAGCAGCTAGTGAAGAGGTTAGCGAAGAAGTTAATCTTTTCAAAATACAATCCTTATAAAAATACACTATAACAAAACGTAAAAATCATTTTATTCGATACTGTTTAAGACTTTGCTAATACACTCAAGGTTAAATCAATATTATCAATTGACATAGGGTACTGCCCCAAAGAGGTACGTTGATAATGTTGGTTATATACATGCTTAATTTTAACTTGTAACTGCTTACACTTTCCTTTAGTGACTTTTTTCTGATTAATCACTACTTTCTCTTTTCGATTTTTATGGAGTTTTTTCGTATCGTTACTTTCGGCTTTACTTAGATATTTTTTATTATTAAAGCTATCTTTTCCAATCGCTATCTTGCTACATGATAACTCAACATTTGATCTGAAATATTGATATTGTTTAGGTGGATTCTTTCCAAAAAGATAATGAATCTCTCCCGATGCATCTGAAGCGCCTTTAGGTACTGGATCTTTTTCAACCCCTGCTTTACCTGCAACGGTTCCGCCTAAATTAAAATACAGTTTTTGACCACTATCCCCATTTAAATCAAAATTGGCAATATATTCATATACGATAGGGCTAACTCCTCCAACTACGCCTTCCGCTTTTCTATAAACAAAATCTTTTTTAGTTAAATGATATTGCTTACCATCTACTGCAATTTGATGAACGGGTTTTGCAATAGCCTGCGCACTGAAAATCAACGCGGTGACGATAAAAAGTTTATTCATTTTTTTCATTATATTGATTAAAAACATTAAAAGCACCTGAGGCTGATTTATTAATAACACTTGCTATCTATAACACACGTTAGCAATAACACTCGTTATCTATAACACACGTTAGCAATAACACTCGTCATCGATAAGCATCGCCTCAGGTTTAGATTAAAAGATAGATTGCGATAACGCTGATCCATATAAAGCTAAATTAAATAAGGCTAAGCCAAATAAGCTTAAGCTAAATAAAGCTTAAGCTAAATAAAGCTTAGCCTGATCCAATCAAACCTAAAAACCAATTACTTTTGAAAAGACTTCAGTTATTTCACCGGAATCTTTATTGATTTGATAAATCTTTCTTATTTTATTATCAAAAATAAAATCTAAATAGAGATCACTCTCTCCTTTAATTAATTCTCTTATTTTAGGCTCCATACTACGAACAATAGGCTGACTACAGCCACTCATGCCATAATCATCTATTGGAGAACAACTTTTAGGTAATCCATCATTCGTTGATGGAAACATTACTTTATGTAAACGTTGTTCACTCAACGTTAGATACTCATCAATATCTTCATTTCTTAAAGCTGACATATCACCAATGATATTATCAGAAAAAATGATTTGATGATTATACAATTTCTCATCGAAAATACTTGAGGTAAAACCATTAACAACCTGAATACTTGAATTACTCAATTCAGCATCAGT
This sequence comes from uncultured Shewanella sp., assembly GCF_947495455.1. GTDB lineage: Bacteria > Pseudomonadota > Gammaproteobacteria > Enterobacterales > Shewanellaceae > Shewanella. Next base: position 2,540 of record NZ_CANLZC010000126.1, on the reverse strand, counting down.
TCCTATCTTTAAAGACAAATATTTTTTATGACTTGTCCAATCTTTCTCTGTTTCAATATTAATCCCATTGGGTATTAAATCTGATATTAATTTCATCAAATCTTGATTAGACGTCTCCTTTACAGACCAATATAAAGAAAATTCTGATAAATTAAGATCTTCATCATAATCTTGATAAGAAAACCATAATCCCCCCTTTGCATAATCGCCATATCCTAAACCATCATAACCAAAATCAGGTTCATCTCCTTTACTCACTTCGTAATCATATGTTTCTTGATTATTTTGCGCTTCTGCTGACACCCAATTCAGCAATGCTGGCGCCGTGGATACCGCTAAATCAGGACTCATCACTGCCACCTTCTGTGGCACATCACAAGTGGCTTGTACAGTCAGTTTATCCTCTCCACGCAATGCTTGAATATCAATTTTATTAGCTTGCCAATCGGCCTTATTGACTATGGCCATGCCATAGGCATAACGCACTGACTGAGTGGGCTTCACATACAAAGACTGCTCAGACTGCTCACCCGCCTGCAAAGTCCAATTGTCCGCTTGGCTTAACTGAGATGCAAAGCGCATCTTGTCATGCTCAACCGAGGTATTCATGCTCGCTTCATCCAGCAATAGCTGTGTAGGTTGCGCTTGAATCGCACTTAACACGGCACCACAATCGCTGGCGAGATACTCACCATCAAGTGGCGTTTGCGTGGCAAACATAATCTCCAGCGTATCGGCTGACTCGCCAGCACTGCCAGAGCCATTGTCATCTGAGCCGTCATCATCTGTATCGCTGATAGCACTCAAATTATTGAGCAACAGCTGAGACGCTACCTCTTGCACTTGGCCGTCATCATTCAACACATAGGTTTTTTGCATTTTATCTGCAAAGATCACTTGCATGTACAAGACCTGCTCACCAGATAAGTACTGAGTGAGCAGCGGTAACCAGCTCCTTAATGTTTGGTGACGGCACCCTTTTGAGGTCAATAAATCTTGGCCTTGGCAAGCAAGCGCTGCCCCATTGTCATTCAAAGGCTGTGCACGATCGGCAAGAATATTATATTGCTTCACATGCTGAGCGATCAGGCTATCTCGTTTTACTTGGGTTAAATCGTCAACCTTTAAGGCGCTCAATAAAGCATCTGTGCCCGTAAACACACCCACTGGCTCATCATCATGACTATTGCCACAATCACCACTCAAAGCGAGCCAATAACTGGGATCCGTAAACTGATCATTGCTGCTGACACGTAATTGCACTCCATCACAACTTTGCCATGATGGTAGCGCACTCACCTTGATGGCATCAGGAAACTCAGGCTTGACTAAGGCCAAAAGCGCTTTTTTATCAATCTGTTCCACTTGCCATTGCAAGCCAAAATGACTGCTAACATAGTTAGGCGTGATTGATTTTTCATGGCTTAGACTCACGCCTGCTTTTACATGCTCGCCAAAGCCGAGGCCATCTTTACCGTATTGTCCCTGCAGAATGGGCTGAACGGTTTGTGCCAGCGCCCTTTGGTTGACCTTGGCCGCATTATTCTGCCATTGCGCCATGCTATCAGGCACAGCCACATTAAAATCGGCATTTAATACTGTCACACCTTGGGGCACACTGCATCGGCCAGTCCACTGCACTTGCTCAGGATCGATAGTCTGACTCTCGGCCTTGTTTTGATGAGCCTTGTTTTGATGAGCATTATTTTTATTAACCTTGTTTTGATGAGCATTGCTTTGCCAAAGCTCACTGTCCACTTGCGCGATACCATAACGGTATGCTGTTACCTCATTGGGTTGCCAATAAACATTGGTCTCCTGCGTCGACAATAATTGGGGTTTAGCCAGATCAGGCAAGTCCATCTTGTGGGACTTAGCCCAGTTGATTTGAGCGAGTAATGTGTCATCGATGCCAGCACGGGCTTTATGACTGGCCAGCTTCTGCCAGAGACCAGCACAGTCCTGCTGTAATGGGCCGCTTCCACCGCTGGCATCGCTGCCACTTGAACCTGTCGATGTCGCCACATAAGGGCTCATCACTAACACTTGAATTTGTTTAGCTTGTGAAATGGGAGCCGTCTCAGAAGTCGCCGCTTTTGTCGTATTATCACTTGAACCACCACAGGCACTTAGCATGCCCGCCACTATCGCAATGCCGATTTGGCGATATTGGCACCATTTTTTATATTTCATAATCATCCATTGATAAAAACCTATCCTCACACTACAACTCAATACTTTGAATTATGATGAAAATGGTATTACCCTCATTTAAGTATAAATTTCATTAATATTATCAATGGTTTTTGTAGTATTAAAAATATGACCTTAATCGTAAGCGATCTCGCATTAGTCAATGCTAATTTAAAGAAAGGGCCAATCAATAGAGCAGTCATAGCAGGCTGTGAACTGCGTAAAAAAGAAATCAATGCCTATGGATGTAAATCAAGGGGAAACGACAATGGCAAAAGGCAAAAGGCAAAAGGCAAAAGGCAAAAGGCAAAAGGCAAAAGGCAAAAGGCAAAAGGCAAAAGGCAAAA
>NZ_CANLZC010000125.1 GCF_947495455.1 uncultured Shewanella sp. | reverse complement strand
TGTATCACCTTAAAAGGCAATAAGCATTCTTGCAGTAATACGCCTTGAATTAGGCACTTTTACAGGCTCTGAAAACAGGCATCTTCAAGTATCACGGGTATAGACATTAATACCACTCAAGGTCAGGTCACACTTGATGATGGTTCTGGCGATATTAATATTTATGATACACAGGGATTAACCATAGTCACTTCAGGCTTCGGTGAAGTTAATTTTGATAACATACAGGGGCCAATCAATCTCTAAATCTAAAAACCTGAAAAGCTAAAAACAATAAGCCTGAGAAGTTAAATATTCTTAGGCTTGCTAATTAGCCCAAATAAAAAAGCATGCCTCATAATTAAAATCAATGACAAAAATATAATCATCCACCGCAGAATCTTAACACTCGGCAATAAAGGAAAGAAATCTTACAAAATAACAATTTAAATAATATTAAATTTGAATTAACAACAATAAATAACCATGGAGAAAGTAATAAAAATGGACAGTTTTGTCACGCAATACCCAATACATACCAATATCACAGTTGCTTGGGGTGATATGGATGCCCTACAACATATTAATAATGTTAATTATTTCAGATATTTTGAATCGGCAAGAATTGATTTTTTAAGTAAAATACACTTACTTAAAAAAGGAACCATGATTGGACCTGTGATCAGTGAGAATCAAGCAAAGTACAAATTCCCTGTGACTTTCCCTGACACCTTAACCATAGGTGTCACCGTCAGCGATATTGAAAATGACAGGTTCATTCTGCATTACACCGCCTTTAGCGAAAAACAACAAAAAATCACCACAACTGGATGGTCAAAAGTGGTCATGTTTAACTTTAAAACGGGGCAAAAAGCTCCACTGACGCCAGAATTGCTCAACACACTACACCATTACGAACAGTAAGCTTAAAAGACTTGTTTTATTTTTCATAGGAAAAATAAAACAAGTCTTAAACCCTCAACACATCAATGCGCCTTGAATTGAAAAGCCTGAGTAGCTCTGAATGATCACTTATTTATTTAGATTGGTATTAGCTCACTCAACTGATCACGAATGTCATCAGTTAATGGCTGGCTTTTATTCGTTGCATAATCATAAAACACCATGGTCGTTTGCGCTTCAGCCGTTTTTTTACTCTCCTGCCAACAAGTTTGTGTCACCACAAAGCTACTTTTACCAATACGGCTAATATGCGTTTTAACCACCACCTCTTTTCCATAAAATGTCGGCGCACTAAAAGTAATATTAAAACCGGCTAAAATTAAATTCCAAGCCGCTAAATTTTGACCGGGATTAACAATCTCAAAAATGGGCTCACGTGCAGCCTCAAACCACATAGGAATAACCGTGTTATTGATATGCCCTAGCGCATCGGTTTCACAAAATCTTGGCTTGATAACAAGCTCAACAGCATTATTGACCACAATAAACTCCTAAAACTAACTAACCTGAATTCGGGATAAGCAGCGCCGTTTAATAGCACTATTTCTGCCCCTATCTGCGTTGTGCTTTCTACTAATAGCCCGCTATTAGATACGAAATCCCGCCTTGATATCGACAAAAATCGCAGTATTAAACCCAATTTAAAAATAAAGAATGACCCAATTTCATTCAATTTTTTGATATTAAATGGGTTACCTAACATTTTTGACACTCATTATCCCGAGTTCAGGTTAACTATACATCGCATCAATTTCTTGAGAATATTTATGGTAAATCATCTTACGGCGTAATTTCATTGTCGGCGTAATTAAACCTGATTCCATTGAAAAGGGATCCGCTAACAAAGTAAACTTCTTTATTTTTTCAAACCCAGCAAGCTCATCCTGTAGCAAATGCAATCTATGCTCAAAATGTTCAATCACTTTAGTATGTCGCAATAAATCTAACGGAGAACTATAATCGACCCCCTCATCTTTGGCCCAAATTTCTAATGACTCAAAAGACGGTACAATCAAAGCGGTAACATAATGCTTAGCATCGGCAACAATAGCCACTTGCTCAATCAGTGGATCGCACCCCACCTTACCTTCAACACGTTGTGGAGCAATATATTTACCGTTTGAGGTTTTCATTAACTCTTTAATGCGATCAGTGATAAACAAATTGCCATTATCGTCAATGAAGCCTGCATCCCCCGTTTTCAGCCACCCATCTTCAAAGGTTTCTGCTGTCGCGTCGGGACGATTATAATAGCCCCTCATTACTGTATCGCCTTTCACTAAGATCTCATTATCTTTACCAATTTTGACTTCAACCCCAGGTAAAGCTTGACCATTAGATCCCGTTACACGATTTTTTAAAGTATTTAAGGTGACCGTCGCACTCGTCTCGGTCATACCATATCCACATAATACAGGCAGGTTGATACTATGAAAGAAACCAGCCACTTTTGCCTCAAGAGCAGCACCACCACAAGGCATAAACTTAAGCCGACCACCTAAGACTTGCTGTAATTTAGAAAATACCAATTTATTAGCCAGTAAGAATTGTAAACTTAATAATAAGGATCCCTGCGCTCTTCCTTGGCTCACTTCAAAGTGCTTCTCTCCCACAGATAATGCCCAAGCAAACAGCTTTTTACGCTTCGCAGGTGCTTTTGCAACTTTCTCTTGCACCGCACTATAGACTTTCTCTAAAAAACGCGGCACAACACACAAAGTATGCGGACGCACCTCAGTAATGGCTTCTTTGACTTTCATCGGATCTTGAAGGTAAACATTACAGCCACCTCGCCCTAATACGTAAAAACTCCAGCCTCTCTCAAAAACATGACTTAATGGTAGAAAAGCTAACGAAACATCACCGGTTTCAAAATTAAGGACACTGTCATGCTGGCGAATAATGGTTGCCACATTTCGATGATCTAAAATCACCCCTTTTGGTGCTCCAGTCGTACCAGAGGTATAAATCAAAGTCAGAATGTCGTCGAGAGGAAGATTCGATAAACGTTGCTCTAATGCTTGCTCAAAAGCAGGCTTCACAGCTTGGAATAAGAGTTTATCAAGATGGAAATGATGATCCTCATCGAGTAATTCAACACTGGCATCAAACACAATAATACGAGTAGCACTGTCACACTCTTTTAGAAGTTGGCAAGCCATTTGATATTGCTGCTGATCACCCACAAAAATGATCTTAGCTTGACAATCTTTAATAATATAGGCCGCTTGCTCTAGTGTGCTAGTGGGATAAATAGGGACAACAACCGCCTTGGCTTTTAACATACCTACATCGGCACAGGTCCATTGAGGGCAATTCTGAGATAAGATCACCGCCTTATCTTGAGGCTGAAGTCCAAACTGGATCAATACTCGCGCAATTTGTGATGTGTAATCATCAAATTGACGCCAGCTCACATTGTCCCAAGGCGCGGTCATTTCAAAACCTTTAAGCGCGATGGCTTCACCAAGTGATTGACTCTTTTGCTGTATAAGTCGAATAACATGATATTGTTCAAGAGACATAAAATAGCTACCTTCATCGCTTAAAAGCGTATTATTTTTTAGCCATATTACTTTAAGATGCAATAAAAACTAAAGAGTTTTTGCTCTAATCACGCACAATTAGCCGAAAAAAAAGCAAAACCACAAAAACAAATGTAACAATAAACAAACATTTTATTGTTTGTAAAAATAAATAAATATTGATTTTTATCAGAATCTTAGACTTGATTTTTACTTTATTTCGCTTTTGGCCTAAAAGGCTTTATTACAGCTTCATTACACTCTAAAAAAGGCCCTTCCATTAAATCAATGCAATAAGGAATGGCAGGGAATACCGCATCTAGGCATTCACGAATAGATTTAGGCTTACCGGGTAAATTAACAATTAATGAATCACCACGAAGACCTGCAGTTTGCCTAGACAAAATAGCGGTAGGAACAAATTTAAGTGACTCGGCTCGCATTAATTCTCCAAAGCCAGGCATCAAACGATCGCACACTGCTTCAGTCGCTTCAGGTGTGACATCTCTTTTGGCAGGTCCCGTTCCACCCGTAGTCACAATTAAACTGCAATGCTGATCATCTGCAAGGCGAATTAATGTCTCCTCAATCACTTCTCTTTCATCTGGAACCACTTGATAAATCGGTTCCCACTCAGACACTAAATATTCATTAAGAACATCAATAATCGCTTTACCTGATAAATCTTCATAAATACCGGCACTGGCTCTATCGCTAACCGTCACTATGCCTATTTTTGCTGCGCTCATTTTCCATGTCCTATTTCACTTTATTATTGACCCAGTATATCGAATTCGCACCCAATCAGCACCCGCTCTAGTCAATAGCAATGAAGTTAGCGACCCAAAATAATCAGGCATATCGACCATATCTTAATAAAAAACACACAACAACGCAGTCTTCAGCTTTTTGCTACTCGATGAATGAGTCTTAATTTGAGAAAGCGAGCCATTAATAATATGAATACCAGGTGTGAATTAATCGATTAAGCAATTTGTATAAAATAAACAAAAAAACCTTATAGGGTATTCATAGTCCGTGCATGTTCAAAGATACTTTTCGAAGTATTACCCAATACCAAAGTCCCCGTTTTAAAGGTAGCCATGATGGGATTGGCATTTTTGATGCTGGACCAAATGCAAATAAACCTAGGTTAATAATTGAAGAACAAGTCCCGCAAGGTTTGGAATTAGCTTGGCGTACCACCAAGCATCACTACACGTCAATTTAGTCTAAGTAGTGGTTAAAAATAGAATCGATGAGAATCATATCTTGTTATTAGTCTTGCTATAGTCTTTCTAGTTAACGTCATTGACTATGCGCTAAAGAAATTCTTCAGCGCATTTGACAAAGTTAACAACTCGCACCGAGTTTAAGCTCGTAAGGCAAAACTTCTTCATGGGTCGCACCATCCACAAACATTTGTGCAGCCTTAATGCCTTTTTGCTCTGATAACTGATGCACTGTTGCCAATGGTGGGTTATATCGAGTACCTTCATCAATACCATCAAAACCAACAACACGAATATCTTGTGGAATTTTTAACCCCATATTCGTCGCCTCATTCATTAGCGTCAGTGCAATCATATCACTCATACATAAAAAAACATTAGGTCTTGGAGACGCATTCAAAGCTTGCTTAACAGCAATACTTGCTGCTTGGGAGTGACTTTCTGGAATATTCCAAATTCGCTTCGACTTCAGTTCAACGCCTTTTGAAGATAAAGCCGATAAATAGCCCTTTAAGCGTGAATGAGAAACAGAAGCATCATTGACTGCGGTATCAAGATCATCCACATAGCAAGTGGTATCAGTATCCAATAAACGTAACCCCAAAACAGCAACATCATCATTTGATGATTGAATCGCTAATGATGCAATTTCATTTGCGGCAGATTCATTATCAATACCCACAGATGCGTTACTTTGAATATCGAAATCAGCAGTCACAACTTTCTTTTTTACCATCTTTAACTGATCAACTAATAATGAATTCCTGGGACGGCCGTAACAAATAAAACCATCGACAAAATCAACCACGCTATTCACATGTTCAGAACTACCAGAAAAGAGTAATAAATTAATTTTCTCTCTCGCCAATACCGATGCCACCCCCTTCATAAAATGGCTCGCAACGGGATCAGAAACCATATGCTCAACACTATCAGATAGCACTAATGCCACAGTATCAAACTTGCCTTTGCGCAAAGATTGAGCAGCCTTATTCGGCCCTAAATAGCCTAATTCAGCACAGGCAGCTAAAATATCTTTGCGACGCTTCTCGGATAATTGATCCGGTCGATTAAAAGCATTAGACACGGTTGCATTAGATACACCTAATTTTTCAGCAATGCTTTTTAATGTCCACTTTTTTTCTTCAAACACGTTATGAACTTCCATTGGTTTAATGGGATACCATTTATGCTACCACTCGCTAGCAAACAGTTAGCCTAAAACAAATAAGAATCCATAATACAGGGCTGAGTTATTGAGATACAGTTGCTACTTTTCAAAATGCTGAGTTATTGCTCTAAATATCTTGTTACACTAAGTATGAAAATTTAGCCACAAACGCTCTTGCTTTTTATTCAAGAAACTCCAACATAAAACACGAGTTCTCTTATTACCCTGTTTCATTTCAATCACTTTTGACTGCGCGACATTCACAGCCATTAAGATTTCTTGGCAAAAAGCGACATTATCTTTCTTCGAAATTAGGCATGTAAACCACTGGCATTGCTGCGAAAACATTTTACTTTCTTTTATCATTCTTTGCAGAAACTGACGCTCACCGCCCTCACACCAAAGCTCAGCTTTCTGTCCGCCAAAGTTTAATTTTAACCTATTGACTGAATTGCTTTTATTTTTAGATTGACTATTTCTTTTATCCTTATTAAGCGCTAAATTTTTGATTTTTTGCTCAGTTCCAGCTGCCGCTTCAGCCAAAGAGGCATGAAAAGGCGGATTACACATAGTTAAATTAAACCTGTCTTCGAGTGAGATAATGCCTTGAAATATCAACTGAGGATCACTTTGTAATCTCAGTGCTAGCTTACCTTTCAGCATTGAGTTGTTAGTGATTATTTTTTCCACATTATTGATGGCTAAACAATCAATGTCACTGGCAACAAATTGCCATCCATAAGCTTGTATACCGAGAATAGGATAAATCCCGTTCGCCCCTGTTCCCACATCTAGAACTTTTACTTTAGCGTTTTTACGAAGCTTACCCGTAGATGACAATAAATCAGCAATATGATGAATATAATCAACTCGCCCAGGTATAGGAGGGCATAGGAAACCGTCAGGAATATTCCAGTAGTCAATATGATAAAAATGTTTTAGCAAAGCACAATTAAGCGCCTTGACGGCCATAGGATCGGCAAAGTTAATCGACAAATGACCAAAACCTGTGGGTTTGACATAGTTTTTTAAATCAGGAGAAGACTCAATTAAAGCAACAAAGTCATATCCAGAATTATGCAGGTTGCGTGAATGTAACCCTTTATTTTTAATTAAAGGTACTGTCTCATCCATCTCTTTGGCAGAAAACCTTTGAGTAATTTTAGACATAAAGAAAATAAAATAACGAAAAAATCAATTATACCTGATTACTCAATTGTATAAGTACTGAGTGAATAATAAATTCACCACTAGAGCCTCTCCAACTTCTTCTTCAAGTAACCGATTAACCGCATCAAAACAAGCTTGACGAATCGCCTCTTTACCTATGATCGATTTAATTTGTGCTTCACTTTGCTCGCCCAAAATTGATAATATGGCTGCCCTTAGTAATGGATCATGATGTTCTATTTGAGCCAAGGCCTGAGTTCCACTCACCATCAGTTCAACATTAACCCTAACAAAACCCATTTTTTTGCTTCCACTGATGTAGTTAGTCACAATATCAGGCTCAAGTCCGTAATAAGCATAACTCTGTAATGCTTGCTCTTGTGCAGCAGTTACCTTAAAAACACTCAAATTAACGCTACAGATAATCGCCAACAATAACCCTTTTATTCTCATTCACCTGTACTCCCTAAGTTGCTCAATCAATCCCTTTAATGAAAAGCGACATCATGGAACAAGCATTGTAATCCTTACAAAACACTTATTTTAAACCAACTGAACCTATTTTTAAGCCCCCCCATAAAAACAGGCCTTAGTTTCAATTTATTTGAGGTTTTCCTTTTCGCCGTGGTAAACTTTGGCTCGCCATTTACAGCTTGCTTCCGTTAAGATCGATAATATCTATTTTACCGCACTAGCAGTTCATTAACTCACAGCAAGGAATGCCATGCCCACCTTCAATACATTGCGCTTCCCTTACGGAGAAGAAATCAACTGGTTATCTCCAGTCAACGTAACAGAAACACTGGCTCCTAGCCTCAATACTTGGCTAATGGCACCTGATAGCTTGACGCAAAAGCTAAAAGATCAATGTCAACATTTTGAAGTCAAAGTATTAGGAGAGGGAATGATGACTTCTTGTGTTGGAGAATTTCCACAACAGCAAAAAGTCTGGGTTAGAGAAGTATTACTGTGTTTAGACGGCGAACCTTGGGTCTTTGCCAGAACCTTGATCCCTCAACAACTCATGTCAAAAAAACAAGCTGATTTTTTAGCATTAGGCTCCAAGCCGTTAGGAGAACTGCTATTTACCACCAATGAATTCATCCCCGGTAAAATAGAAATCGCCAAATTCTCCTTAAGCAGTAAATTAGCCGCACTGGCAACTTCATTACACCAAGAAGTCAACGAGCCTCTATGGGGACGCCGCCGTTATTTTCACTTTCACTCAGAAGAGCTCATTGTGAGTGAAGTTTTTTTACCTACAGCTAAAGACAATATTTTTAAAATATCGCAAAAGCAAGCCGCATCTTAGACAGATGAACAATAAATCAATGTAATATTGTCAAAAATCTTTTATTAACAAGACACCTTGACCTAACTCATTCTGCATTGAGTATAATGCTAAGCCCATATCGATAATACTGTCCGAACTCATCATATATCGCTTTTCACTTTCTAGTGCCTGATTAGGAATACGCTCGAAACCCACTAAGCTCATGAGTTCATTCAACTCTGCACCATAGAGGTATACTTCATCATTCCCTTGATTAACGGCAAGATTACGGATCAAAATACCATCATGGCCTTCTGCTTCATCTGTGACATAATTCACAGTAATACGCACATTTCTGCCCGCATATCCACTCAAGTCATACGTTAAATCAACCCAGTTTTTTTCACCAGCAATACGGGCAGAATTTCCCGTTAAAATATTTCTAGCATGATTCATTTGGTTACTGGCTTTAGTGTGATTACCAGCGATTGCCACCCCATCCACCAGCACTTGGCTATAATCATAATCCTCTTCGATATCCCAACGAGCCTGCATTGATAGGCTTAAATATTGAACGATGGGCAATTCGATATTGAAAGACATCGCATTATTTAGCAAATGTCCTTGCTGAGAATAATATTGATATCCTTCCGCTTTATCTTGCCCATTGACAGAATGAGCCCCTGCATCAATACAAGGGTCCGATCCCCCCGCCATAGGCAATACTCTGTAACATAAGCCTTGTAGCTGCTCCTCTATAATCTGAGTACTCAGCAATTCAGAACCAACCAAAGGTTCTTGGACTGGCCTCGCACTGACGGGAAAATACCATGACCCCAAAATCAGCAAAACATACCAAGCTCTCTTTCTATAAAAGCTATTATGAAAAACAATACTCAGATTATTTATGCCGCCCCAAACAAAATAAAAAAAAGTGTCATATTTTCGCATTTTCGGCACAAGTTAACACAACTGAAACCAAATAATAACCTTCACAACACTTTTTCACAAACATTTTTACTAGTACTTAAGTATTATTTTTAATGCAAGCGGCCCATGTAACTGCCCACACCATCGAGGAACATCTGCACCGAAATCATCACAAGCACCATTCCCATAAGCCTTTCCATCGCAGTCAATCCTTTCTCTCCCAACATCTTAGTTAATACTTTGTAAAAAAGTAAAATCGCCGCACTTAATCCCCATGCAGATAAAAGCGCAATACTCCAATCTAGCATTCGACTACTATCTGTATGTGCAAGTAAAATAAGTGCCGCCAATACGGAAGGCCCCGCCATCAAAGGGATCGCCATAGGCACAATAAAAGGTTCTTCTCCAGCAGCAAGGCCTGCCACGCCACCTGGTTGAGGAAAAATCATTCTAATTGCAATCAGAAATAAAATAATTCCACCCGCAATACTGACAGATTCAGATCGCAAATTAAGAAAGTTTAAAATAACCTCTCCAGAAAATAAAAAAAGGAACATAATAATAAGTGCAATAATTAATTCTCTTATCAATACTTTACGTCTTTTTTTTGAATCGATATGCCTTAAAATAGATGCAAATATTGGTAAGTTTCCTAGAGGATCCATAATAAGAAACAACATTACAGCAGCAGAAAAAGTGTCCATAGATAGATAATTACAAAGTTTTAATAGTATTTTTATATTGTATACAAAATTTCAAACAAATAATGCAGCGCAAGGATGAACTTAATTGTTTAAGTCTAGGGCATTACATAACTTTAATATGTTAGTATTAAAAGCGCCCACCTTAAACAGATGACTTGTATGGTACTCCCTACCAAAGATCCTGTCTGAAGAAGATAAATGAAAGATCAACAGCTTCAAATAAGGCTGGTATACTAACAATAATATTTTGCCCCTTTTTATTATTTGGATATCATGCTGTATCTTGCTGCTAGCTGCATAGCCCTCTTATTGGGCCCTGTTTTTTATCGTTTTTTTACAACGGGAACTGGTCTACAAAAAGGCTTAGATGGTTTTATCTTTGTTTCCTTAGGAGGGCTAGTTCTCATCCATATTTTACCTGAACTGCTTGAACATGGCGGCCTGCTATCAATATTGTTTTTATTCATTGGCATGTGGGGGCCAAGTGCCAGTGAACGTTTATTCCATAAATATTCTGATGTCACCCATAACATAACCCTATTTTTAGGTGTTTCAGGATTACTTTTACATACCATCACCGATGGTGGGGCCATCATACTCGCTCAGCAAGAAGGAAATTCAAGCTTATTGGCTCTTGGAGTCATTCTGCATAGACTCCCCATAGGGTTGGCAATTTGGTGGTTACTTAAGCCTCAAGTCGGTATTCGCTGGGCTTTTGCCGTCATCACAGCCATGATGCTATTAACTGGGGTTGGCTACTTTGCCGGTGAACAACTAATAACTCATCTCAGTTTAGATAATACTGTTTATTTACAGGCATTTGTTACAGGCTCTATTCTCCATGTCGTGATACATCAACCCCATGGGCATTCAAAGCCAGATCATCAAGGGAAATATGAGTATCAAGCGGGCATAGGCAGTTTATTGGGCATAGGCTTACTATTTGGTTTAATGTCGATGGGCAGCGATGGCCATGAGCATAATCATCATGAAAATTTTGTCCCTCAGTTATTGCAATGGATGCTCACCATTGCTCCCATTCTACTGATTTGCTACCTAGCGGCTTGTATCAGATATGCACTAGGCTTAACCCCTAATATAAAGAACACTCAATTAAAATGGCTTCAGGCACTCATAGGGCCAGAAACACTTTTAGTCACAGCATTCTTATTAGGACCTTGGCTTGCACTCTTTCAAGCTATCGGCATTCTATGCATATCCAGTTACTTAACTTATGCGAACATCACACCTGCTGGCTCGACAGCCTATACAGGTAAGTCATTTTTACAGTTCGGTCTAAGTCATCAGGTTGATAAAAGCGCGCCTTGGGTCTTATTGAGTCTAATCCTAGTTAATCTTATTAGTTATCCCAGTTTGTTACTCATCCATCCTATATGGCAAGTGATGATCATTGCTGCATTTCTCATTCCTATGCGCTTTTGCTCCATTGGAGCCACTGTCCTCTCATTAAGTTTAGCGTATAGTGGTTGGTCAACCAGCGCAGTCTTGCTGCCTTTACTTGCAGCCCCCTTATTCAATGCTGTCTCATTAAAAAACATAAATATTAATAATATCGCATCACTCACTGGGCTTATATTTTTATCAGTCATCGTAGCTCAATGGATTGACCCTCAATGGCACGCAATATTTAATTTTCCAAATTGGTTCAGCATCCTTTCAATGGCACTCTTATGCTTACTCTTCTCAGCCAGTTTGCTAAGATTAGGCCCTAGACAATTTTTACTAAGTTTAGTGAGTTTTACACCTAAACCTCATGCGCACGAAGAGCACCATCATTAGCCCCCACTACACATAATTTCATTCAAGCACTAAGGTTAGTAGATAGTCATCTACTAACCTTAAAACTTATGTGTATTCTATTCGTTGCTCTAAAAGTCCTTCCAGATTTCCCTCTTATTATTTGCGCCAATAGAGATGAGTCACATGCAAGGCAAACGCAAAAAGCCCATTTTTGGGCACCGGAAAACACGCTATTAGCAGGAAGAGATCTTGTAGCTGGAGGGACTTGGTTAGGTGTTAATAAGTCAGGCAATGTTGCCGCTATCACCAATATTAGAATGCTTGGAGCAAATACAAAAAACAAAAAATCACGAGGAGAGCTTCCCGTATTCGCACTCACACAGCCAAACTTTCCTCTTTCATCATCTTGGTTAAAAGAAAATAGTAATAAATACCAGCCCTTTAATTTACTATATGGCAATGAGCATTCACTTCACTGCTATAACAGTCAAACTCAAAAATGCAGCACTTTACCACCTGGATTTCATGCTATCAGCAATGGAGAATTAAATGATATATGGCCTAAAATGGCGAGAGGAAACTATGCACTGAAACAGTATCTAAACACACACGCCACACCTGTTCCAAGTGAGCTTCTAGCCCTATTAACCGACACCCAACAAGCGAAAGATAAACATTTACCCCACACTGGGGTTAGCCTAAAATGGGAGCGGTTACTGTCCTCCATCTTCATTAAACACCCTAAGTATGGCACTCGCTCATCTAGCGTTATTCTCATTAATCGACAAAAGCACATCTCTTTTACTGAAGTACGTTTTAATAATCGAGGCGATCAGGTGGGACAAGAAGCCTTCCATTTCAATACAGAAGACTCTTAACGACTATCCTGTTAACCTTTTCCACTTGAAGAGTGATCTTGAGTGATCACCCATAAGTCATTTTTTCTCTCCATTAATAAAGTAAACACCCCTTTAGGGTTATCTTTGGATCGAATAATAGACCAATTTCCAGTCACCACTGCGGCATCATTATTCAACATTTTTATCTCATCAACGATAAAGCTTAATTGCCCTAATGCACTCTTATCGACACTATTGCCTTGATAAGCATTCAACATGTTTTGCCAGCCAAATTGAAACTCACCCTCTGACACAAACCTTAACTTATCATTGTGCCAATAGCCCTGCATATAAGAAGCTATATCCCCCTTGTTCCAAGCTGCTTCCTGCTTTTCTAAAACTGCTAAAATGTCATCCGTTGGTACTGCAGACGCCATAAATGAAATCAAAAACAACCATAAAAACATAAACTTTTTTATCATAGTATTAATCCATACTAATGAAAGATACAGCATTATACGTCAACATGGGTCATATTCGAATATAATGAATAAGAACCCTTAATCAAAAAGTAAAGAAAGGACTTTTTGTTGAACTAAGGTGTATGACATGCTTCAAACATTTTGCTATCGCTTATTAAAATTAATAGGTTGGGATTTTAAGGGAGTACTACCGAATGCTCCACAATACATCATCATTGTCGCCCCCCACACCAGCAACTGGGACTTTTTAATTGGCCTGATTGGCTGCTATGCATTAGGAAAGAAAATTCACTTCTTAGGTAAACATCAGCTGTTTATTCCACCTTGGGGCTGGATTTTTCGCGCATTAGGTGGCACTCCGGTGGACAGAAGCCAATGCAACAACCTTGTCAAAGGGGCATCACTTCTATTTAAAAATGACCCCAATTTCAAACTTGCTCTCACACCTGAAGGCACAAGAAGTCAAGTCACACGCTGGAAAATGGGCTTTTATCACATAGCACGTCTAGCTAACATTCCCATTGTTACAGTAGGTTTTGATTTTAAAATAAAAAAAATCATTATAGGGCACAGTATTATCCCCAGTGACGACATAAAATCAGATATGGAAAAAATTATCAGTTTCCACCGCACAATAAAAGGCTTACACCCTAAGGAAATCCCTGACTATAAGCACTAGCATTGTGCTTTAAACTCAGCCATATTACTTGCCCATAAACTTATACAATGATTAAGGATGTTATCAAATGCATTTTGATACTTGGTTACTCTTTTCCTTTGCCGTACTCATGATTGCAATAAGTCCAGGTACTATGGCCGTATTATCAATGAATCACGGCATACATTATGGTAAAAAACGTTCGCTCATTACAGGGCTGGGCAGTGTCAGTGCCGCGATGTTACTTATGCTCGCTTCAGCATTAGGCTTAGGGGCGATTTTAAGTAATGCCGAATATGGATTTATCATTTTGAAGTGGTGTGGTGGAGCTTATCTGCTTTTTTGGGGACTAAAACTGCTCCTGAGTAAAAATAAGCAACAAGGCTTGCAACTAACACAGACAAAGCAAGAAGCTAACTCAAAAAATATGTTCAAACAAGCCTTCACAGTTGGAATAAGCAACCCTAAAGACTTACTCTTTTTTAGTGCATTATTCCCACAATTTATCGATATGTCTTTACCGCAAATTCCGCAGCTGCTTATTTTAGCGCTAACCTGGGCCACAATTGATTTTAGCTTTGTCATGATCTATGCCAGCTTAGCAAGCGTATTAGCGCCTAAGCTCACAAAAAGTAATAAATTACATTGGTTTGACCGTTTCAGTGGCACAATGTTCATTGGTTTAGCGGGTCTACTAATCACTCGAAGTAATAAGTGATAGCACTGGATTGACCCTTTCAATGACATCATCATTGTTTATTGGTTTAGCAGTCCGATTAATCACTCGAAGTAATGAGTGATAGCACTGGATTGACCCTTTCAATGACATCATCATTATTCATTGGTTTAGCGGGCCTACTAATCACTCGAAGTAATGATTAATGTTCAGCTTAGCGGGGCGGTTGGTCATTTAAAGACATCATTCACCGGCTCACTCTAAAACAACAAAACCCAACAAACATCTTATTGGGTTTTATTTTATTTACCACATCACTAATATACCCGTGACTGAGGGATCCCCACTTTTCTGGCTCATAAACAATGAATACTGATTGTGAAGTGAGCCAAGTTA
>NZ_CANLZC010000124.1 GCF_947495455.1 uncultured Shewanella sp. | reverse complement strand
TTTGTGTGGTGTAGTTATTCTACATAAACAAGCGATAACGCCGTAGAAAGGAGCCACAAACGCTGTCCGTAGGATCCACTAAACGTGTTTTACTCTTTGTTAAAGAAAGAGGGCTTAGATCACTAGGCGTCATCCCTCCCGTCGCGATTAAAACACGTTTATCTCGGACATAATTTAACCACCAAAGAGCAACAGGCCCTGGAAAACCGCTTTTAAGCAAAGTGATGGGCAATACTCAGTAGTCTTTGTTCATCCAATGGCTTTAGTGTGAGATTTTTAGCGAGATAAACAATTGCAGCGGCTAGCGTAATTTGATGAAGGTTATTTTTATTCTTGAGTAATAGTGAATAGCAGGCATTTTCTAATGGGCACATTTTATTTGTCCAACCAATGGGATTCAGCTCTAATGGCTCCGTTGTGTGAGTAGTGATCTTTGGTGCGTCGCCGTCTTCGTTAAATACCCAATAGCATTGCTGGTACAGATTGAGTAAGCATTGATCCCATTGTGCTTTGTTTAACAGGGTTTGATTTTTCATTATCCAACTTAAGGTAATGATATTATGGCCCCAAAATCCTGGGTATGTGAGACAAGCTTTAACAACTGTGTCTAATTCTGGAAACCCTTCCTGATTGAGTTTTGGATTGAAAGAGGGGGAAACAGGGTATTGTATTTGATTGTTGCCATAAAAAGTGCTGGTGACAAATTCACAAAATCGCTCGATGAAACGATAGGTTTGTTGTTTATTTTCAAGTTGTGAATGTGCTTCATTGAAGCTGAGTAAAATAGAAAGGTGGTGGTTAAGATAATGCTCAGTGCTCAAGCATTCATTGAGGTAATAGTGAAAAATAGTTTGAAAGCCATCTTCATTTATCCATTGCTGCATGATGAAATAAGTATAAGGATAAAGTCCGTGTTGTAATACCCAATGTCGCCTGCGAACAACAACATCAATATTTGTCTTTTGTCCAAGCACTTTTTCTAAATAGATAGGCTCTTCCATGTCGATAATGGCGGTTATTTGCTGCCAATCTTTATCAGGCCAATTGAAGTGGGATTGTAAGTATTGTAGTGATACATAACATTTAATACTGTGCTGCTGGTGAATAGTTGCAATTCGGTGCAGGGCGTTATCCAGTGTAATTAGGGTTTGTGTCATTGAAAACTGCTTATTATTAATCCTTTAATTATCATATATTAACATGTTTTTAGTGGCGATGGTGAGCCTTGGATTATATCTTTTGAGCTTCAATTTGGGTCGTTTGGAAAGTCGTTTTGTAGTTGACTGGGAAAGTCATTTTGTTTGAGCTTATCGGGATTAATGGTATTCAATAATTGTCCCGTTGGGCTAATAAGGTAATAGGCGCTACCATCGTTGTCAGGAAAAAAGACCGATACTTTATCAAATTGACCAAATTTGGACAGGGTGATTTGAGAGGCAAATACTCCTAAAAAGTCTGCCAATTGGCTTATTTGTTGGCATGAAGGGAATTGCTTGATTGTTTTTGTGATACATGTGGATTGACTACTGTCTGGAGAATATGGGCATTTGGCTAATTGGGGTTGGCATTGTTGATAATTAGCTAGATTGAATCCACCTTTTAGGAAATCAGGTTCTTGTATACTCGTGATGGGGATCGGCATGGCAAATGTCGCGAAAGGGATAAGCATAAAATACAATAAGATAATGCAAACATATTTCTTATACATGCCTTAATTTCCTGTGAAGATGGAATAGAAAGAGTTTAATACAAATACTGCCATTATCAAATTAACACTAGAAGCTTATCTTTAATTTACTGATTACTTATATATCATTGTTTTATATTGTTTTTTTGTGAAAAATGATTTCACTTTCTTTTTATGTATTTACAGGTAATTATAATGTTATCAAAATAAGTCTAAAATGATAAAAGACAAGGGGCTTTATCAGGCTTAGCGCAATACACTCGTACTCGAGATATAAGTTAGCAATCGATGGAAATTAAATAGAACAATCGAGGAGAAACATGATGCGAACCACCATTTTGATCAAATTTTTACTTATTCCTTTTTTATTTTTTAGTCAAGTAAGTTTTGCAGCCGAAAATGTCAATAAGCAAATGCAATTACAAGGTGATTTAACTTTAAATGTTAAAGTATTACGAGGAAAGGTATTATTTAAATCTTGGCAGAAAAATGCCATTAAGGTTACGGGGAGTCTCGATAAGTTAAGCCAAGGCTTTGTGTTTGAAAAGCAAGGTAGTCAGGTGATGATTGAAGATAAACTACCTGAAAAAGTCACGGGTGAAAATAAAGATGGATCTAAGCTTCTGATAACGGTTCCAGCCTCCTTAAACCTAGAAGCTCTGGGCGTGTCTGCTGATTATGATGCGAGTGCATTGAGTGGGGAAATCAGCATTGAAACAGTCAGTGGGCATATTAAGGTACAGCAAGTTTCAGGTAATATTTTATTGCACACCATTTCAGGTGATATTATCACTCAAAGTTTGCAGGGAGATGCCAGTCTCGATACTGTATCGGGTGTTATAGCTGATAAGGATAGCCAAGGTTCGATGCGCTATCGTTCTGTGAATGGCAAATTAAGTGCAAATAACCAAGCAAAAAATGTGTACGTAGAGCAAATTTCGGGGAATACCACACTGCGCTTGGCACAAGTCGATAATTTAACAGTTAAAAGTATCAGTGGTGATTTGGAGTTAAATCTCGATAGCCTTACCAATGCCGCGAATATTAGCAGTGTTAGTGGCAGTATTTTCACTCAGTTTTCTAAGTTGCCGAACTGTCATTTTGATATTGATGCAGGGCCGGGCGGAAAAGTAACGAATACGTTAACGAAAGATAAACCCACAAGAGAGAAATATAGGCCTAATACTTATTTGCGCTTCATGACAGGAGATGGATCGGCTGATTTTGTAATTAAGACCATCAGTGGGGACATTCAATTAAGAAAACAACGAATGATAGAATAGCATCTTAATGAACAATGCTCGTCACTGGCGGGCATAGTCTTATACCAATTCCATTATATAGATGATCAATTCAGAGCTTCTCAGGCTTTTCAATTCAAGGCGCATTTATGCAGTAATGGTGATTCCCTTTCAAATGAATGCAACGCAGAAGTGGAATGTCTGAGCAGCTCACTTTGTGCGGGTTTCAACATACTTTATGCTACGTTAGCTGCTTTCGATATACGACCTCATGGATGAGGGAGGTAGAGCGACGTTTGAACCCAAGCCGAGAATCACTATTAGCTTCAATCACCTGCCTTGCCTACAGCATGTTGAATTTCCGCTGAAAGATCAATTATATAATGGAATTGGTATTAACTTATTTTACAGATTCGATTTCTGTTGGTGTGAGATAACGCCATTCCCCTAATGCCAATGTGGGGTCAAGTTCAATCTCGCCGATAGCCTCTCTATGGAGTTTGACCACTTTATTGCCAACGGCGGCAAGCATACGTTTGACTTGATGATATTTACCTTCAGTAATGGTGAGACGGGCTTGGTGGCGACCTAATATTTCTAAAGTCGCGGGTTTTGTTAGCCCTTCTTCATTGTTAAGTGCGACGCCTTGTTTGAATGTTTCAATGAGCTGTTCATTGAGTGGATCGGCCACTTCTAATAAATAACGTTTAGGGCATTGTTTTCTCGGGGAAGTGATATTGTGTGACCACTGTCCGTTACTGGTGATTAAGACTAATCCTGTGGTATCGGCATCTAATCGGCCTGCAATATGTAATGTATCGGCTTTAACCACATCAATGAGGCGTAAAACCGATGGATAATGTTCATCAAGGGTTGAGCATAAGGTATTTATCGGTTTGTTGAGCATAATAAAGCGAGCGCCGAGCAAATGAAGTTGTTCACCATTAAGGCAAATAACATGTTCCTCTTTCACTTTAAAATTTGAATTTTTAATGATTTCTCCATCACAGGTCACATCTCCACGATGCAGGGCTTTTTTAGCTAAAGATCGAGTCAGCTCTGTAGAGCCACAAATAAATTTGTCTAAACGCACAATATGCTCAAGGTAAAAAATACTATGGCATGATTATACCTAGTTTAATATGCTCACTGAACTTTATTAAGCTATCTTTTTAATTTTTGTGAGGGTAGGACTTATCACTTTATATTGATTTAGCTATACACTAATCAGCATGCTTTATGAAATAAAAATACAATGAAAGCCAATAAAAATTAAGGATTATTGATGAAAAAATTATTGCTTGGAGGTTTTTACGCCTCTTTATTGTTCAGCCTTATGGCATGTGATAAGGACAAATCAGCGCCTAAAGAAGAAGAGACGATACAAGCAGAGTCAACAGAGGCTATTCAAAAAGTCTTAGGTTCTGGTATTAATTTTGACAATTTTGATTTATCGGTTCGTCCGCAAGATAACTTTTATGACTATGTGAATGGAAATTGGATCAAAAACACTGAGATCCCTAGTGATAGAACCAGTGTCGGTGCGTTTTATGATTTAAGAGACAAGTCTCAGGAGGATGTGAAGGGCATTATTGAGTCTCTGGTAAAACAGGAGGGATTAACGCCAGGCAGTGATGAGCAAAAAGTGGCCGACTTATATCGTTCATTTATGGATGTATCACGTTTAGATCAATTAGGAGTAACCCCCATAAAGGTTGAGCTTGATAAGATCGCAGCGATTAGTCATACCAATGAATTAATAGAATATTTTGCCCACAGCCAAATCATAGGCAGTGAAAGTCCCTTGAATTTTTATGTGGATGTCGATGCGAAAGATTCGAGTCGATATGTGAGTTCCATTTGGCAAGGGGGGCTGAGTTTACCCGATAGAGATTATTATATTAATGATGCGCCTCATTTTGAAAAAATACGCCAAGCATTTGTTAAGCACGTTGAAAAAATGTATGTGCTAGCAGGGTTTGATGAGCCTAAAAAGAGTGCTGAGAAAGTCATGATGCTGGAGACTAAGCTGGCGTCGAGTCAATGGAATGTGGTTGATAATCGAAATAGCACCAAAACGTATAATTTATATAAAGTGACTCAATTATCGACATTGACGTCTGATTTTAATTGGGGCACTTATTTTAAAGCCATTGGTGTGCCAACAGTGGCAGATGTTGTCATCAATCAACCGAGTTATATTCAAGGCTTAGATAAACTGATCAAGAGTGTGGATTTATCGACGTGGAAGAGCTATCTGCAATGGCAGTTGTTATCCAGTATGGCTGGGGAGTTAAATACGGCCTTGGATGATGAGCATTTTGCTTTTTTTGGCGGCATACTCAATGGCCAAGAAGAACAAAAACCGCGATGGAAACGAGGCGTTGACACGGTAAACAGTCAATTAGGTGAAGTTGTCGGCAAAGTGTATGTGAAACGGTATTTTTCTCCCGCGGCGAAAACACGTATGCAAGAATTGGTGGAAAATTTAAGAGAAGCTTATGGTGACAGTATCAAAGAGTTAACTTGGATGACGGATACCACCAAAGCGGCTGCTCAAGAAAAATTAGCGCAATTTACCGCTAAAATTGGTTATCCGAATAAATGGAAAAATTATGATGGCTTAAGGATAAAGCCTGATGATTTAGTGGGTAATAAAATACGAGCCAGTGAATTTGAGCATCAAGATGAGATTGGTAAATTAGGGGGCCCCATTCGAAAGTGGGAATGGTTTATGACACCACAAACCGTGAATGCTTATTATAATCCATCGATGAATGAGATTGTGTTTCCTGCCGCTATTTTACAACCTCCTTTCTTTAATATGCAGGCTGATGATGCGGTCAATTATGGCGGCATAGGGGCAGTGATTGGTCATGAGATGGGCCATGGTTTTGACGATCAAGGTGCAAAATTTGATGGTCAAGGGAATATGAGAGATTGGTGGACAGAGCAAGATTTAGCTCAGTTTACACAAAGGGGCAAAGCTTTAATTGCTCAATATAATGGTTATTCCATTTTTGAGGGGCTCAATGTTAATGGGCAATTGACACTTGGGGAGAATATTGGTGATTTGTCTGGTCTGACCATAGCCTATAAAGCCTACCAAAAGTCATTAAAAGGTCTGCAAGCGCCAGTGATTGATGGTTTAACAGGTGATCAACGTTTCTTCATCGGTTTTGCGCAGATTTGGCGGGCTAAAATCAAAGAAGCAAGCATGCGTAAATATGCGGCTACGGATCCTCATTCTCCTGCTGAATTTCGGTGCATTGGTGCACTTTCTAATATGCCTGCATTTTACCAAGTGTATGGTGTGAAACCGGGAGATAAGATGTATATCGCCCCCGAGAACCGAGTCAAGATTTGGTAATATCGCGCGAAGATTTAGTTATAAAGAAACGCAGTACGGATATATTCAGAGACAGACCACCTAAGTGTGGTCTTTACAATAAAGCAATAGACTTTTTTTATCTTATTTTTCAATAGCAAAATAAATTATTATAGTTTATTAATGAATTTTAATTCAGAAGGTGGGTTTAATTTTTTATTTGAGTCCTTATATTTTTTATATCGTTATTGCATAAGGATTGCTATGAAAAGATTATTTAAGACGTCTTTTATTTTCTTATTTTTATTATCGACGCGCAGTGGATTTGCTCAAACGCCTCATTTTGATAAAGAGGGGCAAACGGAGAATATACCGTTTTCAGTCCCTTCTTTAGCCGTTACCGATTTTGATCAATTAGTCAGTATTCCCTCAAAACAATATTATCCAGCCATTCAATCTGACAGTGATTTGTCCATTCTTTATCAGCAAGCTTTCCATACTAAACATGATCTCGATACGCTTTTACATGCCATCAGTATGACTACACAAACCCAAGCTGTGTTTGCTCCTCTTAAAAGTCCTCAACGCACCGATGAAAAAATTCAAAATAAGTTGGATGGAGATAGCAGTAAGATCACCGATTTAGTTCGAGGGAGTTTAGTGGCTGATAATGTCAATGAATTGCTTCGAGCTTACCAAGCATTGACCTCTGAAGTTGAAGTGGTGCAAGTTAAAAATCGATTTGCCTCACCGAAAGCGTCTGGTTATCGCGATCTCAATGTATTGGTGAAACTTCCCCACTCAAACATGATTTGTGAAGTACAGTTTCATCTTAAACAAATTGCCGAAATAAAAAGTGGTACTGAACATGAAACTTATCAAGCGATACAGGCCATTCAAGCAAAAGCAAAGCAAGATCAGCGAGTTTTATCGGAATTGGAATTGGCTCAAGTGACACGTTTGAGACAAGACTCCTTTAAGCTCTACCAGAAAGCATGGCTAAACTACAAAGGGCTAAGTGATGTGCGTTTATTACCTGTTGTGGCCGCTTAGTGGTATACTCTTGGCTAAATTTATTGCCGACAGTTAATCAAACCGAATGAATGAAATCATTGAGCAATTGCAAAGTGTCAGTGAATCTGTGCCTGTGCCTTTGGAGTTACCGACATTTGAGCAGTTAGTGGAAGTGGAAGAGCAAATTTTAATTCCTTTGCCGATGGCGTTAAAAGAGTATTTGCTTTATGCCAGTGATGTGATCTATGGATATTTGGAGCCTGTCACGGTGAGCGACCCACATTCACATACTTACCTTCCAGAAGTCACTAGCTATGCTTGGTCTATCGGCATGCCAAGAGAATACATTGCGATTTGCCAGCAAGGTGACAGTTTTTATTGTATTGATCAAGAGAGCCAAGTCATGCTTTGGAGTGAGGGGGAGATGCAAGAAGATAGCTGGGAGTCTTTCTGGCAATGGGCAGAAGAAGTCTGGTTGCAAGGCGCAAAATAAGAAAATTAATCATTGGAAAATAAAAAATGGCTAAAGATGTAGGCTATAACGCCTTAGAAATAAAGTATCTCCGTCTTTCCTTGGCATTAACGACGGCTCAAGTTGCCGAGTTGGGAAAAGTCACTGAGGAAGAGGTAATAGCATGGGAAGCAGGTGAGAAACCCGTTTCTATTCCGGTGCAAAAAAAGCTATTAGCGATCGATGAGACCATAGAAATGCAAGTGCTGAATACTTGCGATGGCATCGAAGCCTTATTTGAAAAAGAGCCCAAACGCCGCCTCAGCTTTGTGGTATATCCCACACAAGCCTTGTATGCGCAATATAATTCTGATTTTTTAGGGGCGTTACCTTTTGCAGAGCTTTATAACATGTCTGCTTGGCGAATAAAAAAAGAATGTAAGTTGATGCAAGAAGTGGATGTGTGTTTAGTACCTTTCTCATTCGAGTCTTATAAGGCTTTTAGGGACAAAGAAGGATTAAAAGAAAGCCCAGATAGTCGAGCGAAATGGGCGGCAACACAGATATAAGAGAGTGATATCGATAAAGCGCGCTATGATTAAGCGCGCTGTGATGTAGTGCGCTATGATTAAGCCCGTTATGATTTAGTGCGTGAAAACCTAGCGTTAATGTGGGTTGCTTATTCAGGCGGCTGAGTGAGATTGGTATAGTATTCATTGATAAGCCTTGAATATTCGGCCAAAGAGGGCAAACCTACCGCCTGTCTGCGTGCATCCACCTTGCTGGCATCGATTATCTCTTCGGGAACATATTGCCCATGTTTTAATATAAATTGGGTACCATAATATTGTTTTTCGCCTTTGTTCACTAAAATCTTATCAATTAATAACGCATAATCTTGCCCCTCTAATTCACCATTGGCATAGCGCGTTTCAATAAAAGGCAGCATTTTTTCTTTAAATTTAATATTCGGTGAATGGAGGAGAATAAGACTAAAGGCATTCAATCCATCTTGACCGATATCATGGCTATCGACTTGTCCATATTGCGCGATGATGGCTTTTAGTTTTTCAGTATGCTCGCTATCTAAAGTCTCCATTATGGTTTCATTTTCACGGCTTTGATCACGCATAAATCTAGCGCGTGCGAGCTGATCTTGCTCTTTCATGTTAAGCAGCGCTTCTCTTATATTGGGGTAGTTAACGCTGTGTTTTGTAGGGAGCATAGGGTTATTACTGCAGGCCTGCAATAACATAAAAAATGATAAAATAACAAATAAACGCCTCACGTACTGACTCCTTTGATCGACTTTTTAACTTTATTCCTTTTGTTTTCAATGGTATGGGTATTATATAAAGCCTACAACTAGTCTTTAGTTTAAGTGAGAAAATGCTTATATATTAATTGATGAAGTCGTTACATAAGTTAAGACGTATCACAGGGGAGCAAGCTTTGAATGGATGATAGCCTTCTTGTCCTTCAAGCGCATTGAATACGCTTGAAGGGCAATAGGAAATAGGAGTGGATGGACAATAGGGTTAATTCTGTTCGCTGCTATGACTGTTTATGGGTTGTTCTGTAGGCATGTCCATGCAATTTGCATAATAAACAACGGTTGCTGGCCAATCTGAAAAGACGCCTCTGACTTTCACATCCTGTGCGAGTACATTAAGCAGTTTTAGCGTGTCACCGTCGTTTTTGATGCCGTCACTAATACTTTGATAATACCAACCACCATTATCTGTGGTGAGAGGGCCTGAACGTTCTAAGGACCAAGCGATAATATCAAGGCCTGCTTTTTTTGCCGCTTTTGCATAAGCTGATGGAATGATATTGTTATCATCATCTAAGGTCACCAATACCCAAAGAGGTGGAGCAATAATTTTCACGCCAGACTCTTTTAGTGCTTCCATCGTAGGCGTCCAGGTTGAGGGATCGTTTGGATCCAGATTGTCTGTATCATAACGTTCATCAAGAAAAACGGCTTGTTTGGCAAATTTAGGGTCGTTTGCTATCCAATATTTAATGTCATTCAAGTTAAAAGATTGCGGATAAACCTGAGAAGGTTTGACCCCCGCTTCGGTATATTCATTCAACATCTGCTGAGCATATTCTTCTTGGGTATAGCCATCAAAGGGCATGGAAACACTGGGTTCTTTTAACTCAGGAACCATTTTGACTCCCGCTTTTTTGAACATTTCAATGCTTTCTTTATGGGTCATCACAGTTGCATTACTGGCATAAAGATCCGTCCGCCAGTCTGGAGTGCCGTCCATAAATTCGTCAGCTGTCGTGGCATCGGGATTTGTGCCGTCCATTTTAGCGGATAAAGTTTTAAACTCGGCGAGTGTAATGTCACTCGTACAGCAAGTGGCTGTTGCAAAAGTGCCTGTTTCAGGATCGGCAGGAGAGAAAGGCTCAGTGCATTTACTGGCTAATTCTGGTTTGGCTAATATGTTAGTGGTGGATGCTAAATCACATTGTGAGTGTCGGCAAACTAATTGCTTATCTTTGGTAAAAGTGACATCACATTCAACAATACCCGCGCCTGAATCAATGGCAGCTTGATAAGACTCTTTACTGTGTTCAGGAAATTGCATTGAAGCGCCTCGGTGGCCTAAGGCAAATTCAGTGCGGTAAAAAGGTTTATTACTGCATTGGGCCAGTTTTTCTTTAAGAGTGGGATCGTCCAATTGGCTTAAAAGATAAAAAGGCCGTACACCCACGCGAGCCAGTTTTTTTTGTTGAGGTGATGAGCTGTTTGCTTCGACAGCCTTGTTTTGTGGGTGTTTCATATCTGATACTTCAGCGAGGCTGAAGAAACTGACAAAGGCAGTTGCGCCAATCACAGTTGACATCAGAGAGTAAGGTAATAATCGCATATAACGGCCATCCTTAAGATAACAAAAACGGATTTAGCATTAAAGATTAACCCTGTATAAAGACTGTATGAATTTAGATCAATATGATGATAGAAGGAACTGGTGGGGAAATATCATGCATTTGCTTTTTAGTTAGCTGTTTTTAAATATTTTTATGTAAACCTGTGCACGGATAAAAAGATTGTAATAAATCTTGTATGTTATTACATTGTGGTTTTAATGAGGTGTTTGGTTAGTGGTTAGGTTTAAGTGGTGTTTGTGTTTTGTGTCTATTAACTATGAGAAATGAACTATTAAAAAGTGAACGATGAAAAATGCGCTACGAAAACACAAGCCAATTGGGCATATTTAACGTAGCACAGTGAACTTTTCCAGAGAAATAACGTGACTATGCGGCTCTTAGCGCTTCGGCTTCTTCTTTTGCTAATGCCCGTGACAGTGCTGGGCGGCTAGCGACTTTTTTTCGATATTGCTCTAATTTAGGCGGCAGCGTCATGCCAGCTTTTGTTGCCCATTGTAGGGTATGGGTGAGAAGTATATCGGCAATGCTTAAGGTATTCCCAAACAGGTAGTCGCTGTTTGGTATCCAAGATTCGGCAATATTCGCCGCTTTATCAAATTCCCAGATAGCGACAGCTTGGATGCTTTCTTGTCTGAGAGCTTTGGGCAGTGCAAATTTATGTTTAGCTAAAGTCCACAAGGCTTGTTCTAATTCGCAGGTAATAAAGCTGATCCATTGGTGATATCGAGCCGAATCAGGCGAACTTTTTGGCGGTTGATACAGAGGGGTGTTTGAAGTGTCATTATACTTTTCAATGAGGAAATGACAGATAGCAGCGGATTCCGATAAGGTAATGCAAGCCTCTGGAGTCGTTTTGTCTTCATCAATGAGTAGGGGGATTTTTCCACTTGGATTGATTGCCAAAAAATCAGGGTGTTGACTATCGCCTTTGGCAAAATTGATATAATGATATTGCCAGGTCAAACCTAACTCTTCTAACAACCAAGAGACACGAGTTGAACGAGTGCGAGGAGCACCATAGAGTGTGATCATATTATCTCCTTATAAGAAGTTAGCGACCGAAGAGGTCGCTAACCGGTCAATGATTAAAAGCGATAGGTCGCCGAGGCATACCAAAATGCACCGATAGCCGAGTAAGTATTTTGATCGTACCCCATGAAGTCCACCTTACTGAAAGGGGGCTCTTCATTAAAGACGTTATTGGCGCCCATCGTCAGGGACCAATGATCAAAACCCAGGTAAGTCACATTTAAATCGACTGTGGTCATGGCATCGATGTAACCTTCGGTGTTTTGCTCTAAGGTATAAGCGACCTCACTGATGTAATTTAAGCGAGTGGTGGCTTGCCAATTACTCATGGCCCAATTGAGTCCGCCAGTCCAACGATATTCTGGATGTTCGTATCGGCCTTTTAATTCAACAACAGAACCATCGGCGCGAACTTGTTCAAACTCATGTACCCAAGTGAGGTTGTAACTTAATCCAAACTCGCCATACTCACCTGTATCGAACATGTACTGTACATCAAAATCAATACCATCAGTGGTTTGCTCATTTAAGTTGGCAAATTGATCTGAAATACTAATAATACGGCCAGGAATGCCTCCTGATGGGGCTTCTCGTTGGACAACGTCTGAATTATTTCCTTGAGTATTAATCACGTATTGTGGATCGGCATCAATGAGGCCATCGACTTTATAATACCAATAATCAATGCCCATACTTAAGTTATCGATAACTTCCCAAACACCGCCCAGATTGTAAGAGGTCGATTCTTCAGCTTTAAGATCCGGATTACCCGAAAAGTTAACTGTGCGCTCTTGTGCAG
This sequence comes from uncultured Shewanella sp., assembly GCF_947495455.1. Taxonomy (GTDB): domain Bacteria; phylum Pseudomonadota; class Gammaproteobacteria; order Enterobacterales; family Shewanellaceae; genus Shewanella. The sequence goes on along the minus strand of NZ_CANLZC010000124.1, from coordinate 2,387 downwards.
TACAGTCTTCATCGGCATTGGTATAAGCACAACGTTGAGTATCAATCAGTTCAGGGGATTCTTGACTGGCACCTAGGCCGAGCTGCACTAGTGACGGGGCTCTAAAACCTTCAGCCCAACTGGCTCTAAAGGTTAACGTATTCAATGGCGTATACAAAAGTGCCACTTTAGGACTCGTCGTGGTACCAAAATCACTATAATTTTCATAGCGTCCGGCGAGCTGTGCTTCTAAGGTTTCAAAAACGGGTACCGCAAATTCAATAAAGACAGAGGTTTGGTCACGACTGCCATAGGCTTCGGTGGCTTCAGTACCAAAAATCTCACCACGTAAAAATAGTTCATCAGGCTTGTCGGATAAGTCTTCTTCGCGATATTCAAAACCGATAGCCATGCCCACATGTCCCGCTGGAAGTTCAAAAATCTCTCCTGCTATGGTGCCATCAAACGCAGAAGTGGTAGATTTGGCATTACGTGTGGTATTGACTGAAATCTCATCCAACACTGCGGTGGTTTGTGTTGTAGAAAAAGGGTTAAAGCTGCCATCATTAATGGCATCTTGTAGAACGGAAGTCCATACATATCCATTTTGACCAAATTCATAGTTACGATTGTAGGAATAGGTATAGGCCAATTCCCAGTCCCATTCACCTAACATGCCGTCAAGACCCATGACTAAACGGGCGCTGTCAGATTCGGCTTCTTTTTGGCGGCCACCGGTTTCAGTGATCCGGCGGCGCATGGTTAAATCTTCCCCAGATGCCGCATAAGGATTATTGGCTGAGCTATAGTTCGGATTACTGGATAATACATAAAGCTCAGAAAACGAAGGGCTGGCGGCACCATGGACGATACTTTCATTGTGCTGATACATCATCTCGCTAAATAAAGTGATGTCATCATTGATATAATAATCATGAAAAACCGATAAGCCCACACGGGTTGTCTCGGGTGTTGAGGTCATCATAGGGGCATAATCGTAAACACAAAAAGTACCATTGTTATTGTCATCTGGACAATTACCTCCCGGTGTCCAATCATAGGTATCAGATAAAGTTGTAATGGAGCCGTCAGTACCTATCGATGCGGGAATATAGCTGCCAGGATTACCCGAGGAGGAGCGAGAATCACTGCCACCTCGTGCGGTTTGATTGGCGGATCTTGAATAGCTTCTATCGCCTAGTGTGGTTTCATTTTCATGGAAATAGTTCAAAATGATACTGGTGTGAGATTTTTCCGCATGGCTGCCCCATAAAATGGAGGCTGACGTTTGCCCGCCACCAGCATCGACAGTTTCACCCGCTTTGGCATTAATCTCAAAGCCTTCGAAATCCTTTTTTAATATGATATTCACCACACCTGCAATGGCGTCGGAGCCGTAGGTGGCTGAGGCGCCATCTTTTACAATGTCAACACGTTCAACGGCTGACATGGGAATGGCATTAATGTCAACGAAGGAGGTATCGATATTCTTTGCAAAGGAAGAAACGGCAACACGGCGACCATTGAGCAGAACAAGGGTGGCGTCCGCACCTAATCCACGAAGTGAAATCGCGGCGGCGCCATTGGCGGTATCGTCTGAATCATTTCCCTGAGTGGCAAAGGTTCCCGCACCAGCAATGGGCAATTTACTCAATAGCTGCGACATATCTTGTGCCCCTGAGCGGGCGATATCTTCATCTGTGAGTACTGTCATGGGGGACGCACCTTCTAAATCGGTACGTTTAATATGTGAGCCAGTGACTGAGATATGTTCCAGTGGCTCTTCTTCTTTTAGTCGAGTTTCATTATTGGCGGCAAAGGCAATGGGTGAGAGTACACTTGATACTGCCAGCGCACATAGGCTAGGCCATAGGTGAGGTTTTTTCATCATAATCCTTTATCATTATTATTTTTAACCGTTAAATTTTGCAGTCATGGCGCTTAAGCTTATGTCGACTTAAGTAAAAACAAGCGACAGTGAAATTAAACCGCTAAATTTGACCGCTTAAATTAACAACAAACGAGTAACAATTTAAATATTAAAATAACAATGTCAAATAATTGTTAATAAAAAACAGGTGGAATGCGTGTTGCCTCCTTTGTCTGTAGCACAAAATAAAAGGAGGGAAGGAGGAAGTGGTATACAAAGGTTTTTATTTTATTTTATTGTTTAATATTGTCTTTTTCTTTATTGGTTTGTTTTGTTTTAGGGTTAAATATTTAAGGTAAATTTAGATTTGTCGTTAGTAAAAATTTTTTAAAACATTTTATCAAAAGAGATTTTGTGGTATTGCTAATGCCAACTTATTGGAGATTATGCTGTTTTTGTTACTATACCCGTGATACTTGAAGATGCCTGTTTTCAGAGCCTGTAAAAGTGCCTAATTCAAGGCGTATTATTGCCGAAA
>NZ_CANLZC010000123.1 GCF_947495455.1 uncultured Shewanella sp. | reverse complement strand
ATCTACGCATCACGATTATTGGCAGTGATCATCAATATTAATTCTAATCCATTGCAATTGGCATAATATGTGGCTCGCAATTGCCGATGACAGCGTTTTATACGCATCATGATTATGGGCAGTGATCATCAATATTAATTCTAATCCATTGCAATGGGCATAATATGTGGCTCGCAATTGCCGATGACAGCGTTTTATACGCATCATGATTATGGGCAGTGATCATCAATATTAATTCTAATCCATTGCAATGGGCATAATATGTGGCTCGCAATTGCCGATGACAGCGTTTTATACGCATCACGATCATGGGCAGTGATCATCAATATTAATTCTAATCCATTGTAATTGGCATAATATGTGGCTCGCAATTGCCTATGACAGCGTTTTATACGTATCACGATTATGATCAGTGATCATCAATATTAATTCTAATCTATTGTAATTGGCATAATATGTGGCTCGCAATTGCCCATGACAGCGTTTTATACGCATCACGATTATGAGCAGCGATCATCAATATTAATTCTAATCTATTGCAATTGGCATAATATGTGGCTCGCAATTGCCCATGACAGCGTTTTATATGCATCACGGGCAGTCATCATCAAAATTAATTACAATCCATTGCAATTGGCATAATATGTGACGGTGGCTGGCCAATCAGAGAAAACGCCGATGACGCCAACATCTTGTGCGAGTACATTCAGTAGTTCATAAGTATCACCATCTTGCCCAATACTATCGCTAATACTTTGATAGTACCAACCGCCTTGATCTTTTAATAATCCTGAGCGCTCTAACGTCCAAGTGATGATCTTGAGATTGGCTGCTGCTGCGGCTTTTGCATAGTTTGAAGGCACGATATGCTTGTTTTCATCTAAGGTGACTAATACCCATAAAGGAGGCGCGATAATATTTATCCCTTGATTTTTTAACTCATCCATTGTTGGAGACCAGCTCTCAGAAATGTTGGGATCAAAATCGTCAAGATCATATCGGCCATCAAGGTAAACACCTTGTTCGGCGTATTCAGGATGGCTTGTTAACCAATATTGCAGGTCGTCTAAGTTAAAGGATTGGGGAAAGACATTTGATGGGGGGACATCGGCAGCAATATATTCATCGAGCATTTGCTTGGCAAAGTCCGATTGGCTATAGCCATCATAGGGCATAGTGACACTGGGGCTTTTTAATTCAGGTGTCATTTTAACGCCAGCGTCTTTAAACAGGGATATACTTTCTGCATGAGTCATGACGGTACCGCAGCTTGAGTAGAGATCGGTACGCCAGTTGGCTGTACCTTCCATATACTCTTCTGCTGTTAATGCATTGGGATTAAAGGCATCCATTTTTCCGCATAAAGACTTAAATTGTGCCAGCGTAATATCACTGGTGCAGCAAGTCGCGCTCGCGTTAATACCGTTATCGAGATCGGCAGGCGTAAAAGGTTGGGTGCATTGGTTGGCCAGTTCTGGAAAGGCTAATATATTGGTTGTACTGGCAAGATCGCATTGAGAGTGACGACATACCAGTTGTTTATCTGAGGTAAAAGTGACGTCACATTCTACGATTCCAGCCCCTGAGTCAATGGCGGCTTGGTAAGACTCTTTGGTATGTTCTGGAAATTGCATGGCGGCGCCACGGTGACCGATTGAGAAGTCACTGCGATAAAAAGGTTGAGTTGAACATTGTGAGAGCGCCGTTTTTAATTCGCTTTCTTTCATATCTCTGACGAGAAATAAAGGTCTAGGACCAAGTTGAGCGGTGACTTTTTCTATCGGTTGAGTTTCAAGTGTTTGATCTTCTACCAGTTCGGCAGGAAGATCATCTTTGTCATCATTACAAGCGGTTATTAATGTTAGGCAAGCGATAAGAGAGGCGAAGTGTCGCGTTTTTTTTGTCAAAAACATCATGGTCATTAACGTCCATAAAGAGAAATGAAGGTTAGCATAATGCTTGTAAATGACAATTTTGCAACAAAAATATTACATTTAAGGGGGGGGAGACGACTGGCATTAATTAATGCCAGTACCTGAAAGCGAGGGTTACATACCTAGGAAAGATCTTGATTTCACCTTACGAATTTCTTTTTCATCAGACCATTCAATGAGACCTGTTTGCAGATCCATTAAACGCATCGTCATTTTGTAATAAACATCTTTTGTGCTGCCAGCTTGCTTAACAATGCTCGATAGATTGCCATAAAGCATATATTGTGCACCAATTTGACGACCAAAGTTAATGGCGGTTGAAGGATCAACCATGCCTGAATTATTTTGATAATCTAGCTGCTTACGTACTGCATCGACCTTGCTCATGTCGATGAAGCGGAATTTACCAGATCGTAATAATTGATTACTGATAGAGTCAGTAACAGATTCTGTATCGATATGCTCAGAGGTTTTATTTTTGATACGATCAACAAAAATAATGGGGCGGTCATTCGCTGTCAATGCCACAACAGGGGGAAAAGTGAGCATACTGTTGACCATTTTGGTTGTAATCGCTTGAAGATCCGTCGAACCAAAATTGGCGTTAACCGTTTCAACTTCAGTGGCATCGCCATATTGTACTTTTGATTGACAACCGGCTAAGGCGATTAAAAATGTAATAATAAAAATTGACTTAAGGTTTTTCATAGTGAATTCCATACAAGTGATTGCTAAATAATGGTTGAATAAAATCGAGTATACGTACCTGTATCTATTACCCAAATTAAGGTTGTTCTGTTAGATTCTATATTAATTGGGGTCGTTGAATTATTATCCAATTGAATGTCATATTGGCCAGAATTCAGGTATTTTCGTGCAATTTGAGCTTGTTGAGGTAAGGTTAACCAGCTTCGCCTATCCGCTTGTTCTGACACTAAATTAAAAATTTGAATAGCGGCAGAACCCCAGTCACTGGCTTTTTGTGCCAGTGAATATTTAGCATAGACTCTCGCGACTTGTCGAGCAAGCGCAGCCGGTAAATCTTCTTTTAAAGCCGTTATTGCCAAAGCGCTAATATCGGCAATGGGTGCGGCTTGAAGTAAGGAACCGATACCTTGAATGCGTGCCGATCGAACTTGAGGCACTCTAGAGGGGTAGGTTGCTAAGGAAATACTTTGCCATTGATCCTTAATAGGGAAGGGGACAGTGAAACTTTGTTTGGCAGGAACAAAACCTCGCTCAATAAGAAAGATCACTTGTCCTTGACCCGCTTTAGGAAAAATAGCGTCTCCCCAGCGACGCTTAAATTCAGCGTATTGTGGCATGCCTAGTTGTTTCGCTAATCGAACAAGATCTTGATGCACATAAGGGTTATTCGGTGAGATTTGAGCGGCTTTTCGATAATCAATAAAGGCATCATTGGGCTCGCCAAGGACTTCATGTAATACGCCTGTGGTATAGTAACTATAAGCGTTTAAAAAAGCGCTGGTGGTGCTGCCTGCTGCTCGGCCGAGTTTATTCATTTCAGTATTGACAGTGCCATTTGACATGGCTTGTACTGATTGATTGGATTCTTCGTATTTAGCCTGTTCCGTGCTTTGTAATTCATTACTGCGCCTGACTTCGACTAATGCACCTTCAAAATCATTGCTAAAAATATAATTCAACGCTTGATATTGATGTAGCATGATCCGTTCGTAGCCGGGACCGCGATAGGGGATGACATTATCATTAATCAGTAAACTACTGGCAGTTGCGCCTGTGTCTGTTACGCTGATGGTGGCTTTGTTATCAAAGGTAATATAATCATTAACTGCTTGTCGGTAAAGGGCTTTACTGGCTTCAAAGTCACCTCCTATTTGCGCGACACGCCCTGCTTCTTGTGCGTATAATAATCCGTCATTACCTGATATTTTTGGAGTAAGGCGGCTTAAGCTTTCAAGTGGCGTATTGGTATTAAGCTCCGCTTTAACTGAAGCAATTTGTGAAGGGTAGTTAATAAAAACACTGTTAATGGCGCAGCCCGATAATGTCAGCAACAGTAAGTAGAGAAGGTACTGTGCTTTCATTGGTTTACCTTAGGTGAATGTTTTTTATCGGTTATCATATTTTGAGTACGCGCTCTTTGATCGATAGTGATCCCTTGCAGGTGATCAAATTCATGTTGAAAAATGCGTGCAATAAAACCAGTCAATCTTTCTTCTACCCATTTTCCTTTAAGTGTCTGATATGTTACATCAATCCATTGGTGTCTTAAAATAGAAAAGCGTTGGTTTTTGATGGATAAACAACCTTCTTCACCGGCTTCCATTATGTCTGATGTGGTTAATATGGATGGATTAATCACAACGATGGGAGGGACAAGTGGTGCATCAGGGTAACGTTCATTAGGATGAGAAGCCATAATGAACAAGGCGATACTTTCATGAACTTGTGGGGCGGCTAGCCCTACTCCTTTGGCTTCTTGCAGCGTATTGAGCATGGTATTGGCTAATGCATGAATGTGTCCATCAATATGGGTAATATTGTTGGCTCTTTGTGCAAGGATCCTTTCTCCGACTTGAGCGATAGGCAGCATAAGATATGTGACTCCATGTTTAGCGCTGATGATTGTCAATCTGAATAATTGATTCAATAAGTATATTCAAACTCGCTGACATTGCAGAATTCAACTTAGGTAGAACAAATTAATAATGAGGGGGTGGTGTTTCATCGGCTTGACTGGCTATATTGCTGGGCTCAATGGTTTGAATTTTTGTGACCAGAAGTCTAAGTTGCTCTTGTTGGGTCGCAATAATCTCATTGAGTTTAATGACCTGTTGATTGAGTTCTTCTATTGTAATATCTTGAAAAGATTGTTTCATTTCAAGTTCTTCAATGCGTTCTAGCATTTGTTCCATACTTGACCTCTAAAGGGAAATACTGAGTCGAATGAGACTATTCAGACTGGTATTTTTTGGGTTTTAAAATCGATCTCAATTAAGAGGTTCTGTAAGCCATCCACTTCTATCTTGATTTGAAATGAATTTGCTTGAAGATTATTCTCTTAGATATAGCCAATATTATCAAGAAAAGAGTATACTCTTTTTGACGGTTTTTAGGTGAAATAGTTCGGAAAATTATCGACCTAAGCTTTAAGACATTTTTGTCGTTTTATTGATGTGGTTGAAGTTTAATATTGATTATTTGAGTATGCTTGATTAAAAATGAATCGAGCACAATAAGGCAAGGAAAGTCAGTTGAACTTTTTAAGGGGGCCTATGTCTCAAAGCAAAGATCCCGTGTGATTAAGGTTGCCTTAATGTATCTCATGGCATAATCATGAAATACTGTTAATATTTTATGCATGTGTGATGGAATAAAGACGGTATACAAATGAGATTATCTTATAGTTTTCAACCGTAATAGGATGATTTTTTAACCGTAACAATGCATTTATTTAATCTAATTGGTATAACGTATTTAACTAGTATAAGCTGTTATACCTAACTGTAAGAATCGAGTTTATTATCATCAATTATAGATGCTGAGGAAGCTTTTCAATGAAATCTATTTACAAATTTTCGCTAGTTGCGTTAGCTGTTGTTGGTCTAAGTGCATGTAATCAAGAGAAAGCAGCTGAGTCGACTGCAACGACTGCGGCGCCAGTTCAACTGACTACTGAAGCACAAAAAGAAGCCTATAGCGTTGGCGCATCTATCGGTACTTACATGGTTGGTCATATCAAGGAACAAGAAGAGCTGGGTATTCCTGCAGATAAAGCACTGATCATTACAGGTTTTAAAGATGGATTAAATAGCAATCTTCAATTATCAGAAGAAGATATGCAAAAAATACTTCAAGGCCTTTATGAGAAGTTAGATAAAAAACGTCAAGAGCAAGCGGCTGAAATTGCAGAGAAGAATGAAAAAGCCAGTGAAGCATTCTTAGCTGAAAATAAAGCTAAGAAAGGAGTTGTGACGACTAAATCTGGTCTTCAATATCAAGTGCTTAAAGAAGGAACTGGTAAAAAGCCGACTGCTGAAGATACGGTTACTGTGAATTATGTTGGTACCTTAACTGATGGAACTGAATTTGACAGCTCTATTGCTCGTGGCAAGCCTGCAACTTTCGCATTAAACCGTGTTATTCCTGGTTGGACTGAAGGCTTACAATTAATGCCAGTTGGATCTAAGTATAAGTTTGTTATTCCTGCAAACTTAGCTTATGGCGATCGCGATATGGGTACCATTCCAGCGAATTCAACCTTGATTTTTGAGGTTGAATTATTATCAATTGATACACCAGCTGCAGATGCTAAAGAAGCACCAAAAGCAGAACCTAAAGCTGAAACTAAAGCGGATGCCTCTAAGAAGTAAGCATTTCGATAGAGATAATATAAAGCCACTTACATTGTAAGTGGCTTTTTTTGTTTCACTGGATGAATGCAGGATCGGTAGATATGGGTTAAAATCAAAGTTGAAACTGATTTTTGATTTGAGTTTGCTTTATGGAATATGAATTTTTACGTAATAGTATGACGGGCACTTTTTTAGCGCGTTTTAGTATGGAACATGCGATTTTGGGGTTATGGTTTTCAGAAGAGCTAGGCGATGATAAAGATTTTTATGTTGAAATTGGGCAAACGATTGCGCAATTACAAGCTAATCAAATTGCCAATAAAGTCTTTGTGGGAAAAGGATTATCGATTGAATTAGATAATGAACAAGTGCGTGTTTTTGCTAATGAAATCGATATGGAGCAAGATATCGATAATGATAGTGGTTTCTCTTTATATGACAGTGAGTCAGAAGCCTTTTGTGGATTAGAAGATTTCAATGAGGTTTTGCTTAGCTGGCGTCGTTTTATTGATGAAAAGCATTAATAAAAACGATTCATTCCTTGTTCGCTTAATCTATGGCAGCTTTCTTGCTGCTTTTTGCTTTCTATTACTTCCTTATCCTTTCTTTTTATGATGCTTCAACTTTGTGCACTGATATTTTTTGTGCACTAAAAGAGTGCATTTTTCTGCCTTGACTCTTAATCATATTTATTATCTTACTGAAGTATAGTGACTTTTATACTTGGCCTGATGCTTGAAAGCTCACACGCTAGATGAATCGATGCTCTCTCCCTTTGAGGATTGCTCGGTATCGTTTTAAAAATAAAATGTGTTCAGGAGGCTGGCGATGAAATTAGTGAGTGCCATTATCAAACCTTTTAAATTAGATGATGTACGAGAAGCGCTAGGGGAGCTGGGAATTGAAGGGATCACAGTGACTGAGGTCAAAGGCTTTGGGCGCCAAAAAGGTCATACAGAGCTTTATCGAGGTGCAGAATATCGAGTGGATTTTTTACCTAAAGTGAAGCTAGATATTGCCACTCGAGCCGATAATGTTGACATGGTTATTGAAGCGATTATTTCTGCGTCAAGAACGAAAAAAATAGGCGATGGGAAAATATTTGTGTCTGATCTCGAGCAAGTTATTCGTATACGTACGGGCGAAACTGACAGTGAAGCGCTTTAAATGTGGAGCCAATGAATGATGAAAGAAATATCACAAATAAACCTAACAGTATCAGAATTGCGTTTTGCATTAGATACATTCTATTTTCTTATTTCTGGCGTATTGGTTATGTGGATGGCGGCAGGTTTTGCGATGCTTGAAGCTGGGTTAGTCCGCTCTAAAAATACAACAGAAATTCTCACTAAGAATGTTTGTTTATATTCTCTGGCTTGCATCATGTTCTTACTGGTTGGCTATAACATTATGTATGTTAATAATGTCGCGGGTAGTTGGTTACCGTCAATAGCAATGTTTATTGGTGAGCAAACAGGTGATGCGACACATGCATTAAGCAGTGACTTCTTTTTTCAGGTGGTCTTTGTGGCTACGGCGATGTCGATTGTATCAGGAGCAGTTGCAGAGCGCATGAAGCTTTGGGCGTTTTTATTGTTTACTGTGGTGATGACAGGCTTTATTTATCCTGTCGAAGGTTATTGGTCTTGGGGAGGCGGTTTTTTGGCTAAAGCAGGATTTGTTGACTTTGCAGGAAGTGGCATAGTGCATCTTGCGGGTGCCGCTGCGGCTCTTTCTGGTGTGTTATTACTGGGAGCAAGAAAGGGAAAATATGATGCTAAAGGCAAAGTTAATCCGATCCCGGGTTCGAATTTACCTATGGCAACACTGGGCATGTTTATTTTATGGATGGGGTGGTTTGGCTTCAATGGCGGATCGCAACTGATGATTTCTAACCAAGTGAATGCAGAAGCCGTGGCAAAAATATTTGTGAATACGAATTCTGCAGCGGCATTTGGAGCTATTTCAGCCATGTTAGTGTGTAAAATGGTTTGGCGAAAAGTGGATTTAACTATGATTTTAAATGGCGCGCTTGCTGGATTGGTTGCCATAACGGCCGATCCTGCTTCTCCTTCACTGATGATGGCTGGACTCATTGGTTTACTCGCAGGCTTTGTGGTGATTTTTGCCATTATTGGCTTTGATCGCTGTCAAATTGATGATCCCGTTGGAGCGATTTCTGTGCATGGTGTCGGAGGCTTATTGGGTTTGCTGTTAGTGCCCTTAACCAATCATCAAGCCAGCTTTTTGGGGCAATTATATGGAGCGAGTGTGATTTTCGCTTGGGTGTTTATTACTGGTGGGATCACTTGGATGGTGCTGAAGAAAACGTTGGGTATTCGAGTCAGCGCTGAACAAGAATATGATGGTTTGGATGTGTCTGACTGTGGTGTCTGTGCGTACCCAGAGTTTGTTGCGATGACAAATTCTGATTAATCATTGATAAATAACCTGAACTCGGGATAATGAGTGTCAAAAATGTTAGGGAACCCATTTAATATCAAAAAATTGAATAAAATTGGGTCATTCTTTATTTTCGAACTTGGCTTAATACTGCAATTTTTGTCGATATCAAGGCGGGATTTCGTATCTAATAGCGGGCTATTAGTAGAAAGCACAACACAGATAGGGGCAAAAATAGTGCTATTAAGCGGCGCTGCTTATCCCGAGTTCAGGTTAAATAGCTCTCCATAGAGAGCTATTAATGCCCGTGATACTTGAACCTGCATCTTCAAGTGTTACGGGTATAAACTTGCTCAATTTAATTAAAAGTTAACGCTTGTGCTTGATAGCTTAATCTTGCCATTTGACTTTGATCTTTTAACTCTAAAGCGGATAAAGTGAAAGGTGCCTTAAGACCTGATGCTTGAATGAGTTTGGGATCTAACATGAGCTTTAATTGTGAGTTATCGAGTGTGAGCCAACTCGCTGCTTGTGTCGTTAAAATGGCTTGGCTTTGACCTGACTTGTCTGTGCCGCTAAGGATTGCGCTGACTTCATAGCGGCCTTCGTTAGCGATATCAAGATTAAGCAACAAGTATTGAGCTTGTTTATTGTGATAGATGATTTGGATCTTATCTGTAATTTTAGCTGAATTGACGAAAGCCTTAAATGCTGTTTTAACTGTTCTTACAACGGGTAAGCCATCGACTTGAGTGTCAATATTGACCACTATTTCACTTAATCCCGCATTATGAGTAGATAGTGCAATATTGTCAGGTAGGTGGGCTTGCCAATGATCTTGATGTGAACTGACTTTAAGCGGGGTTTGCTTGCCTTGATTATTTTGTAAAAAAACTTGAGGTAATAGCTTTGCATTACTTTGGCTTAAGTCTAAATTAAAGCGAATGGCCTTTGCGTGTTGATTAATGGCAATTGGCGCATTTAAGCTTAGCTGAAAAGGCGAGTGTTTTTCTTTAACATTAATCAAATAACGCCCATCAGCAGGTAATTTCTTTGTAACTTGTAATCGATATTGTCCAGGCAGTGCCTCACTGGATAGCGTCAATGCGCTAGAATTATCATTTAGCCCTGCTGTGGCTAATGCATCGGCATCCACAACTGAGTATATTAATGACTGGGGCTTGTCAAGAGGGTTTTTTATCGTGCTTTTCTCTTTTGGAGTCACAATAATGTCATCAGGTGAAATCCTATCAGGAATATTGAGATTTGTGATTGTCTCATGCCTAGGTGCAATACGAATAATACTCTTAGTTTGACTAATACTAAAGTCAATGCCTTGATTGAGCTGCGCCCCCGTGACCGTTTTCCAGTACTGATCGCTTTGGCTGGTTTGTGTCCTAGCAGGGGCAAAGTGCTTTTGATTGGAGGCTTTTGAGACATAACTTGTGTATTGACGACGGGTGTTGATAGCGGGAAGCGTGTTGATTTGCAGTGAATTTGAATAAAGATCCTTTGCAGTTGGTGTGGATAAGGTCAGTATTTGACTGACCAATGGTGTGTCTTGTGTATTGTGATTTTGAAGATCCATAGCTGACGCTATCGGTGATATTGCCAACGTAGCGCTTAGCAAGAGTAATGCATGAGTCAATTTAATGAATGATGGCATGGTCGTTTTCCTAAATATGTTGGCGAAGAATAGTGTCTAAATTGAAGCAGGTTCGACGGCTTTGTTGGTGGCTTAACGGCTCGCTATCATGGGTTTTATTTGTATCTAAAAACCATACTGTGCCAGCAGCATTTTGAGATTGGCAATCTAAAAAGCCGTCGGAACAATCATCGAGCCAATTTTGTGTGGTTTCCAGAGCGACTTGGCTGGCATAACCACCACAATAGCTGTCATGATCCCATACTGCAGAGCTCACATCTGAACCAACGACGGCTTCAAAAGGCTTTAATGTTGCAGGGCGATTTTGTGTGCCATAGAGCCAAGTTTCATTATAAAAGTCCATCCAACTGACTTGTTGCTGCTTTACCGCATCACTTTTATAGCCCAATAACCATCCTACGGCTTGCTCAAAGACATTGCCTGCAATAGCCGCATCGGCAAGAGGAGTCCCACCACTGGAAGGGGCTAATGCAATCACATTACTGGTAGCATCTATGATTGCACCGTAGGAGGGATCCCATGTTGGGTTAGATAAAATCCACCGAGCAATATTTCCCCCGTTGGAATGTGTGATCATGATCAAATTATCAATATTATTATTTGTGATAAAGTCATTGAGTTGGTTGGCTAAACAACCAGCAGCGGTGTCATCCCACATGTATTGATCAAAATCACAGTTGATGACAGTGTAGTTATTTGGGTTATTGAGCCCTTGCCGAACAGAGTCAGTAAATTCGGCGGTCCAATAATCATTAAGGGCGTTGGTTTGTTTACCTGTTCCATGTACAAAAGCAAGGCCTTTTTCGGCATAGCTTGAGGAGCAGATAGAAGTCAGACTGAGCAGTAACAGGATGTTAAATATCTTCATTGGCGTATCTCATGTTATTTTGATTGCAATGGGGTATTTGATCCATCAATTAGGCACTAACATGTCAATTCAATGGAATATAGGCATGAGCAAGCACTGATAGGTTAAAAAAGCGGCCACTTTTTATTGTCAGTTTATCAGTATGATTGCTTATCCTAGATATTGAATATGTTAGGAAAATAATTTAGGACAAATTAAAATGAGCAGAGTGCAGAAGTACAAAAAAATCCGTTTTCTTGTATTCACTGCCTCGTACCTGTGTGACGGCTAGAGACTCAGGTATGTGTTCACAAGTTATCGACTCTAGTCATATAAGATAGCTTGCAGGCATAACCTATCCATAACATTTTAAACACGCAAGTGTGTTCTGCGGTACCTTAGTACTAGTTAGCGAATTTAGTCTTGCTAAATATATAGCGTGTGTTTTAAACGCTAACGCAATAAGCATAATTATGATTACAATTGATTGAGTTATTTTTGTTCAATCCGATTTAATTTATTTTAATCCTTTTTATTCTTTTTTGACTAAAAATTGATAAATAGCCTTGGCGATGAGACTATGCACTTGCGTGGTTGGGTGGGTTCGATCAAAGTAATAATAGGTTTCAGGATAAGCTTTCAGAGGGCCTTGAGGCGTTTGATAATTGCCATTGTTGACATACACAGGCGTGGTGACATGCTTTAACGTATAGTCTTGACCCTTAAAGTGATAGGGGTAACCACCTTGTTGTATTTTCTCATGGATATTCTTTTCAAAATTATGCAAATCGAAGAGTTTAACGGATTGGGTTTTGGCTAATGTCAATAGCGCTTTATTAAATGTATTGACCGTTTTTTCGACTCTTTGTAGATAAGTTTTCATTGCGATGTTTGGCTTGGCTAAGTGGATAGCTTTCGCCTGATTATTAACAATGGGGGTATGTGTCAACACTGGTAAATTGATCAGTAATAGATGCTCAGCGCCTTGCTGTTTTAAGAACTCGACTTGTGTTTGTATGGCCTTAATTGCGCGATTAACCAAAGCTGTTGGTGTGTTACTGGTTGGCATAAAGTCCAGAATATCATTAGTGCCAATATAGATAATGAACAGACTTTTTGCGATTTCCATTTTAGTTGGAAATGTATTGAAATATTGCACCACTTCACCAGCTAGATCAGGGATTTCATAGGACTTAGTGCCATAAGAAAATTCAACGGGCAGGTAATAAGGTCCCTTAGATAATGCTTGTCCATAGGCATAGTTTTTAAGTTGCCTTTTATCAAAAGGGTTGAGTTTGAAATGGGTGGTTAAATATTCACTCCACACCATGCCATTACTGAAGCGACCTAAATAATAGCGGGGTCCTCCGGGGTAAAAGCCATAGCTGACATTAAAGTCATTACCATTATCGGAATAACTGTCCCCAAACACGACAATATGTTCAATGGCATTGGTCTTGGTGATGTCATTTGCCATGACAGTAGCATGAAATAAAGTCATTATGGTAATGAGGAAAACACTTAAGTACTGTTTCAATCCCATGGTAAGCTCCATCAATTATCCTAACGGAACTTAATTATAGTTGCTTAGAAAAATGATATTCGTGGAATAGAAGACAAAGATAAAGAAAAGAGAAAAAAAAAGCATCTCATTTCTATGAGATGCTTTTTTTAATTAAGCTTAAGTGCATTAATGGCTGGCTTGTTTTTGTATATGTCCGCTATTACCTTGGAATAAATAGCCTTCTTCTTCTAATTGCTTACGGATCTTGCTGACCATAGTGGCGTCCACCTTTGAGTCAGGCTGGTTACCCCAAGTGACTCTGGCAAAGTTCACTAGCTCGGCCACTTGTTCATCTGAGACTTGCTCATTGAAATTTGACATGGCAACAGAGCCTTGGGTGAGACTTTGTTGCTTGCTAGGTAAGCCTCTTAATATGACCGCAACGGCGTTAAAAGGTGAATGAGCACTGAAGGTGCTATTTTGATTCAGTGAAACCACGGCATTGGGTTTGCCTAGACCATCAATACCGTGACAACCGGCGCAGTAATTGACATAAGTGCCGTATCCCGAAAGCGCTTTTTCACTGTCTGTGAGGTAACGAGGGGCTTGTGAATTGGCGCTGAGGTCGGTGTCGCTGGGCGTATTGACTTCATCAAGATCCAATAAATAGGCCGATATGGCATTGAAATCATCTTGTGTCATGTGACTCAGGCTATGGTTGACTACCATAAACATGTTGTCAAAGGTGATCCCCAGCTTGGACTCGCCTTGCTTGAGAAATTGATTCAGCTCTTTGACTGTCCACCCCTGCCTTTTTAATTCGCCTGGCGTAATATTCATTGCATTCCAGCCTTCTAATATCGCACCTTCTAGTGCTTTTTCTGGCTGCATGGCAAAGGCGAAGTTTCTTGGTGTGTGGCATTCACCACAGTGACCGGCGGCTTCAACAAAATATTTTCCTTGGTTCCATTGCTCACTTTTATTCGGATTAGGAATAAAGTCATTGTCATCAAAGAAGAGTTGATTCCATCCACCTAACCCAAAGCGAATATTAGCGGGAAAGATAAGATCGTTACTCATATTGGGTGTAGCAACGGGTTTAACCGATTGAAAGTAAGCCCATAATGCATCCATATCTGCATCGTTTAATTTACGATAAGACGTATAAGGCATTGCTGGGTATAAATTACCCACATTTTTAGAGTAACCATACTTAACGGCACGATAAAAATCCTCACGGCTATAACCGCCAATACCATAGGTGGGATCGGGAGTAATATTGGTGGAATAAATGTCGCCAAAAGGAGAAGCAAAATGTACTCCACCCGCAAAAGACGCGCCATTTGGCGCGGTATGGCAAGCCACACAGTCGCCTTCAATCGCAACCTGACGACCACGCTCTATGAGAGCATCATGACTCACAATTTCATTTGAGACTGGATTAATGACGGCATTTTTCCCACTGCCTAAATACACAAAAGTGAGCGCAAAAATACCGGCGATGAAGCCAATCATTATGATATTTTTCATGGTGATCCTATTGAATAAGCTCTGGCGTTGACAGAATTAAATTTTCCATGGCTTCGTAATACTTGACATACCCAGTGCAGCGGCAAACATGCTCACCTAAATTATTTTCAAGTGATGCGCGTAATTCTGCTTTTGCAATGGGCTTTTGTTTAAGGGATTCATAGAAGCCAACGGCTTCATTGACAAAGCCTGAAGTACACCATCCACATTGAAATGAGAAGTTTTCGATAAAGGCTTGTTGTACTGGGTGTAATACCACTTCTTCTGTTTTGACATCAATAGTGGCATGACCTTCAACAGTGACTAAGTTCATGCCATTAAATGCGCCTACACCATTGATACAAGTTCTATGGGTAATTTGCTTCGTTTTGGTTTGTTCTAAAATCACACAAGCGTGACAGACACCCGCACCACAACCAAATTTAGTGCCTGTAAGGTTTAAATACTCATGTAAAAATTGGATCATCATGGTATTTTGTGGCACATCAATGGGGCCGACTTGTTTGCCGTTAAGGATAAATTCTACTGTGATTGTGCTCATGGGTTGATTCTCGCTTTGATCTGCTGCGGTGTAATAGGAGTGTGCTCAAAGCGCTGGCCTATTGCGTTGATGGTGTTCATGAATTGATCCTTGCTTTGATCTGCTGCGGTGTAATAGGAGTTTGCTCAAAGCGCTGGCCTATTGCGTTGATGGTGTTCATGAATTGATCCTTGCTTTGATCTGCTGCGGTGTAATAGGA
>NZ_CANLZC010000122.1 GCF_947495455.1 uncultured Shewanella sp. | reverse complement strand
CTTATTTCTTGCATGGTTCGAAAAGCAAATATTTCTGCTCCTTCATAATCAATTTTATTTCGCTTCTCTTTTAAAACTTTCTCTTTAGCGTTCATTTCGTAGCATCCTTATCTTTATTTAATGAGACCTTTTAACTTCTACGTTTTAATGTAGCACACGAAATGAGACCAATCAAGTTACGTCTATAATTATTTCAAATGAGACCAAACAGGTTGTATTTTTAAACCCTTCAAATGAGACCATACAAGTTACGTTTTAAAAATGAGACCTTCAGACCATACTATAATTATAGTATGGTCTAAAGGTCTCATGTTTTAGTGGTAACTTGATAGGTCTCATTTTATTTTAGGCCACGTGTAACTAGATTAGTCTCATTTTATTTCATTGCAAGTTACAACTTGATTGGTCTCAATTGAAAGTTTCAAGCCCGACATTTTTAAATAAACACAAGACATAAAAACACATCCGAAAACAAACAAAAATTAATAACGGTTTCCAATAGATAACAAGTAGGTAAATGGAGGTGAAATCAACAGATAGTCAATGGTAATAACATTCGTAAAAAAAGGTCTCATTTGAAATCAATATTTAGACACTTAACCTACAACTAAAAATCATATCCGTATGAATATAAAGGATATATATACAATAAAGAAAGGAAACAAGCTTGTTTAGCAAAGCACATTGCAAAAAAAGGACACGAATAGGTGTTGATATTTAAAGCGGAAGATGATCTACTTGAGTGGTCGCTGGTGGACGGGTTGCCGCCCGAATCACCAGCTAATCAAGCCTCACTGACCTATCAAAATAAGGACATGACATAAATGAATGATAACCGACCTACAGAGCAAGAATCCAACAAAAACGCGCAACCAACCATTTTCGACCTTGAAAGCAAAATATATGAGCATTCAAGCAAAGTAGATGAGGCGCTTACATTCACTCGAATAGTGAAAGAACACTTTGAGGCGGGTCACGATATCAACACTGAGGAATCATTGCACTGCATCAATATATTTGAACGAAACATCAAAGAGCTGTCATCTCATTGTGAGGAGTTATCAAACTTTGCATTTGAGCTACGCCCCAAAAAATCGGGGAGCTTAACGAAAATGAGACCCATTGACGCCCATTGACGCCCTATTTTTTTTGACCGTTGTTCTAATAACATTAACTAGCTGATATTCAGACAATAATAGGGTTTTTAGTCAATTTTTTTAGAATATAATACGTTAACTTTACCCTATTACACCCTATTTTTTACTGTAAATGTAATTACAAATTGTGTTACCTTCTCAATGCGAAAGTTACGTAATGGGAACATTTCCCATATTGGCTTTCATTATAAAAAACAAATAGATTTTAGCGCCATGCAAAAATCTAGTTCAGCGTTCTAGCTCCCCGCCAGAACGGGACACATAGAGGACAGCGGAAGGGTAAACCGCGCCAGATATGGCAGAGATTATTAATGGTCGTTCCACCACGAAAATCGAATCGTTCTCGAAAGATACCCGCTACTAAAGCGGGTTTTTTTTGCCCCAAAATTATCCACAGCCATAAATTACCTTCTTTCTTTCAGTGAAAAAAAAACTATGTTATCTTACAGATTCGCTTAAAAAGCAGGCTCGCAAAGAGCTATTTAGAAACCATCATTACCCGATGCTTTCGAACTTAAATTAAAGGGACATTCAATTGAACAAATCTAAGCATGGCGCTATAGATCTATCTATAGCAAGCGAGCAAAAGCCCACGTTTCAAGCGATGGGCTATTGCAAAACAAAATACTACTTTTACTCAAAAGCTACTAACCAAGTCATAGCTTTGAAGCTAAGCCAAATTAAAGCCCCTTGGCTCTTTTCATTGGCTAACCTGAGCTGGTGGCAGCAAGCCTACCCTACGCAAGATAAACGATGCCCTGATCGTGTACGTTGGTCTGAGGCAGCCTCCGACATCATCCAAAAATGCCATGAAATAGGCGAGTTCAAAGGCATAAGACCTGCACCAGCAAAAAGGTTGGCTTAAGTAATGAAAAATTGCGGTATAGCCTTGAAAAGTATTAACAAGGTAAACGATAATATTAAGGCGGATAGCTTGGGACTAATTACCCCAAGCGAAAGGCGTCAATGTCGAGACGCTTTCCGCGCACCTCATCGACAAAATTATCAACGACAAGGTAATAAAATACATGGAAGATAACAAAACAAATCTATCTATAGATCCCTCTATAGAACAGCAAAACGCAGATAAAAACAACGTAATCCCCATCAATAGCGAATCCCAAGTAATAAACGACTTCAATAAGGTCTACACAACGCTTGTACACGGCGGGAAAAACTACGTTCTCAGACACAACACTGACGCTTTCGGCCATAACTATCTTGAGTTCTTCAACCAAAAAGAATTTATAGACGCTCATAGAGACTCAGAAAAGCTTGAAATTCAAATAACAAAAGAAAACGGGGACAGAGCTACAAAACTTGTAAACCCTGCTAAATATTGGCTTGAGAGTCCAGAAAGCCACTCGTCTAAATACGGTCTAACATTCCACCCAGTAGAAACCAAGTTTTATAACGGCAAACTTAATACCTACATGGGGCGCGGTTGCCAGCCTTTAGAGTCCAGCAAGTCCGACGTAGAAACCTACCTAAGACACGTTTATAAAATAATCTGTAACGGTGATAAAAATTCATATGAATACGTCATTCAATGGTTAGCTCATCTAATCCAGAAGCCAGAAGAAAAACCAGAAGTAGCAATAGTGCTAAAAGCTGGGCAAGGCACTGGTAAGGGGACGTTCGTTGACCCCATCGGTAAAATCATTGGCTCTCACTATCTCCATGCGCAAAGCCCTGAGCAAGTGATCGGCAAGTTCAATGCTCAACTTGAGAACAAACTTTTAGTCTTTGCTGACGAATTTTTTGCAGGCTCGAAAGGCTCTACAGACCGCTTGAAAACAATGATTACAGAGCGGCTAAACACCATCGAGCGCAAAGGCCAAGACCGTATAAGTGTCCCCTGTTTCGCTAGAATCATCATGGCAACAAACCACGAAAACGTAATCAAGATTGAAAGAGATGAGCGCAGGTACTTGTATCTGGAAGTCTCAGAAGAAAAAAAGCAAGACAGAAAATATTTTAATGCTCTGCATAAAACCATCAAAGATCCTGACTTTCCAAGCAAGCTTTATTACTACCTCAAAAACCTTGATATAAGCGAGTTTGAGCCAAGAAACGTACCTAAGACTGACGCTTTAACTCAGCAAAAAATTGATAACTTAGAGCCTTTAGATAAATGGCTGTACACAATTTTGCTTGAAGGCGGATTCTCTGTAAACGTACCTTGGCCTAAACGTTTGCCCAATACAGATATAGAAGAAAATGCCGAAGCATGGTTAAAAGCTCATGATCTGAAAGTCTGGGGGGACATACCTAGAAAAGTAGGTCGCCTCATGACGAAGTTAGGAGCACCAAGAAACAGAGTAAGAAAAGGAGAAGATAGAGAATATTATCGAGAACTCCCATCGCTCGATGATATGAGATCTAATTTTGCTCAATATATGAATGCCGAGTTCGAATGGTAATGAAAAAATACTTAGAAGCCGCTTTAGTTTAAGCGGCTTTTTTTTGTTCAAATTACCATTTTTTTCTGTTTGTCCCTGTTATAACGGGGACAAATCAAAAAACGGGGTCAAGCTACAGCCCTTTGTTTATGCGGGTTGTCCCCGTTGTCCCTGTTGTCCTCGATATTTTTGGCAATTCTTTTTATAAAAAGGTAATTGTGATCAATATCACATTTATTTTTTTCGTGCGTATTGAAAAATGTATGGGGACAATGGGGACAACGGGGACAGGTATTGATTTATAAGGTAAAAATAAAATTGATAACGGGGACAAAACAGGGACAAAACAGGGACACTACTTTTAAATATATAATAATAAATATAATAAATATAAATAAATTAATAACTTAACTAAAAAAACTAAAGCTAAAAGCAAAATCAAAAGAAACCTTCGGACACTGCAAAATGGTTTTGCCTACGGCCAGCTAGAGGGCTGAGAAAATTCAAGAGGGCTAAAAAAGCGGTCTGGCAGAGAGGGGATCGCCTCTGCGGTACCCAAGCCGCATGGGTGACGCACTGACATAGCACTTAGCTAGCTGTGTCTCGACAAGAGCTACGCCCTACGGGCTGCGCGGCGGACGGGGACGCCGCCTTGCGTTTCGTTTCGCTCCGCTCCCAGCTTCCGCTACGCTCCAAAGCGCTCTAAAAGCTTCTAAGAGGTGTTTATTGATTAATGTGGTTTTTTGCGTGGTCGGTGAGAAAGTGGCTTAAATCGCCGTTTTAGTGGGTAGGTTTTGATTTTTTCGCAAAAGCGGAAGTCACTTTGATGAATATTGGTGATTTTAAGGGGGGGATTTCCGCTTTTTTTTGGCCTTAAAACTGCTTCAATCCCAGTAAAACCAAGGAAAAAGCAAAAAAGCGGAACCGGAAGTCCTAAAAATGAAAAATTTTCACAGCGAGAGAGGTTCTGCGGGTATACAAACCCGTAGGATCTCAAGTCCCGTCAAAGTACCTTTTTTATTTTTATTATGGGATATAGCCCTAGGTTTTTATTCATAAAACTTGAATTAGCAATGAGTTATGTGTATTTCTGTTTTCTTTTTTTTCGCATTTAAACAAGGGACTGTAATGGGCTGTAAATGTTATTTCTGTAATCCAACGCAAAGGGCTAAACCTGAGCCTAACCCACCGTGCCAGTTAAGCCCTAAAGAGAAGGTACTTAGGCAGCAAAAACAGCGAATAATGGAACATATGGAGTATTTGGAGAGAGAGAGAGAAAGAGAAAGACAAAGACGTGAGGCAGAAAGGCCAGCCAGAGAAGCTAGAGAAAAGGCTGCACAAGAATATCGACGGCAACAGCAAGATAAATTACCTCTAACTTTACCAGCGGCTAGCTCTGCGGTGGTGGGTACTCAAAGTCAGGCAGGGGTTAAGATGAATCCCAATAATATGCACTGGCCAGCGGAGAATTTTACCACGCGAGAGCGTTATGAGATTGAATGGGATTTTTCTAATCAAGAGACGGTTTCACTGGCTTTATTGACGCTGGAAGAGGCTGAGGAATACCTTGAAAATCTTCAGCAAAAGAGTGCTTATGACAATATGTCTGAAGGTAAAAATTATACAGGGTTAGCGATGGGTATTAAGTCGGCTTATTCACTGGGTAAGACACTTAATTCTTATGGTGCTACGGCCAGAGCTGTAGTGATTAATGGGGTTGAGCATATTGTCATCGAAAATTATAAGCCTAAGTATTTAGATTTAGGGACACGCTGGCAAAGAAGTACCCCGCAAATGCTTAAAATGGGACTTGCTTTAAACACTTTAAAAGGAAATGCTCAGTTTTTTAAAGCCAATATTATCGTTGAAATAGCATTTAGCGGCGCAGTGAATGCTGCTGATTATATGATGAATGACGAGGCTACATTAAGGGAAGTAGTTAAACGTTTTTCTGCTGATGTTATTAAAGGGGTTGTTTCTGGTGTGGGTGCTCAGGCTTTTGTTGTTGGAGCTAATGCTGGAGCTGTAGCTTTTGGGGTATCAGTCCCTATTGCTGGGCAAATTTTATTATTTGCTATTTCGTGTTACTTGATTGGTCTTAAAGTTTCTGAGTTAGATAATCAATATAAATTTACCGATGACATGATCGAAAAAATAGAAGGATTGATAGAAGGGTTGAATGAATGAAAAAAAGAATATTTTCTGAAAGAGTAAAGTTGTTTTTTTACTTTTTCATGATTTCTGTTTTTTTCTATTTTACGGTTACTACATGTATTGATAACATTTTGTTTTATAAACAACTTGGTCATGATGAAGTTATTCACTTATATGGATTAATGAATAATATCTCGAGCTGGATACTATCAGGTTTTTTATTTGTTCTTTTAATAGCTGGAGTTTTCAAGATTTTTTCAGGTAGAACTATTCCCTTACCAATGGGAATTTTTATGTTGATATTCTCTATTTTGGGTGGTCTTACAGGGATTGTCTTGGATTCTATGATTAGAGATAAAGTTTTTAAAGAAGGCTACCAAGAGTGCCAAAATGAGGCGTATTTTTCACGTAATGCGTCATATAAAGTCTTTGTTTTATCCCAAGCAGACTGCAAAGATAAATAGGCTAATTTCGGCAGTATAAGCCCTGATATTGTGGTTTCAAATTCCTTGAAAGCAGCATGTAGCCTGAACTTTTCCACCCTAGTGGTAAAAGACCTGCTGCCGACGCCTAGTGGGGTGGAAAAACTGTTTTAGACCGCGAGTCTTGTAGCCGTGGTTTATTGTTGAAATGCTCAGGTTCCCAGCCCTTTTTTTACGCCTTCACTTCCGCTTGTGCACAATTAAATTGCGTGTAGTTCCGTTTCGAAAATATAAGCAAAAAAAGTGCGCAATAAAAATAAAGAATCGAGTCTATATACGGCTTAGCGAGCTGCGCAGTGCGCAATTTTATTACTGAATAATGCGCTAAAGCGGAAACGGAAATCGGTATTTTTTTTCGCAAAAGTTAGAGAGTCAGAACGCTTCCAAGCCCCCGTTTATGATCCAGTCTTTAGAAGTACCTTTTTGCTATCCAGGCTTTTAGTTGCTAGCAGAATGTTGATTTTGTTAAGTCTTTGGGCGGGTAAAAGTTCTTATTAATTGCAAAAAAAAATTGTCTTACCCATACGGTGCTGGATTAGTAGAGCTGTAGAGATTCCCCCCTCCCCCCGTGTATCCCTTTGTAAATGCGGCTTTCAAATTTTCACAGCCTCTAAAGGTGAACATATTTACGGTCAAACTTTTTTGTTTTTGACCTCAAAACTTTTCACTTTTAGGGCTGTTTTTTGCACTTTTTTAGCTCTAATTTAACTCAAACTGGGGTCTTTCTTTGAGTTTTGAGTCTTTCTTGTGCTGTTTTTGCTTTGTGACATGGCCTACAAAGAGCTTCTAAGTTACTAGGATTATCCGTCCCGCCATGAGCCTTTGCTACTATGTGATCGACGTCGGTAGCTGTAGTTGCTATTCCGTTTCGCCTACAGTGTTGGCATAGGTGCTTATCTCTTTGGAGTATGACAGCTCTGAGCTTTTGCCATTCTTTTCCATAACCTCTTTGGGCTTTACTTCTGCCAGCGTGATAATTTTCCCAGCTTGTGCCCTTGTGTTTATCACAGTAACGATTAGTAGTTGCTGTACCGCATCCAGCGGCTGCACAGGGTTTTTTAGTTCTTGGTGGCATTGCTATTCGTCCTTTAAATGCTTAGATGTTGAGTAGGAAAAGAAGGGACTAGTTTTACAATGCGTCCATGGTCGCAAAGGCTAAAAAGTCCTTTCTTTTTGTAAAAATCCCTTCTTTTTTTCTTTGCTTTTTCTTTTAAAATCAGCCTACTCCCTTCTCAAATCTGAAAATAGAGAAGGGAAGAAGGGAAGAAGGGACTAACTTTTTGGGGCTGAAATGTCGCAAAACTGGCGAGTGTGGCACCCGTGGAGTCCTTTCTTCTCAGAAGAACCTAGTTTCGCTTAATCCCGTCTATTCCCACTTAATGTTGGGATCATGTTAACCGTTTCCCTTGTTTGAAGATAATAGGGTTTTAAAAGTGAGTTCACTGATAGATAGGCAGGGTAAAAACCAGTGTTCATGCCGTTTTCAACGGTGCTGAGTTAGGGTTATGCTGGGGATCTTTTTAGGGGATCATTTGATAAATGATCCCCTAATCGAGGTCTAAAAAGCTTGCTGCAGGCCAGCGTCCTTAATCAGCCTCACAAATTCCGCAATAATGCCCTTATTACCGCCTAGGCTGGCTTTAATCCATGAGCTGGTTATCTTGGCTGCGGGTTCGGCTTTGACTTGCTCTAGCACCCATTCAGCGTACTTAGTGAATGCTCGACGGTCTTGTATTGCTTCGGTTTCAAAAAGACTGGCTAACTCTGAAAGCCGGTCACGTCGTTCTTGGCTTTGTTCTTTGGCTTCGGCCTTGGTCTTTTTCACTTCTCTGTGATTGAGCTTTTCAATATTGACCATCTGAAACTGCTTATAGTTTTGCTGGGTAGCTGAGTCGGTATGCCCTAGCTTTTGTTTGAAAAATAAATCATCGGCCATAGGTAAGCGTCCAGCTTTCTTTTCGGAGGCTGAAAACTCGGCGTAAGTAATGCGAGCATAGATAGCGCGGCCATCTTTTAGCACCCACTCTTTACCGTCCATTCTGTTTTTTACAAATTCGTTCAATTGTTGCTGAATGCTTGAGTTTATGCCTTTGTGGCGCTTATCGTAGTTGATTTCATCTTTGTACTTTCCGATTAGCTTAGCTATGCGAGGATGCTGCCTGAGCGTGGCAAGTGCTTTGCTAAAGGTGGCATAGTCCACCAGCAGAGGGATTTTAAAAGTCTTGTCCTCTTTGGTCTTAACGCGGGAAGTAAAGAGCGCCTCATGACTGTTTTTCGTTTTCTTAAACTCGCCGTCTAGATAGCATACAATTTCAGCAGAGCGACGACCGCTAGCGAGGACTAAACCGAACGTTAGCGCCATCCAATTGTGTTCAGCGGTTAATAGCTCTGCCATTAGCTCGTAAGTCTTGTGATAGTCCACAGGGCGTTGTGTGGTGTGATATTTTTCAATCCTTACCTCAGCATTTTTATTGAGATCTTCTTTTTGTGTCGCCGTTCTGACTAAGGTCTCAAATACCACTGGTTCATAACTTGTTTTTTTAAGTTTTTTTATTACGTCTTTTAACTGAGTGACTTTTTTAGCGTCTTGGGTTCTTGAAAGTCTATTGCTCAATTTATCTATGACATTAGACTTCATTTTTTTAGCTTCATTGTGCTTAATATCCACCAGCGACAACAGTTCTTTTTTAGCTATTGGATACTCTTTGCTAAGTGATAAAATTTTGTCATTAAAGTCATGTCTAATAAATCCATGATGCCTGATAGCTGTCCTAAGCTTTGTCACTTCTCTATTAAAATATGTTAGAGAGGCTTTGTTATCTTCATTACGGCTAGAGCGACCTGCTAGCTTGACTATAAGGCTTTTTCCTAGCCTTCTTTCTTTCTGAGCTTTTACGCTATTTGCATCACCATTAAGCCTTATTTCTTGCATGGTTCGAAAAGCAAATATTTCTGCTCCTTCATAATCAATTTTATTTCGCTTCTCTTTTAAAACTTTCTCTTTAGCGTTCATTTCGTAGCGTCCTTTTCTTTATTAAATGAGACCTTTTAACTTCTATATTTAAAAGTATCATACAAAGTGAGACCAATCAAGTTACACTCATAATTATTTTGAATGAGACCAAACAGGTTGTATTTTTACACCTCCAGAATGAGACCATACAGGTTACGATTTTAAAATGAGACTTTTTTCAAATACTATAATTATAGTATTTGAAAAAAGTCTCATTTATTCATTGTAACTAGATAGGTCTCATTGCCGCTTGATGAGATAGTAACTTGTTAGGTCTCATTTTAGGATAATTGAAAATATAACTTGATTGGTCTCATTCGAAATTTTTAGGGTAAGCATAATTAAATGAATAACAGATATAAAGATATAACTAAAAACTAACAATAATTAATAATTATTTTCGATAGATGATATATAGGTAAATAGAGGTGCAACTAATATATATTCAATGACAATAACACTAGTAAAAAAAGGTCTCATTTAAAATGATCCTTTATGCATAAGCATTTTGCTTAAAATAAATATACGCATGAATATAAAAGGAAAATTGAAAAAAGAAAAAGGAAATGTGCTTGTTTAGCAAAGCACATTATAAAAAAGGACACAAATAGGAGTTGAAGTATAGAGCAATAAGTGATCTACTTAAGGGCGCTGGTGGACGGGTTGCACCCCGAATCACCAGCTAGCCACACCTTAAACAACACATCATTCAAACGCTAAGGACTAAGGATATGACCTTGAAAAATGATACATCAATACCGCTATTAATCTCTATTCATTTATTGACGGCAGTCACTTTCCCGAAAGATTTCCTCCCCTAAGCATTTTAAGGAAAAAGCACTATTGACTAAGGCATAGGATAAAAAGGACTAGGAATGACTAAAAAAGTAAAGGGCTGTGATTTATTCCCTCTGGATAGTGACTATCCCGAGACTGTACAAACAATTATCGGTATGTTCAAAGACAGATTGAAAGCCGAGGGGGTCATAAACGAAAATCTGGCAGATAAGTTAACTCTAGAGTTATCAATAGTACTTGGGGGGCGCGACGTATACATACCAAAGCTTAGCCGTTTGAAAACATTCATTCGTAATATAAGTATTTTTGACAAATTCAATGGTGATAACACTAAAAAACTCGCTGATGAATATGATATGACTCCTAATCGCATCTATCAGATAGTAAAAGAACAACAAGCAATACGAAAAAAAGTTAGAGAAAATAAAAGGCTAGAGGCACGGCAAAAAGAGGCCAGGCAGTTACTTAATTCAGCCTTCCCCCCTTAAATAAATCGAAACAACATTAAAATGACTGCTTAGGCGGTCTTTTTTTTTACTGAAAATCACTCAGAATATTATGCGTGTTCACTGTAGTTTATTACACACCTTCACTGAAAATATTCTGTGTGTTAGTAATTATTACGCAATGCGTATTTAAAACAGAAAATAGATCGACTAACATACACTTACAGGGAAACGTTTCAGGATTATTTTAACAAGTTCGCTTGTTGCTTTATTCTGGTACAATTTCTTGTAAACAATTGACTTTAACGCCCGTCAAAGTCTAGCTTTGAAGATAATCCAGCCTATCAACAAAGCAGCAAAGCATTACAAGTCTTGGGCGCGGAGGGCAGAACCGCGCTAGATAGATTAGGCAAAGTTTAAGTATGTGGTTTCCTTTTCCCCACATATAAGACTAATACCCAAGCACCATTAATAAGACCCGCCTTTGGCGGGTTTTTATTTGCTTAAATTTCAATAGGTGTTAGTATTTTCAATGTTCGCAACGAACACAAACTGACCTCTCTCTGCCGAGGGTTCAAACTAACGAAAAGGAAATAAAATAAATGGAAAATCCGCATAACGCGGTAGATAGTATTGATCTATCTACAGAACAGCAAAACGACCAAAATACAATCCAAAACAACGTAATCCCCATCAATAGCGAATCCCAAGTAATAAACGACTTCAACAAGGTCTACACAACGCTAGTCCACGGCGGTAAGAACTACGTACTCAGGCATAATACTGACGCTTTCGGACATAACTATCTTGAGTTCTTCAATCAAAAAGAATTTATCGACGCTCATAGGGACTCTGAAAAGCTTGAAATTCAAATAACAAAAGAAAGCGGCGAAAGAGTAACAAAGCTCGTAAACCCCGCGAAATATTGGCTTGAAAGCCCTGAAAGCCATTCATCTAAATACGGCCTGACATTTCACCCAGTAGAAACCAAGTTTTATAACGGCAAACTCAATACGTACATGGGACGCGGCTGTGAGCCGATGGAATGCGAAAAGTCAGACGTCGAAATATATCTAAGACACGTTTATAAAATCATCTGTAACGGTGATAAAAACTCGTATGAATACGTCATACAATGGCTTGCTCATCTAATCCAGAAGCCAGAAGAAAAGCCAGAGGTAGCCATTGTTTTAAAAGCAGGTCAAGGCACTGGCAAGGGGACGTTCGTTGACCCCATAGGTAAAATCATTGGCTCTCACTATCTCCACGCGCAAAGCCCTGAGCAAGTGATCGGCAAGTTCAATGCTCAACTTGAGAACAAACTTTTAGTCTTTGCTGACGAATTTTTTGCAGGCTCGAAAGGCTCTACAGACCGCTTGAAAACAATGATTACAGAGCGGCTAAACACCATCGAGCGCAAAGGCCAAGACCGTATAAGTGTCCCCTGTTTCGCTAGAATCATCATGGCAACAAACCACGAAAACGTAATCAAGATTGAAAGAGATGAGCGCAGGTACTTGTATCTGGAAGTCTCAGAAGAAAAAAAGCAAGACAGAAAATATTTTAATGCTCTGCATAAAGCCATCAAAGATCCTGACTTTCCAAGCAAGCTTTATTACTACCTGAAAAACCTTGATATAAGCGAGTTTGAGCCAAGAAACGTGCCAAAAACTGACGCTTTGACTCAGCAAAAAATTGATAACTTAGAGCCTTTAGATAAATGGCTGTACACAATTTTGCTTGAAGGCGGATTTTCTATAAACGTGCCTTGGCCTAAACGTTTGCCCAATACAGATATAGAGCAACACGCCGAGGCATGGCTAAAAGCTCATGATCTTAAAGTCTGGGGTGATATACCTAGAAAAGTCGGTAATTTAATGACCAAACTAGGAGCACCAAGAAAAAGAGGAAGAGATGGGCAAAACCTAATTTATTATCGTGAATTACCTTCACTTGATGATATTAGAGATAACTTTTCTCAATATATAAATGCCGACTTTGAATGGTAATACCGAAAAAAAGAAAAAACCGCTATTAAAAAGCGGTTTTTTTATACGTTTTTTTTATTTGTTCCTGTTATAACGGGAACAAATAAAAAAACAGGAACACTTTAAATAACTGATAATAAAGGGTTGTTCCCGTTGTTCTCATTGTTCCCGTCATTTTTAATGATTCTTTTTATAAAAGGCTAATTGTGATCAGTTTCACATTTTATTTTTTTATAGAGAAAGCTTTTTAATGGGAACAACGGGAACAACGAGAACAGTTATTGATTTATAAGGATAAATTTAAATTGTATAACGGGAACAAAACAGGAACAGAACAGGAACATTACTTAAATAAATATAAGAATAAATATAATAATAAATATAATAAATATAAATAAATTAATAACTTAACTAAAAAACAATTCAAAAACTAAAAAGCTTAAAAGCCCTTCGGATACTGCAAGATGGCTTTGCCTACGGCCATCTGACGGGCTGAGAAACGGCAAGGAGCTATAAAAGCGGTCTGGCAGGAAGGGGATCGCCTCTGCGGTACCCAAGCCGCATGGGTGACGCACTGGTATTGAAAATAGCTAGCTGTGTCTCAACAAGAGCTTTCGCCCTGACGGGCTGCGCGGTTCGCTGGCTCACCTTTGCGTATCGCTCCGCTCCCAGCTTCCGCTACGCTCCAAAGCGCTCTAGAAGCCTGTGAGAGGTGTTTGTGATTTTAGGTTTTCGGATGTGATGAAATTGATTTAAAGCCGCTGTGATTGTTTTTAGCGGCTTGGTGGGCTTAATTGGCTGGTAATTCGAGTATGACTATGGAATCAAGGCCGCTGGTAGTAATCGCCCCGACTTCCTGCAATTCTTCGATGATAGTGTTCATCTGGTCGTTTGATACGGGTATTCCCATTTCGCGTAAGTAATCGAGCATTACAGCGCTGTTTAAACGCCGTTTAACGCTGCATTGAAGCGCGTTTAAAATCGTGTCCTTAGCGCTTTTTTTGATTGTTTTAATCAAGATGGGGTGTAAATCTCTGTATTCCATTTCTAATCTCGCTTAATCTCGCCTAATCTCGCTTATTCCCGCTTGACATCCTCCCTCCACTAAATCAGACAAGCTGATTATAGTGGGGGATTCCTACAGCTAGACGGTCATGCCCGACCGCAAGAATGTTCTTGGCCGCGTTAATATCGCGGTCATGAGTGACACCACACTCACAAGTCCATTCTCTTATTCCAAGACCTGCTCTACCTTTCGGACTGTTTTGGCGTGAGCCGCAACACGAACAAGTCTGGGTGGTGTACGCTTCGTTGACTTCTTCAAAAACTATGCCTGCGTGATCGCATTTATATTCCAACATTGTTTTCAACATTCCCCACCCAGCATCTAATGCTGATTTAGCCATTTTTGTTTTGACCATGGCTTGGGAATTGACGTTACCAACGAAAATAGCCGCATTTTCATTAACTAATTTGCGGCTGTATTTGTGTAAGTCGTCAGACCGACGATGTTTGATTTTTGCATGGATAGCTTTAACTCGCTGCTTTTTGTTCGCACGCTGAGCCAAGCCTAATTGTTGCTCCAGCTTACGGTATTGGCGACCTTTAACACCTTGACCGTTGCTGTCTGTGGCGGCTTCTTTGCAGCCTAAATCAATACCAACTGAGGCTGTGCCTTTGCTTTGCTCTGCCTCGACTTCAACCACAACATTGAAGTACCAACGCCCTCGGGCATCTTCATTGAATGAACCTGATTTGAATGTGTATTGCGATAAGCCGTAGCTATCCCACACTTTAAAATACTGACGATTATGGTACACACAGCCATTTTTGAAGCTGATGCAATCTTTTCTAACGGGGATCCATCCTAATGAGCGTTTAGCTCCACCTGATTTGCGCCAATTCAGTTTTGCTTTTTTGAATTGTTTTCTTCTGGTGACGTACTCATGCCCAATCATTTGAACGGTAGCAGAATTAAGCCCAAGTTCTTTAGCAGCGCCCTTTGTATAATCCTGCAAATCATATCCAGAAAGCCATTTTTGTCGCTCTCTAATACTTCTGTGGCTGAGCTCATTACAATAATTCCATACCTGATTGACAGAAAAAGCCCAAGCGTTAAGCACGCTGACATGCTTATCACGGATACGGACTTTTAGTGTTTTGGTATGGATATTCTTTTTCATGGCTGATAATCTACTACAAAAAACAAATTGGTGTCAATTGAATGAAATCACATTATCACTGCGTTTTTGATATGAAATACCACTTAGTGTTAGTCACTAAGTATAGGCGGAAATGCTTTACTAACGAGATCCTAAATCGGCTAGAAATTATCTGCGTAGAGTTATGTCAAAAATGGGAAGTTCAAGTGTTAGAGTTTGGTGGTGAAGCTGATCACATCCATCTGCTTTTAGATATGAACCCAACTGTGCAACCCTCAAAACTTATAAACAGCCTAAAAACTGTGACCAGTAGGTATATTAGAAAAGAATTTGCCACGCACCTAAAGCAATATTATTGGAAGCCTGTTTTATGGAGTAGAGCTTACTGTTTACTGACTGCTGGAGGTGCGCCCATTGAGAAATTAAGGGAGTATATCGAAAACCAAGATAGACCAACTTGACGTTGGTCACGCTATCCATCTCCAACCAAATCAAAGATTATGGTTGGAGAATTTCGCTTACTAGCTGTTAAAATGCTTTTTGCAGTCCAGTGTCCTTAATCAGCCTCACAAACTCCGCAATAATGCCCTTATTACCGCCTAGGCTGGCTTTAATCCATGAGCTGGTTA
>NZ_CANLZC010000121.1 GCF_947495455.1 uncultured Shewanella sp. | reverse complement strand
GAGCTTATTATGGTTGTTTGGAGTATTTTACCTCAAAACCCTTGATGTGGCTGCTTTATATAAGGGGACACCTAAGCGCATGGACAGAAACTAGGTCAAACATCAGAAAGCTTGTCTCAGTCGAAGAAATTATCCAACGAATCAACTATTAGATATTTCAACTGGTATGGGAAAAGAAAAGCTGAGGGTGGGGTAAGCGAACTTAGGGACGATTTTGACAAAACGGGAGAGTTAAAATCTCCTGAAGAATATTTCGAGGCTCTAGGATTAAAGTAAAAGCTAGAGGATCTAGGGACTATTCTCCCTTTTGATAAAAGCAATATTTTTTACTATAGTAAATTCATATGAAAATTTCTGAAATAATAGTTATGTTATGATAAATTTGAGGTCGATATGACAAAATTTCATAGAGCTTACTTTTTAAGTTTTTCTGGAGAAACAGAAATAGATGGCTCAAAAGGATATAAAAAGTCTTTTTTTCATCAAGGCAAGCACTTAGATCCAAGTTTAGATCAAACAACACGCCAATATCAAATGAGATTATACAATCAAGAGTATAAAACTAGAGATTACATTCCATTAATCAGTAACTCAATACCATTTATTAGAATTAATTTTCCTTGTGTTAGTGATAACACTTTAAAAAAAGTAGCAAAGCAATGCACTACTAATTACCCTAACCTTTCAATTGAACCATCCAATTTATTTCAATGCTTAAGAGTTAGTAAAAATAACAATGAAGATAATATTTCTGTCGCACTTCGAATAATGAAAGAGGCTTTGAATGAAGCAGGACCTTTTACTAGGCTATATATTCTAGCTCATGGTATTGAAGAAGAAGATTATTTACTACAAAAAATTTATTACCCATATGAGAAAAAGAATTTAGAAATTAATACAGGGATTCGAAGTTACCTTTTAGCAGAGTTAATCACTGAAGCTATTCCTAAAGTAGCAAGAAATGATTTTCAAGTAAAATTACTAGCATGTCACCCTATTTTTTTTGCCCAAAAATTAATGGAGAATTTAAATGAATTTAATTTTAAAAAATCATCAGTTATTGCATATAATGAGAGGTTAATAACCTACACAAAAAGTAAACAAAATTATCGAAGAAATAGTATTGATAATAGTTTTTTTATTGATGATACTTTTGGTGAAAGTAAAAAAAAATTCGCTAACAATAAAGATAATAAAATTGTCTTTCATAATTATGAAGATGGCATTGTTCAATATCTCCCGTCAAAAGAGTTTACAGATCGATACCAAAGAGTATTTGAACAAAATTATGTTTTTAAACCTGATCACAATGATTCTAATCCAATATTATTAACAAAGATGCAAAAAGAAGTATTAATGTTAAGAAATAATTTAATAAATTCATTAGATGCATACTTGACATCATATCAACAACGAAAAGAAGATTTTATTCATGGTGCTCATGGAGAATCTGGATATTTACGCGTTCAAACATTTATTGGTGAGTTATTAAAAATACATACTCAACATATTATTAATTCCGATAATACTGATTATCTTATTAATAGTATCATTGTTCAAATCAATGCATTTGCACAACAAATAGGCGTATATAGTAAGTTTAAAGGAACATTTGGATTTTCTGGTATAAAAGTAAAAAATAAGTCAGCTATGACTTATATTTTTAAAGCATTAGAAACTTTCTTTCTATCTTTTCAGCCTATTCAATCCAAAACATTAATAAAATTTGCATGCACAATTTCAAGGAAAAAAATTTCCGCATTACAAATAGAAACAGGCTTACATTTCAGTGATGATTTTTTTCTATTTTCTGATGAAGAAAATAGAAAAAAAGCACTCAGTATATTAAAAACTAATAAATAATATTTATCTTATAAAAAATCATAAAAGTTCAAAAATTGTACAGATTCAACTGAGACATATATGGACGCTCCCGTAGAATCAAGACATAAGTTTCCCAGCTAAGACTTTTTTGTATTGGCATGTGAATGTTGTTGTCTCTTAGTTCGATATTTATTGACTGACTCGTTTTGCATTAAGCGGTTGTACTGGCATCGCTCTATAAAAAAGAGGTGGGTTTAATAAGCCGATGCTTGCGGTCTCTGGTGATTAAAGTGTTTGTAATAGATAACAAAATCATTGATAAACTGTTTTTTATAGTGTTAATCTACTGTCTATTAAAGTGAGAAAAACGCGCATGTGCGCTATGCAAAGGTTAGCAAATCAAGATAAATGGAGATAAACGGAGCTTATTAAATGGATTTTATACTCAATATTATTGCTGCATTAGGGTTAGTGCCGTCAAAAGACTTGGCAGAATCAATGCGCGAATCAAAAACATTAACTCTTATGGTCATCATAGGGCTTGTTTTATTTGGTAGCTTTGCTCTCTTTCTGTTTCATATGGCAGGTAAGCCATGAGCATGGCCTAGAGTGGTAACAAGGAATTTAGATGAAAATGACTTCGCTTCAGGAGCTACACAAGAGCATGCGTGCGATAAATATCGACATGCAGCAGTTTCAAGTAACTTCAGGTGCAATAAGTTTTGACTGTTTGTTCTCGACAAGAGATAAGCCCAATTTTACGCTTTCATTAACATCGAGAGGACTTAACCCCAAGTTCTTCTTGCTACAAGTAAAACCTGGTTATTCGATAGCACCTTTTTTTAAAGGTTTTTATGGTGAGCTTGCTAATTTACTTCGTACAGGTGCTAACTCAGGAAATAAACTAATACCAAAAGAGTTTCTTGAAAATATTAACCTTCAGATCCCTGTGAATGCGGTCACAGTGGGGAATCCATCACCCAGTGAAATGAAAGGAGAACTCAATGAGTGCTGATAGTTTCAAAAATATCATTTTTGATATCGGTAATGTGGTGGTTCGCTGGGCGCCAGAGAAGATTGTGCGGCTGACTTTTGGCGACAGTGACTCTATCGAAGCAATCGAAGCGCGAGTGAAATCCATATTTCAGTCAGAAACATGGCGAGATTTAAATCAAGGTTTGATATGCGAAAATGATGCTAAGGCGCAATATAGGAAGGCTCTTGAGTTTTCTGAGCGAGAATGCGAACGACTGTTTTACTATATCAAACATAGCCAAATTCTCATTTATGGCACAGTTGAACTCATTAAGCGTTGTAAGGCGTCCGGCTATAGGGTTTTTGCATTAACTGACAATGTCCATGAAATAGTGTCCCATCTAAAAGCCGTTTACTCATTCTGGGCCTTGTTTGAAGGAGTGACTGTCTCGGCAGAAGTGGGTTTATTGAAGCCTCACGCTGAAATTTACCAGAGATTGCTTTGTGAGTATGATTTAGCCGCCTCAGAAACTGTGTTCATTGATGATATGCCTTATAACGTAAAGGGGGCGGAGGCGGTGGGGATAACCGCGATTCAGTTTGAAAGTGCCTTTCAATGTGAACAAGCCTTAAAGTCATTGGGGCTTGAATTTTAGTGGCTCATTTTCAGTAGCTCTTTTTTAGCGGCTCATTTTTAGGGCTAAGGATAATCCCATTGAGTCAAGGTGTTATTTTATGAGCACTCTATTATAAGTGATATAGGTTGAAAATTGCCTTTTTTCTGAGTATGTTATTGATTAATTAAGGCTAGCTTATACTTACTTCATAACACAAGCGCTAGCATTACAAGGATTTTTAATGAAAATAGGGAATTTAAATGAAGTTGTTTAGTGTCTTTTTACCATCAATTTTAATTTTGCTGATGTCTTCTGCCGTTAATGCCAATACACAACTTGATGCCAGCGAAGCATTTGATGAAATGAAATCATTGGTTGGTGTTTGGAAAAAAGAAGGGAAAAAGAGTCCCAATTTTTCAGTCATCTTTGAACTCACGGCTAATAACTCAGTGTTAGTTGAAGCTTGGCTTTTTAATGATAAAAAGCATTCCTTTACTATGTATCATCTGGATAATGAGAAATTAATCGCAACGCATTATTGCCCTCAAGGTAATCAACCGAGACTAGCATTGTCAGCTAACTCTACAATTAATAGGTTACGCTTTGAATTTTTTGACGCCACTAATTTGGCCAATTTAAGTCACTCTCATCAGCATTCTTTAGGCTTTGAGTTTTCTCATGATAACAATAAAATGCTGAGAAAAGAGTCCTATTTGAATGGTGTTAAGGAAGATTTTTCAGAGTTACAGCTAGTGCGCAATCAGTAGCGGTGCTTTATCAACTTTTGTCAATATTTGTAATATAAATTATTCAGCTAGAGGCCTTGTTAGTCCTTTGTGTGTTTGTAGTAGTTGTTATAGTTGCTTCCTAAGTCTATACAATGAGCATAGCAGGCGTTATTTGGAATGAGATTGAGCAGTGTGGTTACTAACCTTGATATTGTTTGTGTTATTGATCTCATAGTGATCTTCTTGTGTTTTCCGTTTCGTTTTTCAGTGCCAAATAGAAAGCGTCAACGGCGTGTTCTGGCATGCCAAAATAGGTATAAAAGTTGTGGCTATTGGGCTTTTTATTAAAGGCGTTAATAATCGTTTTTTTTATATTTTCAACTTGATAGGCTCTATCGGCCAACCCGTGTTCGATGGCATCATTGGTATAGTTTTTAGTGATGAAAATCACGTTTTTAGGAACGCTCAGAGCAGCGGTGCCCATGGAAGATTGATGCACAATAAAGACTGGGCTGAGCCTAGTTAAACAATAAGTGGAAATTTTATGGGGATCTACGAGTTTGACATTGTGCAGTGTGCTGTTATTGAGTATGGCTGCTTGTTCAAGGTGGCCTTGTGTTTTTGGATGGTAAGTGACTAATGCTTCATATTGGGGCAGTTGTGCCATGGCTTTGACGAATTGTATAAAGGCCTTTTGGTAACTTTGAGAGGTGCCACCTGCAAAAATGACCGTTTTTTTAGAAGGATCAATATCGAGAAGCTTGAACATTTGTTGCTCGGTTGGGCACGTGGTGATGAAGGGGCTTTTTGTGATCTTATTGGCATTGACATTGACATTGGCATTGGAATTATTCGCTGTTTGCTTATTTTTGTCCTTTAAGGGGGCGCTGCTATCAATAAAATGGGGG
Organism: uncultured Shewanella sp.; assembly: GCF_947495455.1. Taxonomy (GTDB): domain Bacteria; phylum Pseudomonadota; class Gammaproteobacteria; order Enterobacterales; family Shewanellaceae; genus Shewanella. Next base: position 10,365 of record NZ_CANLZC010000121.1, on the reverse strand, counting down.
GATGCTTGCCATAACATTAAGGCGGGACTTCCTACAATATGAATGGCTTTGTTAATATTCTGAGATAATTTTTTCGAATTAAAATGATGAATAAATGAGGCTTTAATACGTTCATTTGGAATGAATAGGGCGTTCAAAGCATGATCATCGAGTTGATGTAAAAAAGGGGTGGTGTAGTGTTCTGGGTAGCGCACTTGTCGATGGTGACTGTTTGCATTCACAAGGGGGCTAAGTGCAGGATAAGGGTCTAAGTTGTCATAATAGGCGATGATACGTGTTTGTTTAGTGTTTTTTTCATTGCTATCACGACTTTTACTGATATGGTACGTATCATTTTTGTAAGCATTAATGATTTGTGCCAGCGCTGCGCTGGACATGCTCGAGACGATGACATCGGGAATGAAGTCTGCTTGTTTCATTGCATCGAATAAACAATGTAAGCTGCTTTGGGGTAATAATTGACTTCGATTGGCGGTTAGCTGACTGTTTTGTTTTTTTGATAAACACTGGCTTGAATGGGCTAGGTTTCTGTTAAATGAGCTATTGTTAAATGAACTACCGTTAAGTGAGCGATTGTTCAATGAGCGATTGTTGAATAAATCATAGGCCTTACCTATGGCGATAACCTTGTATTGATACTCGGCTGGCATATGATCGATGAGAATATTAAAGTTATTGGCATCGCCATAATCAAAACTCAAAAATAAAATTTGCTTAGCTGGAGCCGCGAAAGCGCCACTTGAACCTAGGCTCAATAAGATTAAAGACAATAGCGTTTTCATTGAATGGGAAACCGACTGTCGGTTATGGAAGTATGGTGATCAGTATAATGAAGAAACCTTAAATGTCGATATTTTGAAGCTGAGTCTTGCAAAAGCGTCTTACAAAAGCCAATAAAGCGCTGGGTGCTGATGAATGAATAGATAAAAAAGGAAAAGCTTGTAGGCTTTTCCTTTTGATCTCTTATTGCGAGTCGTGCTTACTCGTTATTTAGGTAATTATAACCCTGATGGAAGTTATAGATAAGTGAGTTGCTGGTATCTGTGTAATCCGAATCACCATCCACCGTCCACATAATGACGCCGCCTAAGCCTCTGTCTTTGACATATTCACCCAATGATTCAGCATCCGCTGCCGAAGTGTAGGTGATAAAGGTTTCAGATCCACTATTGACTGTACTGGATACACCGACAGAACTGATATCGGTTCCATTTGACGTCTGATCGAATACTACAGTGGGATCGGGTACGTTCCAGGTTCCACTGTTGTATAATGTGGAACCAATGTAATAATCTTTATCTTTATAGTCATCATGGACTTTCCAGTCTTTGCTGGTAAAACTGCTATCGGTGGCGATATCGTTAACAATATAGTTATAGGATAAAATGCCACCACAAGGTGTGCCTGCCGTTGAGGCATTGGCCAGAGACGTATCGCAGTAGGCGTAGTCATTATCACCGGCAACAATTGTGGCGTTGTCGATGGATTGATATAAGCCTGTGCCATAGGGATCCGTCGCGTTGTCATTACCTTTGTCACTAGCAATGCCGTTGTACGCGCGGCCATAGGCGGCAATGCCGATATTAACCTTTTGCAGATCCTTTGAACCTAATTTATTCCAGCTATCTACCGTGCCGTTGCCCGCATTTAAATATCGAATGGCCCCATCGGTTGAAAAGTCTGCTTCTGTGCTGGTTGAATCTGTGGCGACATCGGTATATTCATCAAAAGGATTGACGTAAGCCGTTGTATTATCATCAGAGCCTGTTTCAGTCTGGTAGTCGCTGTTGTCATAAGTGAACAGGTTGTTGTTAAACCCTGTATAACCATAGCTACCATAATCCCAGGTACCATGGAAATCATAGCTCATGAGGTTTAAGTGATCTAATCCATTATCGAACCAAGATTGAATATAATTAAAACCTGAGTCAGCATCGTCATTACCCATTAAGCCGAGCAGCATATCAGGATTGGCTTGTATGGTGATTGACACTTCTAGACCCAGATCATGTATTTGTCCAACCAGATTTTTTCCATAACTGTTACTGTGGCCGTTAACGTCTTTGGTATCGGCTAGTGCTCTTAATAACAAGCTGTTGGTATATTCACTGCTGGGAGAGCCAAACTCAATATCTAAGTCGACGCCTTCAAGCCCTTGATCTTTTAAATGTGACAGTACCTGAAGGAAATTTTTAATATTTTCATCATTGTTACTAAAGGATTTGCTGGTGATTGCTGTTGTGGTTGCAACGTCACTATCGGATGAGACAAGACGATCCATAAAGTCCATGTAGGTATAGCCACCCACAGAGATATAATGTTTTAAGTCTCCAGCGCTGTTATTGACTGCTAAAAAGGCATCAAATGAACCGTAACACACATAATTACAGTAACCATATTGACTCTGATCCCCACGATCTGTTGCTGTGCCAGTGGATGCTTCAGTTGATGAGGCACTATCTTTGTAGCAAACTTGGTAGCCGACAGTGTCATCTGTATTGCTGGTATCGCATAATCCACCACTGCTCCAGTCATCATTGGCGAGATCGGCCCAGCCATCATTGAAGACAATAACACCATTACTTTCCGGTAGTATGAATCCATAGGTAAGGGCCGACAACCCTTCTACCATGTCGGTGAGATGGGCATTGGTTTCTGATGCGGTTGAAAGTGCTGCGACAATACCATCTTCATTGTAAGCAGGAAAGCCGCCATTAGCTTCATTGGAGGTATCGTTGCGATCGGTAATGCCGGGTATATTGTACCCAGGCTCGGCAATGGCTTTTCCACTGGTGGACTGATTATTGTTTTGATAGCCTTTGTAATTGGCATAGTACCCCATAACAAAGCCTTCTGTGGTATCTGAAGTATCAGAGCCACTACTGCTATCCGCATTGACGCTAAAACTGACACTAGTGGATAAGCTGGTGCCGCTGCTAAGTGTTGTGTTTAATGCGATTGTGCCTGAACTGTCTTCTTCAACAGAGTTTGCTGTAACATTTCTAATGGTACAGTTATCTTCACCACTGGCAATGGTACAAGTGCTGCCACCGCTAAAGGTGAGTAGTCCATTGCTTTCAGTGGCTGTGATGATAGTTTGTGCTGTTGCGTCTGCATTTAGCGTGGCTGTGATTGTGGTGGTTTCACTTGCCGATAAGCTACTGGTTGATAAACTGCCGGTTAAGCTCGTGGCTTCAGTTGATGAGCCATCATCGGATGAACTACCACTATCATCGGATGAACTACTGTTATCACTACTTGTGCTTGAATCGTCACTGCCACCACAGGCTGTTAGCTGTGTTGAGAGTGCAATTAATAATATATAAAGAAGGTGTCTTATAGATGGTTTCATCGTTATAACCTATAAAATATATATGAGAAGCTTAACTGTACATGGATTATTCTTATCATTATTTACACGTTTAAATAACGGTTTAATATAAAAATAATGTCAATGATGAGTTGAGCACGTTTTTTACAGCCTTTAAAACAATAAAGGTGACTCAATCGATTAATCTTAATCTTTTATTATCTGCTGATGATTAATGCGCAGTTTAAGTTTTAAAGATTAAAATTGTCATGGTGAAAATATTGTTTTATTAATTCAAAATCAATTAAGATGACTTAATTCTGCTCTTTATTTACGTAGATTTACATTGATGGTTGTGCGGTATTAGTATTTTATTGCTTTTATTCAATGGATTGAGCTTTTTATTTGGTTTGAACTTATTAACATTTTTAAACTTTTTATTTCATTTACATGTTTAATAATTTTTCATTAACAGTATTAATGTTGCTTGTTTTTAAATCCGTCACCATTTTATGGTAAAGAAAAATAAATAGTAACATTGGCGTCTACTGGTCTTTAACATTTATAACTGGGCTACTCTCATTGTTGTAAGACTTAAATATTGATAATGTGAGATTTAAAATTATAGTTGTTTATTAATTCTTTTAATGAGTTGTCTTTTATCAGTAATTTATTAGTAATAAAAAAGCTTGTATTCTTTTTTCAAATTACCAGTAGCTTCAGGGCGGGATCACACTCTTAATTTGATATCAATACCGGACTTGCCCTTTATCAAGAACTGAGTTCGGGCAAAGGAAAAGAAATAGCAACAGCCAAATCCTTACTCAATATGTTAGACATTGATAATGCATTGATTACGCTTGATGCACTCCATGCTCAGGCCGACACATTAGCCGCCATTATTTCAAGGAAAGCCGATTATTTAATCCAAGTTAAAGGTAATCAAAAACGCTTGTCTCAAGCGGTACAAGCTCAATTTACCAAAGCCTTTGGAACAGATGATACAGTGCCTCACTTTTCAACAACGCATAAAGGGCATGGACGAGAAGAAACCCGTATTACTTACCAGCTGCCCTTTATTGTAAGTGATGAGATAAAGAAAAAATTGCCATCAATTAATACAATCGTTGCAGTAGAGCGACATCGTAAAGTTAAGAATAAAACAACCATTGACACCAAGTTTTATGTTTCATCCCATGATGTTGATCCCGAGTTTATGTCAACAGCAGTCCGTGGTCATTGGCAAATAGAAAATAACTTACACTGGATATTAGATGTTGTTTTTAAAGAGGATAGCTGTCGCGTTCATGAAGCAAATAGTGTTGAATCATTGCTTATTTTGAGGCGGTTAGCATTAAACCTTGCTAAAATGGAAACAACACAAAAAAGGAGTATGAAAAGTAAATTAAACCGCTCTTTACTCAGTGATGAGTATCGAGAGCTGCTTATTTTTGGCCATGTTAAAGGGCAATAACAAAGTATGCTCTTGCCCTATGTTAACTTAGCAATATTTAATAATGCAAATAGTAAAAGTTGAGTGAGAAACAGTTTTTAATTGAAACTAACAGCAAGCATTTTACTCAGAAGCTGTGTCAGAGGTATTGTCTGAAACATGATCCACTAAACCATCAGCTAAAGTGCTATAGGAAAAGTTATAAGTATCGGCATTGTCACTGTCCGTATTATAATCATAGATAAAGATGCCCTTTAAACCATTTTCATCCACATAATCAGCAACACTTTGAATATAGGCATCATCAATATTAGCCATATCATCAGATTCATCAACATCTAACCCGATATTGAGCTGACTATAGTCGATGCCTAAATCATGATACGACTCAACTGCAGATGTTGTGTAAATCGCTGCGTTTTCTGATGTCACATCCCCCCAAGAATAAGACATTACATTGTAGTAATCAAAATAATCCGTGAGATCATAATCCCCATCGGCATTAAATATCCACGTCATATAGCCAAAGTTAGTAAAAGTTTCAGCCCATGTACACACAACATTATCGTTTGTAATATTACCTGAATCGTCTGTCGAACAACCGGCAATATTAGGCAGATCCATTGAAAGTTCTTGACCATTACTTTTTAATTGGCTGCTTAATTCTTTGATAAAAGTCGTGAAATTAATTCTAAACGTCGTGGAGTTACTATCTGGCTCATCTTCAAAATCAATATCTATGCCTTTTAGGTTTGAATCGCTGGCAATTTGAGCAAGAGTATCAGCCATTGTGATAATGGTATCTGAATCAGTATCACTATCACTAAAATATGACCATCCATCCGTTTTATTCGTTGAACCACCAAAAGAAAGCATGAACTCAGAACTGTCTCGTCCAGTAGTTGCAATGTAATCATCCACAAGCGTACTGGTTAATGTGACACCATAGTCTGATCCCCCCCAATAAAAGGTATCGTCTTTGTTTGTCACAAATGCAATATTTTTTGTTCCAGTGAGTGATGCATACGGTGATTCTGTTAATATTGCTCCTTGAGTATCCCCCCAATTAAGAACAAACCCAGAAATTTGTTCTGAAGTATAAGCATATAAATTATAACTGTACAAAGACAGAAAAATAGAAAAGGCGCCTTTTAAAAAGTGATTAAACATATTATTTCCTAAATTAAAATCGCAGAAAGCGAATTATCGACTCTATGAACAACCATTATAAATAATAGATTTACTATTCCACTAAATGAAGGGGATAACTAACGACCCATTCTAAAAGTCATGCAATAAAAGAAAGAGAAAATTTTAATCTTTACCGTTATTGTTTAATTATCACCAAATCATCATCATATTTGAAAATTATTTTTAACTTTACCCATCCAGTACCAAGCATTTATTAATCATTGAGGCTAAAAAGACTAAATTAAAAAACAATCACAATAAACAATAAAAAGGTAACTTTACACTTCAACACTAAATATCAGAAACAACACCACAACTTAATCAAATAAGATTTACATAACAAGCTAATAAAAAGCACCTTTTAAGTTTGTTATTGCATTTATCACTATATATATTCTTTAATAACAAATTAAACATAACCCATCTTATCATCCTTGTAATATCAACAACAAAAATAATTATACCAATAATAATTAACGATAAAGCATTAGTAATTATCCATTACAAGCGAAAATAAATAACAAAAAAATAATAAGCAAGGAGTATATATCTTAACGAAAATTCATTTCCAATATAAAAAATCTAATTTATCGCAATATCTTCGGGATTATTTAGAATAAAAATATGAGGGATCTTTAAGGAGTTGTATGGTGAAACCTAAATTCATATAATAAGTGCAATACTCATGGGTGATAAGATGATGAAGAGCCAACTGCTGGTAGTGGTATGCTTTTCATCGCCAAAATCAAAGCAGAATGACCATGAGCTACCAACAGTTGACCGAAGGAAAAAGATATCAGATTTCAGCATTACTTGCTAAAGAGCATTCAAAAGCAGCCATTGCCCGAGTGCTAAATGTTCATCCTGCAACAATTAGCCGAGAATTGGCAAGAAATGGTTCGAAGCAGGGTTATGATCCTAAGCAAGCACAGGCTCTCGCAACACAGAGAAAGCAAAATGCAGCGAAATATACAGTCAACAAATGCACTGTGATTTTCATCGAGTGGATGCTAGAGCGGCAATGGAGCCCAGAGCAAATTAGTCATATTGCCAATAAGATAGATATTTCTGTCTCGCATGAATGGATTTATCAATATGTTGCTCAGGATAAAGCCAATGGTGGAACGCTTTACACGCACCTTAGGCAAGGACATAAAAAGTACCGTAAAGGAAAGTATAAAAAACGCCGCAGTCCGATTGTTAATGCGGTATCCATTGATGAGCGTCCAGAGATCGTCGATAGCAGAGAGCGACTGGGTGACTGGGAAGCTGACACGGTCATTGGCAAGCGAGGGACCGGTGTTTTTGTGACATTAGCTGAACGAAAAACCCGTTTTTATTTAGTGAAGCGTGTTGATAGTAAACAGGCTGATGTGGTTAAGGACGCACTGATAGCCATGTTGAAGCCCTATAAAGACTTTGTTCATACTATTACGTTTGATAACGGTGGTGAATTTGCTAAGCATGAAGCAGTTGCTGATGCACTGGATGCTAATGCCTATTTTTCTCATCCTTATAGCTCTTTTGAGCGCGGCTTAAATGAAAATTTTAATGGTTTACTGAGACAATACTTCCCTAAAGGCATGGATTTAAGCGAGGTGACAGAGGAGGAAGTGAAAGCCGTTCAAGAGCGGTTAAATTTAAGGCCAAGAAAATGTCTTGGTTATAAGCAGCCTAAAGTCGTATTAGAGGAGCTACGACAGGCTGCGTAGGGGAGTATTGCACTTGCGAGTTGAATCCGCCATTGACACTTCTAGACCCAGATCATGTTTTTGTCCAACCAAATTTGTTCCAAAACTGTTACTGTGACCGTTAACGTCTATGGTATGGGCTAGTGATCTTAATAACAAGCTGTTGGTATCTTGAGCGTGCGCCAGCACTATGTTGGTGAACTTTGACTATACTGTCATCGATAAATATCCATTCAAAATCAGGCGTTGAAATTAATTTTTTAAAAAGTCGCTGCAAAATCCCTTTACGTGACTAGAGGGTGTTGATCTTTGTTCAAAAAGAAAGCGGCATAGCAACAAGGTATAATGGTTTCGCCAAAAATCAACATACCAAGAGGTTGCTATGCCAAGAACAATGTTATCAGATAACGCATGGAATAAGCTAAAAAAATTACTTAAAAAAAGCGGCCGTGTATATAACAAATATGAACACAGGAACACGTTTGAAGGTATTTTGTATCGCATGCGCACAGGCATACCTTAGCGAGATTTACCCAGGGAATTTGGTGATTGGAGTACGGTGTTCCGACGTTTCAATTTGTGGTCACAGAAAGGTGTATTAGACAAACTGTTCCGCGATTTAAGCACAGAGAGTGACCCAGACTGGTTATTTATAGATGGCAGTATAGTCAAAGCGGACCAAGACAGCAGCGGTGCGGCCAGTGATGATACACAAGCGATAGGAAAAAGCCGAGGGGGAAACTCGACAAAAATCCACCTTGCTGTGGACAGTGGTGGCTTACCCGTTCATTTTGAAATATCGGGCGGTCAAGTCAATGATATTGTTCATGCTGAAAATTTAATTGCCCATAGTCCGCTTGCTGGTAGTGTGATTTCGGATAAAGGCTATGACAGTGAGGCATTGCGTGAGTTTATTGAGAAGCGAGGAAGTCGCGTTTATATTCCCAAAAAGAAAAACAGTAACACGGGTAATATTGATATGGATTGGTGTTTATACCAATATCGCCATTTGGTCGAAAATGTGTTTTTGAAGATCAAAAAATACCGAGCCGTAGCAACAAGGTACGATAAACTAGCAAGAAATTATCACAGTGTTATAGCGTTAGCATTCATTATGATATGGCTACCTATGCACTGCGATTGAAAAACAAACAAAGATCAACAGGCTCTAGAGTAAAAAGCGTCTGAAAACAGTATTCCACAAACCAAATGACTCAGGTAAATCTCGTCAAGGGCAGCCGACACGCATCCGATAAAGAATAGCTTCCATCGTATTTCTATGTTCAGGCTTGTCATATACACGGTCTTCAAGCAATATAGCTTGTCGCTTAGATCAGTGTTCATCTGTGAGCATTAATCTGGGCATTGGCAATTTCGTTAAGGTTTTTGGCGAAATTATTATGCGAAATTGCCCACCTTTTATTTACTCACAAAAGATCAACACGCCCTAAACAAGGAAGTCATGTGTCTATTTTGCAATCTATCTGGCTGTGCTTGACTGGAAAAAGCAAGCCATCTCAACCAAACCCATCTTTACAAAACCCATTCCAACAAAAGCCATTCCATCAAGATCAGCCTTGCTATAACAAAGAGGCAGTTCATGATAAGACGGCGCTGATTCTGGATATCCATGAAAATCAAGTGCAGGCTCAGCCCAGTTTAGTCATTGCCATTCATGGTGATGTGCCTTTTGGCCCAGTAGGCTATCACAATCGTTTTGCCAAAAAGCTTAGTGATGCCAGTGTCAATGTGGTTTCGGTAGGCCTATTGCGGCCAGGATATAAAGACGATAAAGGCCGCCGGTCAGCGGGGCGAAAAGGCTGGTCGGTGGGGGATAATTATGATCATAAACGTATTGAACAAATCGCTTTGGCGATTAGGGCATTGCAACAGAAATATAAGCCGTCAAAGACGATTGTAGCAGGACATTCAGGCGGAGCTGCGATCACGGCTAAAATGCTCGGGTATTATCCTAGTTTAATTGATACTGCTTTTATCGTGTCTTGTCCTACTCATATTAATGAATGGCGAGATCATATGTTTAAGTTGTCTTTTAATCCGTTGTTTATTGGAAAATTAAACAGGGTGTCTCCTTTTCAGCTGATTGATAAAATATCCAGCCACGTTCATGTTCATGTGTTTTGTGGCGTTAATGATCCTATAACACCCGCTTATTTTAGTGAATGCTATGTTACTAGGGGATGTTAAACTTTAGTGGTTAAATTATGTCCGAGATAAACGTGTTTTAATCACGGCGTAGTGAGTGCAGCCTAGTCTTCTAAGCAAATTCGCTACAACAAAGAGTAAAACACGTTTAGCCGGATCCTACGGACAGCGTTTGTGGCGCCTTTTTACAGCGTTATCGCTTATTCATGTAGAATAACTACACCACATAAGCTCTGCCTTGTATAAAAACCCCACAAACTGCTGTAGAAATCATCACCAAAGTTCAACAGCCCCTAACTAAAACAAGCAGGTAAGCATGTTCGCTATGATGTGATTGAAGGCGATCATGCTATTTTTATGCATCCTTTTGTATTAGCTGCTGTGATTGAGCAGATCCGGAACCCTATTATAAATTCACCTTGTCCCCTTCATTCATAATATACATTGGCACATCAGAATGTTGCGTCTTGTGCATGTGTAATACCAATTCTATTATATAGATGATCAATTCAGAGCTTCTCAGGCTTTTCAATTCAAGGCGCATTTATGCTGTA
>NZ_CANLZC010000120.1 GCF_947495455.1 uncultured Shewanella sp. | reverse complement strand
ATCGCGATGGACGAAGGTTTACGCTTCGCTATCCGTGAAGGTGGTCGTACAGTAGGTGCGGGTGTTGTAGCTAAGATCGTTGCTTAATCGTGACTCATCTTACTGAACAAAAAAGGCAGCTTAGGCTGCCTTTTTTGTTCGTATAGATAATATTAGGTAATATGACGTAGAATTGTGCCAATTTGATTTGTATTCTTGCCAAAGTAGTGGAATAAGAATACAATCTATGGCCGATTTTAGACCCTCTGAATTTATACTATCTCTGTATAGTGGAATGTCAGTTCGGATTTTATGGGCTGACTGAGAAATTTCACTGAGTAAAGTCTTAAATTTTTTGTCAGCAGGACTTTATTTATAGTTCATAGTGAGTAACGGAATTAACCGATGACAACAAATACTGAAAGCCAGAGTAACTCTCTGGATATTCTTAAGTGGGGCATAGTCATAGTGCTATTGGCCGCCGCTATTGTAGGCAATCAAATGTTTGATCAAGTAAGTGTAGTCGTGCGCGCGCTAGGCGTTATTGTTGCATTTGCCGTTGCAGGTTTTATTGCGCTACAAACAGTGAAAGGTAAACAGGCTCTTGCGTTTGCGCGTGAATCGCAAATCGAAGTCCGTAAAGTTATTTGGCCTACGCGTCAAGAAGCACTCAACACGACGTTTATCGTGTTAGCTGCAACAGGTATTTTGGCGTTGATCCTTTGGGGGTTGGACGCAGTATTACTGAAAATTGTTAATTTTATTACAGGCGTATAGGCATCTCGAATGACTGAAGCTAAAAAAAGATGGTATGTAGTTCAAGCATTCTCTGGTTATGAAAGCAGAGTATGTAAATCGTTGAATGAGTATATCAAAATGCATAACATGGAACACTACTTCGGTGAGGTCTTGGTACCGACTGAAGAAGTGGTGGAAATGCGTGCGGGTCAGCGTCGCAAGAGTGAGCGTAAGTTTTTCCCAGGCTATGTATTAGTCCAAATGGTGATGAACGATGAAAGCTGGCATTTAGTGAAAAGTATTCCCCGTGTGATGGGCTTTATTGGTGGAACCTCTGATAGGCCGGCGCCTATCTCTGATAGAGAAGCCGATGCTATTTTGCAGCGCCTTCAAGAAACAACGGAATCTCCAACACATCGCATCATGTTTGAAGCGGGTGAGATTGTTCGTGTGATTGACGGACCTTTCGCTGATTTTAACGGTACCGTTGAAGAAGTCGATTACGAGAAGAGTCGTGTGAAAGTATCGGTCATGATTTTTGGTCGTTCTACTCCGGTTGAACTTGATTTCTCACAAATCGAAAAAAGCTAATTTAATAAACTGATTAAATTAAGCGCAAAAGTATTTGGAAACGGAGGCGAATTTATATATAATTCGCCTCCATTATTTTCGGGGGAGCTTATCGGCGTTGGGCTGATGGCGTTTGAACCCAAACTTGAGGAAATGTCTCATGGCAAAGAAAGTTGATGGTTACATCAAATTGCAAGTTGCAGCAGGCGCTGCGAATCCGTCGCCACCAGTTGGTCCAGCTTTGGGTCAAAAAGGTGTCAACATCATGGAATTCTGTAAAGCATTCAATGCGCGTACTGAAAAGTTCGACAAAGGCATGCCTATTCCTGTTGTGATCACTGTTTATACTGATCGCTCTTTCACTTTTGAAACTAAGACGCCTCCAGCTTCTTTCTTGTTGTTAAAAGCAGCAGGTCTGAAGTCAGGTTCTGGTCGTCCTAACACTGAAAAAGTGGGTACTATTAAGCGCAACGCTGTTCAGGAAATTGCTGAAATGAAAGCGGCTGATATGACTGGTGCTGATATTGAAGCGATGACTCGCTCAATTGAAGGTACTGCGCGTTCAATGGGTTTGGTAGTAGAGGATTAATATAATGGCAAAGCTAACTAAACGCGCGCGTCTTATTCGCGAAAAAGTCGAATCGACTAAAAGCTATGATATCAATGAAGCGGTTGCATTGCTAAAAGAATTAGCCACTGCAAAATTCGTTGAAAGTGTTGATGTTGCGGTTAACCTAGGTGTTGACCCACGTAAATCTGATCAAAACGTTCGTGGTGCAACTGTGTTGCCACACGGTACAGGTCGCGATGTACGTGTTGCTGTATTTACTCAAGGTGCTAACGCTGAAGCGGCAACTGCTGCTGGCGCAGAGCTAGTGGGTATGGACGAGCTTGCTGCACAAGTTAAAGCGGGTGAAATTGACTTTGACGTTGTGATTGCATCTCCAGATGCAATGCGCGTTGTGGGTCAATTAGGCCAAATCTTAGGCCCACGTGGCTTGATGCCTAACCCTAAAACAGGCACTGTAACACCAAATGTTGCAGACGCTGTTAAGAACGCAAAAGCGGGTCAAATTCGTTACCGTAATGATAAGAACGGTATCATCCACACTACTATCGGTAAAGTGGATTTTGAGCCAGCTCAACTTAAGGAAAACTTAGAAGCCCTACTTGGTGCATTGAAAAAAGCCAAGCCAGCGGTTGCTAAAGGTGTATACCTTAAGAAAGTTAGCATCTCTACGACTATGGGCGCCGGTGTTACCGTTGACCAAAGTACGTTAGCTGACGTTAAGTAAATTTACAAACTGTGCGAATTAGTCTATAATGCGCGCACTTTGTCGGGTTGAGGTCAATTAAGTGGCGTTTAGCGCTCACTTTGACCTCCGTCCAAGACCGTAGGTGTTAGCTGTAAAGTGTAACTTAATTTCCTACGTAGACGGTGTCGGACCCCAGATAGATTTTTCTCTTCTGGATATTCGCGCCGTAAGTCATTCGCTGTCATTTGATAGCGAATATGGTAATTACTAGGGGTTTCCCTAGATAGAATCCAGGAGTAAAGCCAATGGCATTAAGACTCGAAGACAAAAAGGCGATTGTTGCTGAAGTCAACGAAGTTGCCAAAGGTGCTTTATCTGCAGTTGTTGCCGATTCACGTGGTGTAACTGTGGGTGCTATGACCGGTTTACGTAAAGCCGCTCGTGAGAACGGAGTATTCGTTAAAGTTGTACGTAATACTTTGGCTCGTCGTGCGCTTGAAGGTACAGAATTTGAGTGCCTAAACGAAACGTTCTCAGGTCCTACTTTACTTGCTTTCTCTAACGAGCACCCAGGTGCCGCAGCACGTCTTTTAAAAGACTTTGCTAAAGAGCAAGAGCTATTTGAAGTAAAAGCAGCAGCCTTTGAAGGGGAATTCATCCCTGCAACGAATATTGATCGTTTAGCGAAACTACCAACTTACGAAGAAGCACTAGCTCAGTTAATGATGACTCTAAAAGAAGCATCTGCTGGCAAGTTTGTACGTACTTTGGCCGCCCTTCGCGATCAAAAAGAAGAAGCAGCATAATTTTATTAGCCGCTTAATTGAATTGAATTCAGAACATTTAGGAATTTTTTGTTATGTCTATCACTAAAGACCAAATCTTAGAAGCTTTTGCAGAAATGTCTGTAATGGAAGTTGTTGAACTAATCGAAGCAATGGAAGAGAAGTTCGGCGTATCTGCAGCTGCAGCTGTTGTTTCTGGTGGTGGCGAAGCCGCTGCTGCTGAAGAGCAAACAGAATTCGACGTGATCCTTACTTCACACGGCGACAACAAAGTTGCAGTCATTAAAGCACTTCGTGGTGCGACAGGTCTTGGCCTGAAAGAAGCTAAAGGTATGGCTGAATCAGCTCCAGTAGCTGTTAAAGAAGCTATCACTAAAGAAGAAGCTGAAGCGCTTAAGACTGATCTAGAAGCAGCTGGTGCTGCAGTAGAGATTAAGTAAGTTATAATATAACTTGCTAAGCCCGACTCAATCGGGTGAAGGCTGGCGGTTTTTTGAACTGTCGGCCTTTTTTGCGCTGTAGGTGCAGGCGATTTTTATTCACCGTTTATCGCCAGATGTTGCAGTTCCTAGCAGAGATTACTGGTTAGGTTCTTGCTTTCAACGGTGATGGGCAAACGTTGCTACATTATCATTGTACAGACAATATTAATGTAGTCTTGGTCACATTCCGCAATCAGAGGAAACCCATGGTTTACTCCTATTCTGAAAAGAAGCGTATTCGCAAAGACTTCGGTAAGAGTCCAAAAGTACTGGACATCCCTTATCTTTTGTCAATTCAGTTGGACTCATTTAAAAAGTTCACCGATCAAGATCCTACAGGGGAGCGCGGTTTTGAAGCGGCTTTCCGTAGCGTTTTTCCCATCAAAAGCTTCTCTGGTAATTCAGAGCTGCAATATGTCAGCTATAAGCTAGGCGAGCCTGTTTTTGATGTGAAAGAATGTCAAATCCGTGGTATCACGTACTCTGCACCACTACGTGTTAAATTGCGTATGGTATTGTATGACCGTGAAGCCGCACCAGGTACAGTTAAAGATATTAAAGAACAAGAAGTCTATATGGGGGATATCCCTCTTATGACTGACAACGGTACCTTTGTGATTAACGGTACTGAGCGTGTTATTGTCTCTCAGCTACATCGTAGCCCAGGGGTATTCTTTGACCATGATCGTGGTAAGACACATTCATCAGGTAAGGTACTGTATAACGCACGTATTATTCCTTACCGTGGCTCATGGTTAGATTTTGAATTTGATCCAAAAGATGCTTTATTTGTTCGTATTGACCGTCGTCGTAAGTTGGCTGCGTCAATCATTTTGCGCGCATTGGATTATTCGACTCAAGATATTCTTGATATCTTCTTCACTCGTGTTAATTTCAAAGTTAAAAGAGATACACTAGTGATGGATCTTGTCGCCGAGCGTTTGCGCGGTGAAACGGCAAGTTATGATATTAAAGATGCTGAAGGAACTGTTTTAGTTGAGAAAGGACGTCGGGTTACGGCGCGCCATATTCGTCAATTAGAAAAAACAAATACCACAGAACTTGAAGTCCCTGTTGAATATATTGTTGGTAAGATTGCAGGTCAGGATTATATTGATCCCGATACGGGTGAAGTCCTTGTTTCAGCCAATGCTGAAATTGGTCTAGAAGATCTTGCTAAGCTTTCGTTAGCGGGTATTAAAGAAGTGAGCACCTTGTATATCAATGAACTTGATAACGGTGCTTACATGTCTGATACGCTGCGTATCGATTCAACCACTAACCGTTTAGAGGCCTTGGTTGAAATCTATCGCATGATGCGTCCAGGCGAGCCACCAACTAAAGAGGCAGCAGAAGCCTTATTTAATAACCTTTTCTTCAGTGAAGAGCGTTATGATTTATCTAAAGTCGGTCGTATGAAGTTCAACCGTCGTCTAGGCATTGAAGACGATGAAGGTGAAGGTATTCTAAGTAAAGAAGATATCGTTGCCGTGATGAAAAACATCATCAAGATCCGTAATGGTAATGATGAAGTTGATGATATCGACCACTTAGGTAACCGTCGTATTCGTAGTGTTGGTGAAATGGCTGAAAACCAGTTCCGTGTGGGTCTTGTTCGTGTAGAACGTGCCGTACGTGAGCGTTTAAGTCTTGGTGATCTTAATGAGCTTATGCCTCAGGATTTGATCAACGCTAAACCGATTTCTGCTGCAGTGAAAGAATTCTTTGGTTCTTCGCAACTGTCTCAGTTTATGGATCAAAACAACCCGCTATCAGAAGTGACGCATAAACGTCGTATTTCTGCATTAGGTCCAGGTGGTTTGACTCGTGAGCGTGCAGGTTTTGAGGTTCGAGATGTCCATCCGACTCACTATGGTCGTTTATGTCCAATCGAAACCCCTGAAGGTCCAAACATTGGTTTGATTAACTCGCTTGCGAGTTTTGCCCGCACTAACTCTTATGGCTTCCTTGAAACCCCTTATCGTAAAGTAGTTGATGGTGTGATCACTGATGAAGTGGATTACTTATCGGCAATTGAAGAAGGGCGTTATGTTATTGCACAGGCGAACATTGAGCTTGATGCTAATGGTCGTATGTTAGAAGAGCAAATCGCGTGTCGTCATAAAGGTGAAGCAACCTTTATGCGTGCAGCCGATGTGCAATATATGGATGTTTCTCCACAGCAAATTATTTCTGTGGCGGCGTCACTTATTCCATTCCTTGAACACGATGATGCTAACCGTGCCTTGATGGGCGCGAACATGCAACGTCAAGCTGTACCTACATTAAAAGCGGATAAGCCGTTAGTGGGTACCGGTATTGAGCGTACATTAGCGGTCGATTCAGGTGTGGTGGTTGCGGCCAAGCGTGGTGGTTTTGTTGAGTATGTTGATGCCAGCCGTATTGTTGTTAAAGTTAACGAAGCTGAGCTGACCCCAGGTGAAGCCGGTATCGATATCTACAACTTGACCAAATATACCCGCTCGAACCAAAACACTTGTATCAACCAACGTCCATGTTGTAGCGTCGGTGAACCTGTGGTTCGTGGTGATGTATTAGCTGATGGTCCTTCAACGGATTTAGGTGATTTAGCGCTGGGTCAAAACATGCGTATCGCCTTCATGCCTTGGAACGGCTATAACTTCGAGGATTCGATTCTCATTTCTGAGCGCGTCGCGCAAGAAGATCGTTTCACCACTATCCACATTCAAGAGCTTTCTTGTGTGGCCCGTGATACCAAATTAGGTAGCGAAGAAATTACCGCTGATATTCCAAATGTTGGTGAGTCTGCTCTGTCTAAATTAGACGAGTCAGGTATCGTATACATTGGTGCAGAAGTGAAAGGTGGTGACATTCTTGTTGGTAAAGTGACACCAAAAGGTGAAACGCAACTGACACCAGAAGAAAAGCTGCTACGTGCTATTTTCGGTGAAAAAGCCTCTGACGTTAAAGACAGTTCATTACGCGTTCCTAACTCAGTGAAAGGAACTATCATTGACGTACAGGTATTTACCCGTGACGGCGTTGAGAAAGATAAGCGTGCTGTTGAAATCGAAGAGATGCATATCGCCCAAGCGAGAAAAGATCTCACCGAAGAGTTCCAAATTTTGGAAGAAGGCGTTTATGGCCGCGCGCGTAAACTGCTTGCCAGCACAGGTTTAAGCGACGTTCAAATTGCAACGATTCCACGTTCACAGTTATTGCTACAAAGCATAGATGATGAAGCGAAGCAAACTGAACTTGAGCAATTAAGCGAGCAACATGCAGAGCTTAAAGCCGATTTCGACAAGAAGTTTGAAATTAAGCGTCGTAAGATCACTCAAGGTGATGATTTAGCGCCTGGCGTCTTAAAAACTGTTAAGGTTTACTTAGCCGTTAAACGTACGATTCAGCCTGGTGATAAGATGGCGGGTCGTCACGGTAACAAGGGTGTGATCTCTAAGATTTGTCCTGTTGAAGACATGCCTTACGATGAAAATGGCGATCCAGTTGATATCGTGTTGAACCCGCTAGGTGTACCATCACGGATGAACATAGGTCAGGTACTTGAAGTGCATCTTGGTGCTGCAGCAAAAGGCATAGGTAATCGCATTACCAGTATGCTTGAAGAGCAGCGCGAGTTGGCCGAACTGCGTAATTACATCAAAGAAGTCTATGAGTTAGGTGATGATGTACTGCAACGTGTTGACATCGACTCTTTCACTGATGATGAAGTGATCCGTCTTGCTAAGAACCTAAAAGGCGGTATTCCAGTTGCTACGCCAGCGTTTGATGGCGCGAAAGAAAAAGAGATCAAGCAAATGCTGACTCTTGCTGGATTACCTGAGTCTGGTCAACGTAAATTGTTTGATGGCCGTACTGGTAATGAATTTGAGCGTGCCGTGACTGTCGGTTACATGTATATGCTGAAACTTAACCATTTGGTTGATGATAAGATGCATGCTCGTTCAACAGGTTCTTACAGTCTGGTGACTCAGCAACCACTCGGCGGTAAAGCGCAGTTTGGTGGTCAGCGTTTCGGTGAGATGGAAGTATGGGCACTAGAAGCATACGGTGCCGCTTACACGCTTCAAGAAATGCTAACGGTCAAATCAGATGATGTGAATGGTCGTACACAGATGTATAAGAACATCGTTGACGGTAATCATCAGATGAGCCCAGGTATGCCAGAGTCCTTCAATGTATTGTTGAAGGAGATCCGCTCACTCGGTATTAATATCGAGTTGGATCAAGAGTAAAACTGGATTAACCCTCTAGTTTGGCAACAAAAAACGGTGCGTCACAGCTAAAGTGGCGCACCCGGTTTAACTCCTTCAGGAGAGAAACGTGAAAGACTTATTAAAGTTTCTGAAACAGCAAAGCAAGACTGAAGAATTCGAAGGGATCAAAATTGGCCTAGCGTCGCCAGATCTGATCCGCTCTTGGTCATTTGGTGAAGTTAAGAAGCCAGAAACCATTAACTACCGTACGTTCAAGCCTGAGCGTGAAGGTTTATTCTGTGCAAGGATCTTTGGTCCTGTTAAAGATTACGAATGCTTATGTGGTAAATATAAGCGTCTTAAGCACCGTGGTGTGATCTGTGAAAAGTGTGGTGTTGAAGTTACCCAGACTAAAGTACGTCGTGAGCGTATGGGTCACATTGATCTTGCAAGCCCCGTTGCTCATATCTGGTTCTTGAAGTCATTACCGTCTCGTATCGGTTTAATGCTAGATATGACATTACGTGACATTGAGCGCGTATTGTATTTTGAATCATTCGTCGTTATCGAGCCTGGCATGACCAGCCTTGAGCGTGGCCAAATGCTAACAGAAGAAAACTATCTGGATGCATTGGAAGAGTACGGTGATGAGTTTGAAGCTAAAATGGGTGCAGAAGCCGTTTTAGAATTACTACGTGGTATCGATCTTGAAAAAGAAATCGAGATGATGCGTGAAGAGTTACCGTCAATTAACTCAGAAACACGTCGTAAGAAGATGACCAAACGCTTGAAACTGATCGAAGCGTTTTTCCAATCGGGCAATAAGCCTGAGTGGATGATCCTAAAAGTATTACCGGTTCTGCCGCCTGATCTTCGTCCATTAGTGCCACTTGATGGTGGTCGTTTTGCGACGTCTGATCTGAACGATTTGTATCGCCGCGTGATCAACCGTAATAACCGTTTGAAGCGTCTACTTGACCTTGCCGCGCCAGATATCATAGTACGTAACGAAAAGCGTATGTTACAAGAGTCTGTCGATGCATTGCTTGATAACGGACGTCGTGGTCGTGCTATTACGGGTTCTAACAAGCGTCCGCTTAAATCTTTGGCCGATATGATCAAAGGTAAGCAAGGTCGTTTCCGTCAGAACCTGCTGGGTAAACGTGTTGATTACTCTGGCCGTTCTGTAATTACTGTGGGCCCAACTTTGCGTTTACATCAATGTGGTCTTCCTAAGAAGATGGCATTGGAACTGTTCAAACCTTTCATCTACGGCAAGCTTGAAGGCCGTGGTTTAGCGACCACAATTAAAGCTGCTAAGAAAATGGTTGAGCGTGAAGTGCCTGAAGTTTGGGATGTTTTGGATGATGTGATCCGTGAACATCCAGTGATGCTCAACCGTGCACCGACATTGCACAGATTGGGTATTCAAGCGTTTGAGCCTGTATTGATTGAAGGTAAAGCGATTCAGCTGCATCCTTTGGTTTGTGCGGCCTATAACGCTGACTTCGATGGTGACCAAATGGCGGTTCACGTGCCGTTAACGCTGGAAGCTCAGCTAGAAGCACGTTCATTGATGATGTCAACCAACAACATTCTTTCACCTGCAAACGGTGAGCCGGTGATCACACCGTCTCAAGATGTTGTATTGGGTCTTTACTATACCAGCCGTGAGTGTATTAACGGTAAAGGTGAAGGCATGGCGTTTGAATCTGTTGCGGAAGCTGAGAAGGCTTATCGTACAGGTGCAGCAGAGTTACATGCTCGCGTTAAAGTCCGTATTACTGAAACGTCGACCAATGAATTAGGTGAAAAAGTGAAAACACGCCGTATTGTGGATACCACAGTGGGCCGTGCTTTATTATCACAAATTCTGCCTAAAGGCTTGTCTTATGATCTGGTTAACCAGAACATGGGTAAGAAGCAGATCTCTAAATTATTGAATACCTGTTACCGTCAATTGGGTCTTAAAGATACTGTTATCTTTGCAGACCAATTGATGTACACAGGTTTCCACTTTGCGACCATCTCGGGTGCTTCTGTGGGTATTGATGACATGGTCATCCCTGAAGAGAAGTACACGCTGGTATCGGATGCAGAAGCTGAAGTTATCGAAATTCAAGAGCAGTTCCAGTCTGGTTTGGTGACTGCAGGTGAACGATATAACAAAGTTATTGATATCTGGGCCAGTGCCAACGAGAAAGTCTCTAAAGCGATGATGAAAAACCTATCGACTGAGACAGTGATCAATCGCGACGGTGTGGAAGAAGAGCAAGAATCTTTCAATAGCATTTACATGATGGCTGATTCGGGTGCGCGTGGTAGTGCTGCTCAGATCCGTCAGTTAGCAGGTATGCGTGGTTTGATGGCTAAACCCGATGGTTCTATCATTGAAACGCCAATTGTGGCGAACTTCCGTGAAGGCCTAAACGTATCTCAGTACTTCATCTCAACTCACGGTGCCCGTAAAGGTTTGGCCGATACGGCACTGAAAACGGCTAACTCGGGTTATTTGACTCGTCGTCTTGTGGATGTTGCACAAGATCTTGTGGTGATTGAAGATGATTGTGGTACACACGAAGGTCTAACAATGAAACCGCTGATTGAAGGTGGGGATGTTGTTGAGCCATTACGCGAACGCGTATTGGGCCGTGTGGTAGCAAAAGATGTGTGTTATCCAGGTACTGAAAATGTACTTGCACCTCGTAATACATTACTCGATGAAACTTGGTGTGATCTGCTTGAAGAACATTCCATCGATGAAGTTCAAGTCCGTTCAGTGATCAGTTGTGATACAGACTTCGGTGTGTGTGCGGCGTGTTATGGTCGTGACTTGGCACGTGGTCATTTGATTAACCAAGGTGAAGCCATTGGTGTTGTTGCTGCGCAATCGATTGGTGAGCCAGGTACACAGCTTACGATGCGTACTTTCCACATTGGTGGTGCGGCGTCAAGAGCATCGGCAGCCAACAGTGTTCAGGTCAAAAATGCCGGTACACTGAAACTACACAATGCTAAGTATGTCACTAACAGTGAAGGTAAACTGGTTATTGTTTCTCGTTCATCTGAGCTTGCAATTATTGATGATCTTGGCCGCGAGAAAGAGCGCTACAAAGTGCCTTACGGTACTGTACTAGAAGCGCAGGAAGATGCGCATCTTGAAGCTGGCAGCGTGATTGCTAACTGGGATCCTCATACTCACCCGATTATTACTGAAGTGGCGGGTATCACTAAGTTTGTCGATATGATTGAAGGCGTGACTATGACACGTCAAACTGATGAACTGACGGGTCTGTCTTCAATTGTGGTACTTGATGTTGCACAACGTCCGACTGCGGGTAAAGAAATGCGCCCGATGATCCGTTTGCTTGCAAATGATGGTAGCGATCTTATGATCCCAGGTACGGATGTACCCGCACAATACTTCTTACCAGGCAACGCGATTGTTAACTTAGATGATAATGGTCTGATTAACGTTGGTGATGCATTAGCACGTATTCCACAAGAGTCTTCAAAAACGCGTGATATTACCGGTGGTCTTCCACGGGTTGCTGACTTGTTTGAAGCGCGTAAGCCAAAAGAGCCTGCGATTCTTGCGGAAATTTCGGGTACTATTTCATTCGGTAAAGAAACCAAAGGTAAGCGTCGCCTGATCATTACCCCTTCAGATGGCAGCAAGCCTTATGAAGAGATGATCCCGAAATGGCGTAACTTGAACGTGTTCGAAGGTGAAAAAGTCGAACGTGGTGAGGTTATTGCCGATGGTGCAGAAGCGGCGCACGATATTCTACGTTTACGTGGTATCCATAATGTGGCTAACTATATCGTTAACGAAGTACAAGATGTTTACCGCCTACAAGGGGTGAAAATCAACGATAAGCACATTGAGGTGATTATTCGCCAAATGTTGCGTAAGTGTGAGATAACCGATGCGGGTGATAGCCAATTCTTAGCGGGTGAACAAGCTGAAGTGTCTCGTGTGAAAATCGCTAACCGTGAATTAGAAGCACAAGGCAAGCAACCAGCGCGTTTTGAACGTGAATTATTAGGTATCACGAAAGCTTCACTTGCAACGGAATCCTTCATTTCAGCAGCTTCTTTCCAAGAGACCACACGCGTACTGACCGAAGCGGCAGTAGGTGGTAAGAGTGATAAACTTCGTGGTTTGAAAGAGAACGTGATCGTAGGTCGTTTGATCCCTGCAGGTACGGGTTACTCATATCATCAGAAACGTCAACAAGCGCAACCTGATGGTCAGCTTGATGAAACGCCGGTGATCAGTGCCAGTGAAGCAGAGCAAAATCTTGCTGATCTTCTTAACCTTGCGGGTAGCTCGGATTAAGACTGAAAAAGGCTAAAAAACACCAAAAGGCGCCTTGTGCGCCTTTTTTTTAAACTATTTTCACTTAAAAGTTGTCTATTTCTTGACAGCAGGCCATTACCTTTCTAAAATTTCGCGTCCCACACCTGTGGGCTATAGATTTTTCACACCTTACTGTTGAATCTTTCAACTGATTCGGAGCTATACATGGCAACTGTAAACCAGTTGGTCCGCAAGCCTCGCGCCCCAAAAGTCGATAAGACTAATGTGCCAGCGTTGAATGCGTGTCCACAAAAACGTGGTGTTTGTACTCGCGTATACACTACTACACCAAAAAAACCTAACTCAGCACTACGTAAAGTAGCGCGTGTGCGTCTAACTAACGGTTTCGAAGTGACTTCGTACATCGGCGGTGAAGGCCACAACTTACAAGAACACAGCGTAATTCTGATCCGTGGTGGTCGTGTTAAAGATTTACCTGGTGTTCGTTATCACACAGTTCGTGGAGCACTCGATTGCGCAGGCGTAAGTGAACGTCGCCAAGGTCGTTCTAAGTACGGTGCTAAGCGTCCTAAGTCTTAACGTTTTCCGTTAAGTAAGGCCAAGCTAGATAATTTGAGATTCCAGTTTTGGGGTCCCTGAAGCATACGGAGAAATTGTTATGCCAAGACGTCGCGTTGTAGGACAACGTAAAATCCTACCAGATCCAAAATTTAATAGTGAGTTGTTGGCTAAGTTCATCAACGTCATTATGCAGGACGGCAAAAAGTCGACTGCTGAAAAAATCATTTATAAGGCACTTGATGTTGTTGCTGAGAAAAAAGGCGAAGAGCATTTAGTGATCCTTGAAGCAGCCCTGGAAAATGTCCGTCCATCTGTCGAGGTTAAGTCTCGTCGTGTGGGTGGTTCTACTTACCAGGTACCATGTGAAGTACGCCCAGTTCGTCGTAATGCATTGGGAATGCGTTGGTTAGTTGAAGCTGCTCGTAAGCGTGGTGAAAAATCTATGGCTTTACGTCTAGCAGGTGAAATGCTAGACGCTTCAGAAAACAAAGGCACTGCTGTTAAGAAGCGCGAAGACGTGCATCGTATGGCAGAAGCAAACAAAGCGTTTGCTCATTACCGCTGGTAATATTCTGGCGTGGATTTTTCCACGCCATACTTACACTGCTATCACTCAGGTTTTAGCTAAGAGGGTATAAATCGTGGCTCGTACAACTCCAATTGAGCGTTACCGTAATATCGGCATTTGCGCTCATGTTGACGCTGGTAAAACTACCACCACTGAACGTGTTCTATTCTACACCGGAATGTCTCATAAGATCGGTGAAGTTCATGATGGCGCAGCCACTATGGATTGGATGGAGCAAGAGCAGGAGCGTGGAATTACCATCACCTCAGCTGCAACGACTACTTTCTGGCGCGGAATGGATGCCCAGTTTACTGAGCACCGTATTAACATCATTGATACTCCTGGTCACGTTGACTTCACCATTGAAGTTGAGCGGTCTTTAAGAGTCCTTGATGGCGCTGTCGTTGTATTTTGTGGCTCTTCTGGTGTTGAGCCTCAATCAGAGACAGTATGGCGTCAAGCAGATAAATATCATGTTCCTCGTATCGTATTCGTCAATAAGATGGATCGAGCTGGAGCCGATTTTAATGCTGTCGTTGAGCAAATCCGTAACCGTTTGGGCGCGACCTGTGTACCGATTCAATTGAATATTGGTGCAGAGGAAAATTTCAAGGGCGTTGTTGATTTAATTAAAATGAAGGCCATTAACTGGTCTGAAGCCGATCAGGGCACGTCTTTCACTTATGAGGCTATTCCTGCTGATTTGACCGAGCAAGCCGCAGAAATGCGTGAATACTTGGTTGAAGCCGCGGCTGAAGCATCAGAAGAACTGATGGATAAATACCTTGAAGAAGGTGATTTGTCTGAAGATGAGATTAAATCAGCATTACGTCAGCGTACCTTAAACAATGAGATCGTATTAGCCACTTGTGGTTCTGCTTTTAAGAACAAAGGGGTACAAGCCGTTCTCGATGCTGTTGTTGAATACCTTCCTTCTCCTACTGAGGTGCCTGCTATTGCGGGGATCAATGAGAAAGAAGAGGAAGTTCATCGTCCTGCGGATGATGACGCACCTTTTTCAGCATTAGCGTTTAAGATTGCAACCGATCCATTCGTTGGCACATTAAGCTTTATTCGCGTCTATTCAGGCGTGTTAGAAAGTGGTGCAGGCGTTTATAACTCGGTTAAGCAAAAACGCGAGCGAGTGGGCCGTATGGTGCAAATGCACGCCAATGATCGTCAAGAGATTAAGGAAGTTCGCGCCGGTGATATCGCCGCGGCTATTGGTCTTAAGGACGTGACAACGGGCGATACTTTGTGCGATATGGATCACAAAGTAATTTTAGAGCGCATGGAATTTCCTGAGCCTGTGATTACAATCGCTGTTGAGCCTAGAACAAAAGCCGACCAAGAGAAAATGGGTATTGCGTTGCAAAAATTAGCAGCGGAAGACCCGTCGTTCCGTGTTGAAACTGACGAAGAGTCAGGGCAGGTGCTGATCTCTGGTATGGGTGAACTACACTTAGACATTATCGTTGACCGTATGCGTCGCGAATTTAATGTTGAGTGTAATGTAGGTAAGCCTCAAGTTGCATACCGTGAAACTATCCGATCGAGTGTGGAAGTTGAAGGTAAGTTCGTACGTCAATCTGGTGGCCGTGGACAATTCGGTCATGTTTGGTTGAAGCTTGAACCTCAAGAAGAAGGTGCAGGCTACGAATTTGTGAACGAAATCGTCGGGGGTGTGGTTCCTAAAGAATACATTCCTGCGGTAGATAAAGGCATTCAAGAACAGATGAAAAACGGTGTTGTTGCCGGCTTCCCTGTGTTGGATGTAAAAGTGACTTTATTTGATGGTTCATATCATGATGTGGACTCAAATGAAATGGCGTTTAAAGTGGCAGGTTCCATCGGGTTTAAAAAAGGCTGCGAAGATGCAAGCCCTGTTTTGCTCGAGCCTTGCATGAAAGTGGAAGTCACAACACCTGAAGATTACATGGGTGATGTGGTTGGCGACTTGAATAGACGTCGTGGTTTGATTGAAGGTATGGATGACGGCATTGCCGGCGTTAAACTTGTTCAAGCCGTAGTACCTTTATCTGAAATGTTTGGTTATGCGACCGATTTACGCTCTGCGACTCAGGGTCGTGCTTCTTACTCTATGGAGTTTTTGAAGTATTCTGAGGCGCCGCAAAATATCGCGAAGGCAATTACAGAGTCTCGCATGTAAATCTGCGAAAAATGTGATTGTTATAAATTAATTGCTATTATCTCGACTTAGAGTCGAGTTTTCTGAAAAGAAAGGAATATATCGTGGCTAAAGAAAAATTTGAACGTAGTAAACCCCATGTAAACGTAGGTACAATTGGTCACGTTGACCATGGTAAAACTACATTAACTGCTGCTATCTCTGCTGTATTGACTAAAACTTACGGTGGTGAAGTTAAAGATTTCGCACAAATCGATAACGCTCCAGAAGAGCGTGAGCGCGGTATTACGATTAATACTTCTCACATCGAATATGACACTCCAACTCGTCACTATGCGCACGTAGACTGCCCAGGTCACGCGGATTATGTTAAAAACATGATCACTGGTGCTGCTCAAATGGACGGTGCAATTCTAGTTGTTGCGTCTACTGATGGTCCAATGCCACAAACACGTGAGCACATCCTACTTTCTCGCCAAGTTGGTGTACCTTTCATCATCGTATTCATGAACAAATGTGACATGGTTGA
>NZ_CANLZC010000119.1 GCF_947495455.1 uncultured Shewanella sp. | reverse complement strand
GAGCTTATTATGGTTGTTTGGAGTATTTTACCTCAAAACCCTTGATGTGGCTGCTTTATATAAGGGGACACCTAAGAGTTTAATATTATCTTCTTAATACAAATACCGTGCATTCTATTTTTTACATAAAAAAACACCGCGATATTCGCGGTGTTTTATTCAACTCAATTATGAGCCTTAATTACATTTTCAAGCTAGCTTGAACATAAAAACGACGGCCTAAAGTATCATAGGTATAAGGATCAGTATTTGAATCATTATTGCCTGAATAATATGGAGGCGTCTTATCAAACAAGTTATTAATACCAGCAGAGAAAGTTAAGTTCTCGGTCATGAAGTATGACGCAGAGATATCATGATAAACAACCGTACCGACTGAAGGAGCATAACAGGCTGATGTATCATCCTTACAATCAAAGCTGTCCATGCCCGCGATCAAACGTGCTTGATAGTTTGCACTCCAATCATCGGCCATCACGCTCAAATCAAGGTTAGTTTTATACTTTGAAAAACTCCCTATACCTGAAGTGATAAAGCCAGCATAATCGACAGTCCCTTCAGTTGTGGTCACTTCATAATCTAATAAAACAGTACTATCGGCAGCCGCTCTCCAATCTAAACCAAGCATTTCAAAGTTATAGGCCACATTTAAATCAATACCTGATGTTTTCTCAGAGCCAATATTTTGTAATTGGTTGTTAAAACTAATACGACCTGTATTATCCATTGAAATTTGAGCAGACTGACACAGTGCAGAACTCATATTAGTTGCATTACCAGAACTGTCTAAGCAAGAATCTACAATATACTGAGCGTTCACTTCCGCAATGGCATTATCAATTTTAATATTATAATAATCGGCCGTTACTGATAAACCGTCAAACCAGCTAGGTGAATAAACAAAACCTGCTGTTAAGGTCTTTGCTTCTTCCGGTGTTAAATTTTCATTACCACCCACAGTCACTTGTGCCTGATCTTGAGCACCAGGGAAAGTAACTTGATCAAACGAGGTAGACTGACCAGAATACAATTCATCGACCGTAGGCGCTCTAAAGGCCGTTGAAGCAACACTTCTCAGCATTAAATCTTCCGTCACACCCCAAGTTAATCCTAACTTCCAAGTGCTGTCACTACCAAAGGTGCTGTAATCAAACGCACGCACTGCCGCGCTAATTTCAACATTTTCAGCTAAGAACATATCAGAAAGTACGGGAATAACAAATTCAGCATAGGCTTCAGTCACATCATACTCACCGCTAGTGGGATCCACTTTGGGATCGTTTGCTAAGCCTTGAGCTGTTAATGAATCAGGAATGAACCATGCTTTTTCGGTTCTTTGCTCAATACCACCTGCAAAGCCAACCATGCCCGCTGGCAATTCAAATAACTCGCCACCTATGTTAGCAGACAGAATAAACATTTCACTGCCACCCGAGTTAATCTCAGTGTAAGTGTAACCTTGCATGTTCTCGCCAGACCATGCCGTTTGATCTAATGGATTAAACGTGCCGTCAGCAATATCATCATTAACAGAACCCATGTTAATCAGGTTCGCTAGGCGATCCACAGAGTCATTACGACCATAATTAACCGCCACATCCCAACTCCACGAGTCACCAAACTCTCCTTCTATCCCAGTAACAACACGGACAGTATCAACAACTTGACTAAATTCACGATTGCCTACATCTGACATTCGGCGGTAATAAGTCACAGTATCATCGTAGTTAATGCCACTACTAATTAAACTGTCACCCATGGCTTCTGTATAGGTAAAATCAGTCCAAATAGGTTGAGGCGCCATTTGCTGCTCTGACCAACGCTTAGCATACATGGCCTCACCAAAGAAATTCAGTGTGTCGGTTAGCTCATAGTTTGCTAATGCCGTCATATTTAAACGTTGCATTGGCGTATAAAGATAACTTTCTGCAGCATAGTTATATCTATCGCTATCAGTAAAATTATGCCAAGTACCATCAGCATTACCTTGCAGCGACTCACCATTTGGTCCATATACATGCCCATAAGGAGTCAATACACTGCCCGCACAGTAGAGTGACATATTGCCATTATCATCTGTGCTTTCTGCATAGGGGCAAGCTGAAAAGTCACGATCAGCCATGCTAGCATCACCGCGATCCATATATTGAATACCCATTACCGCATTACCGCGATCAAAGTTACCACCAACCGTAAGATCAATACTGGTTGTTGTTGCATCACCTTGGGTTGAGGCGCCACTTTGGGCATTTAATTCAAAACCTTCAAAATCATCTTTTAAAATGATGTTAACCACACCCGCAATCGCATCAGAGCCGTAAACCGCCGAAGCGCCATCTTTAAGCACTTCAATACGCTTAATCATAGAAACTGGAATAGTGTTTAGGTCGACGGTTGAAGCCGCGCCTGTGCCAGAATTGACCATACGACGGCTATTCACTAATACAAGCGTACGTTGTGAGCCTAAACCTCGTAAATTAATCGATGCGTTACCTTGAGAGCCATTATTAATACCTGGGTTAGTCATGGCTCCACCCGTGGCGGTCATTGTTTGAAGCACAGAATCAATTGATGTTGCACCCGATGCTTGAATCGCGCTGGCATCAATCACGGTAACAGGGCTTGCTGTTTCCATATCGGTTCGTTTAATACGTGAACCCGTTACAGAAATACGCTCGACTTTCTCTTCAATTGTTGTTTCTTCTGCGAAAGTTTGCCCAGATAAAACAACACTAGTGGCAGCCATAGCCAAGCAGCTACGACGGACTGCTTTCGCAGCTAAAGTTAATGAATGCATATATTCTCCCTGACACTCCAAATTGAAATATCAAAATATTATTATTTGTTGTTTATTATTTTATTATTGAAACTAACATTAATTATTTTCAAACTAAATACTGTTAAATATACGACTTCATGTCAACACGAATTACATTAAAATAACTTGAAAACGTTTTTACGAACAAATAAAAACCAATAAAAATAATGATAAATAATACAAATCAAATAAAAACACACAGTTATAAAAAACTATCTTAAATATAAAAATAAATTATATTAAACTATCACAACGATTCATTTTGATACCAAGTTTAAATAAATATAAATTTATTATTTAATAAGTTAAAACAAATGCAAAAAATAACAATTTAATAAATAAAAGTATCAGTTATGGATACAAATGTTATTCAAAAAGAAGCATATTACTATCAGACCGCATGCCATCGAAACCAAGATATACACTCGATTTGGGCGATCAAAATAACATCAAATGTTAAATAAATAGAGGCATGATACTGATATCGTTATATGATAAATATAACGATTAAGTCGTTCGAATATTTAACACTGTAATGTCATCATTGACTCAAAAAGAATGCTAGAAAACAGTTCGCGAACCTTTGATTCAAACTCAAACATCCACTTGATTAAGACGTTAAAACGACCTAACACAGCATAAACTGAAAGAAAGAGATTAAATGAGATAGCTTAATATTTTTCTATAAGATCAGTATGGGCAGAAAAAGTGATACTAAATTCAAACTTCCACAACTCTATTTCACAAAAAAGCATTTACTGGCATAAAAAATAGAAAAATTAAACACCTTTATATGAAAATAAGGCCTAAATTTAGAATGAGTTTATTATTTGGTTTACTAGCGATAAAATCTAATTTAAATGAAATAGTCAGTGGTTAACATTAAAATTTAACATTAAAATGAAATAATAAAAAGTAACATTAAACATTCATCCCTCAAGCTTGACTGAGCATAATTCCCTTAGTAAATCGACTCCTAATATTCTCCCCCACAAACTACGATAGAAATCACCAAGATTCATCAACAGGCCAAATAAAAGACATAAAAAAAGAAGCCCTCAGGCTTCTTTTTTATCGTTACACTCACTCTTAACGAGTGCGTGGGCAAAGCTCTTCAGCACTAAAGAAATAAGCAATTTCACGCTCAGCTGAGCTCAGTGAATCTGAACCGTGAGCAGCATTCTCATCGATGCTTTGAGCAAAATCAGCACGAATAGTCCCTTCAGCTGCTTCCGCTGGGTTAGTCGCACCTAAAATATCACGGTGAGCAAGAACGGCATTTTCACCTTCTAGCACTTGAACCATAATAGGACCTGAAGTCATGAAAGCCACTAATGCACCAAAGAAAGGACGCTCACTGTGCTCAGCGTAAAAACCTTCGGCTTGCTCTTGAGATAAATGAACCATTTTAGCAGCAACAATTTTTAAACCTGCAGCTTCAAAACGGTTGTAGATAGCGCCAATGTTATTTTTGGCAACTGCATCAGGCTTTACAATTGAAAAAGTACGTTCGATAGCCATGAAAAGCATCCTTTTTTATAAACATGTATTAAAATTCGCGCGGATTATACGAAATTTAACGCATGATTCATACCCTTGTATGAAGATCTCATACAGATATACTCGGGATACTGCAAGGTGCATGTTTTCAGAGTGCGTAAAAGTGTCTAATTCAAGGCGTATTATTGCCGTATTTTTAAGAGTGAAGTGGCACGACAACAAGGTTATCATGCAAAATCGACCAACAATAGAAGACAATCAATCCATTTCTTCAATCCAACAAGTTTGAATCGCCTCTAAAATACGTTCATTGCAGTGCTGAAGATCATCATTGAATTCATCCAATAATAAAATCCATTCATAAAGATCAGTAAAGCGCACTTTAAGCGGGTTGATATCAGGATACTTATCTATCAGCGCTATTGCGATTTCACGAGAATCAATCCATTTCAACGTCATATATATTCCTTTATTTAGCCTTCTCATACAGTATACGACGACATATGAAATATACCAGTCAATGGCTAACCCACAGGTAAGTAAAGGCTCAATTACCCACTCCACTATTTCCTGAGATTAGCAGTGGATAGGGTTAGATAATTTCTAACACCAGTATCTTTAAGGAATGATTATTTTTTGTCGCTAATATGGCAGATTTAAATCCGTTTTAATAACACATATTTATTCGTTCAATATAAATATCCTTGAACAATAATTCTGCTAACCTTATCATAAGTGATTAAATAAAAAGCATATTATGTAAATCCTCTATACAAGTTAGAGGACATACTTTAAGGTCATGCTTGAACCACTACAAGATTATTTTTTAGGTTAAGTCGGCTCAAGTCGCTTCTTTTTACTGATCTTTTTCAACAGCTAGCATTTAAGGTTATTCTCTTGGCAAATTTCTCCACACATCTCAAAGCAAGTACCCTTACCAGCGCACCTTTAAGCTCTATTGCACTCGCAACACATATTTTAACCCTTCCAGAAAGCTTACTCTTATTTTCCATCGGTGCTTTATCTGGGCTCTTGCCTGATCTGGACTCCGATAATTCCACTTCTATTCAATGGCTATTTAGCATTTTAGGCTTCTTTTTATCCGCAGGCACCCTCTTTTTATATCCACTAGCCTCGTTAATTGAAATGTGGGTGGTCGGTATAGTCATTTATGCCATAACAGTTTACACCATTAAACCTATCTTTGAACAAATCACAGTGCACAGAGGAACATTACATTCTATTGTGGCTGTCATTATGTTTTCCATAATGGGAGTTTGTCTTAGTTTATTCATGCAACAAGCATTAAATTTATCACTTCTCATTGGAGTCGCCATTTTTATTGGTGCCCTCACTCATTTAATACTCGATGAATGTTATAGCGTCGATTTGGCAAATAACACGTTAAAATCCTCCTTTGGTACTGCCATGAAGCTCATCGATAAACGCTTTCCATTAACAACAATAATGCAAATGATATTTATCGGTGCAGGTCTGTTTTATCTCTTTCCCCACACTGATGAAATGCGCTCTGTGTTAATCATATGGCAAATTCAACTTGAAAATCTCACCATCATCCCTTCCTTTATAAGTCAATGGTGGAGATAAAGACAATCAATACTCCCAAGGATGGGAAAGCTTCACAAGAATGCCCCTAAAATAGAAAAAACAACCTACACTGAACCTAAGTAACCTGAACTCGGGATAAGCAGCGCCGCTTAATAGCACTATTTTTGCCCCTATCTGTGTTGTGCTTTCTACTAATAGCCCGCTATTAGATACGAAATCCCGCCTTGATATCGACAAAAATTGCAGTATTAAGCCAAGTCCGAAAATAAAGAATGACCCAATTTTATTCAATTTTTTAATATTAAATGGGTTACCTCACATTTTTGACACTCATTATCCCGAGTTCAGGTTAAGTAAAGCAATAATCAATAGGGGCAGAAAGACAATGACGGTGATAGTGACAGGTGAGTTAACGAACGAAAAAGACAATCAATTTAAAGTCACTCCACAGTATCAAGGCTATGCTTATCTTGAACTTTTGCGACATAAACTGGATCTTCCCTTAAACGACTTAAAAGGAGTCGAAGCCATTGGTGCGGGCTACGATATTTTTGGCCATTACGCCTTTGCCAAAAGCATCACTGTCCCCCTGTTTGACTGGCATAAAGCAAAACGTCGGCCCGTTGACTTCAAAGAAGATAGGCTTATTCCGGATCCCATTTCAGTCAACCTTATCAACCAAGCGCAATACCTATGCTTTTCAGGCAAGAATATTGCCAAATACCAAAATAACTTATCGCAATCTGCCCAAATCCCAAATGCCTATAATCTCTTTTCAAGTTCAGTGACCAATGATTTTTCATCCCGCAGTCTTAGAGAAGCCGCAAATGCTTTTACACGGGTTCAACAAACTATTCCTTTGTGGTCATTGCAGCTAGAGGATAAGCCCAATCAATTACGCACTTTATTAAAAGATGACATCAAAACAGCCATTGATGCTGCTCATTCACCTTCAGATTATGCTCAATTATTTCAGCAATATGGCAGCCATTTTTTAACCGGAATTATCATTGGAGGTCGAGCTGTCTTTGCCTCATCGACCAATAAAATCCACAGGGAAAGTACCTATCCTATCGACATGGTCGCTAAAGCTGTCTATCAAAAGCTCACTGGCCAATTATCTTATGATGATGAACAAGAATATGAAGCAGCCATACACAATTTTAACGCGCATTCCAATTCTCGCCATCTGATTGTTGGTGGAGAACATCAACCTGCCCTAAAGGCATTTTCAAGCCAAAAACAGAACTTTGACGATTGGCGTCACTCCATTGTAAATGCCGCAACTATGATTGACTTTACCCTGAAACGGCCACTCACTGGCATTTGGACATTATGCCATTCCACTGAAGAACAACATAAAATGTATGCCTACTTTAAAGACACATGGGCAATGGATACCTTTAAAGCCCATCAAATGTGGGCAGATTACATCGACAGCATTATTATTATTCGCGGCGATCACTCATCGATTCGTCCCCCCTGTGACTACGTGAAAATTCCAGTCAATCTAAATAAAGACTCTGGTGGTGATTATATTTATCTTTGCTATCATAAAGTCTCTGCTAACGGACTGAAGACAGATAATCCAAAATGTATTTCAGATATTCAAATTATCATGGGAGAACGTACTCAAGCTCCCGTGGGTTTCACTAAGTTGGATGTGGATTTAAACAAAGGTTCTGGCGGAGAATATATCTATCTTTGCTATAAAAAAGTCCCTTTTATTGACAGTATCGCCATTAAAGATCTCGATGTGGTAAGCGGTTCAAGTCCGGATCTGCAAGCCCCACATGGTTTTACTAGACTCGAGCAAGATCTCAATAAAGGCTCTGGCGGAGATTACGTTTATCTTTGCTATTCAACCAGTGTTTGACTTTCGGCTTCAAAAAAGCCAACTTAATAAACAGTTGGCTTTTGCTAATGGCTCTATAATTACATGATTGGAAGCTTAATTTCCCTCACTAACCATGTTAATCGTGTATTTGGGGATTTCAACAACCAAATCGCTACTGGGCACTTTAGACTGACAAGACAAGCGACTCTCAGGCTCAAGTCCCCAAGCCTTATCTAACATGTCATCTTCAAGCTCATCACTTTCTTCAAGCTCATCAAAGCCTTCACGAATAATCACATGGCAGGTTGTACACGCACAAGATTTTTCGCAAGCATGCTCAATATGAATACCATTCCTTAACGCAACATTAAGTACAGTCTCACCTTCCTTTGCTTCAATCACTGCCCCTTCTGGACATAGCTCTTCATGGGGTAAAAATACAACTTGTGGCATCTCGTTACCTATATATTGTCAACAGACTGGCCTTTGAGTGCCAGTTTAATAGAATTATCCATACGTTTTGCAGCAAAATCTTGAGTCAATTTATCTAAATCTTCGATGGCTTTTTCAATGGCATCTCCATCGACATCGGCAGCCAATTTGGCTAAATGCTGCATACTGGCCTCAATAGAACCACGCAGATCAGCACTGAGCAAATTACCATCTTTATTCAATGCGGCCGTTAAGGATTCCAGTACTCTGGCAGCTTCCACTTGCTTTTCTGCCAGCATTCGACGACTGATATCTTCCTTTGCATGAGTCATGGAATCTTTAAGCATGTTACCAATTTCAGTATCCGATAAGCCAAATGAAGGTTTCACTTGAATACTTGATTGCACTTGCGTTGATTTTTCCATAGCAGTGACACTAAGCAGTCCATCAGCATCCACTTGAAAGGTGACTCGAATATGAGCCGCACCCGCCGATAAAGCTGGGATCCCTTGCAAATTAAAACGCGCCAATGAACGACAATCATCAACTAACTCCCGCTCCCCTTGCACCACATGAAACGCCATTGCTGTTTGGCCATCTTTAAAAGTGGTAAACTCTTGCGCCCGTGCCACAGGAATGGTGGTATTACGAGGGATCACTTTCTCAACTAAGCCGCCCATAGTCTCAATCCCTAATGACAATGGGATCACATCGAGCAATAATAAATCAGTATCCGGCTTATTACCGACTAAAATATCCGCTTGAATGGCAGCGCCAATAGCCACAACACGATCGGGATCGATCGAAGTCAGTGGTGTTTGCTTAAAAAATCTTTCCACTTGCTCACGAACAAAAGGAACACGTGTCGAGCCCCCTACCATGACAGTTTCAAGGACTTCATCAACACTCACCCCAGCATCTCGCATGGCTCGGCGACAAGAGCTAATGGTTTTTTTCACCAAAGGGGAAACAAGCGCATCAAATGCTTCACGAGTCACATCAAAGCGCAGAGTATGATCATCGGCCAATGTCAAAGATGCCGTCACTAAGGCATTATCTGTTAATGCTTCTTTGACTCGCCTTGCCTCAATAAACAGCTGCCTTTCAAGGCTTGGCGTTACATCGGTTAATTGCCATTGCTCAATAAATGCATCCACTAAAAGGTGATCGAAATCATCACCTCCTAATGCAGAGTCTCCGCCCGTCGCTAAAACTTCAAAGACGCCTTTATTTAACCGTAATATGGAAATATCAAAGGTGCCACCGCCTAAATCATAGACCGCAATCACCCCTTCTTGTCCAGAGTCAAGCCCATAGGCAATCGCAGCAGCCGTAGGCTCGTTCAGTAATCTAAGGACCTTCACACCCACTAACGCAGCAGCTTCTTTGGTACCTTGACGCTGTGCATCATCGAAATAAGCAGGGACTGTGATCACTACACCTTCAAGCTCACCACCAAGGGTTTCTTCTGCCCTTGCCACCAGTGGCCTTAATATTTCAGCAGACACCTGTATCGGATTCACAAGACCTTGCTGAGTCTTAAACAAGGGTAAGCCATTATCACTTGTGGTTACATCATAAGCCGAAATCAATTTATTGGATTGTAAATCGGCAAGGCTTCTGCCCATGAAGCGCTTGACTGACACTATAGTATTTTGAGGATCTTGTGCCGAAAAGGACTCTGCCTCATGGCCAAAATAGATTTTTTCTTGAGTATAACGAATAACCGATGGAAGAGAGTGTCTGCCATCAAGATCAGGAAGGGTTTTCGCCTCACCGCTACGTACAGCAGCAACCAATGAGTTAGTCGTGCCTAAATCGATCCCCACAGCGAGTCTGTGTTGATGAGGTGCTGCGCTCTGCCCAGGCTCAGCAATCTGAAAAAGTGCCATATTTGTCCAACTTGATGAGGTAAGTGACACCGCTCGGTTAGCGAATGCTTACTGATGACCAATGCCATATTTATTACATGAAACAAAACACAATAGGGCATATTAGCAAGACAATATGAGGACCGACGCTCACCTACCTAACTTATTAAATAGCTAAAAAATGAATACTAATCGTTATCGAATAAGGCATCTTCAACCTTAATCAATTCATCCTGCAATTTTACCATGAATTTTAACTTGCGAACATGATCAGCTGCGCGTTCCCAGTCCAATTGGACCTCACTGTCCAGTAAAATCGCCAATTCGGCAGTAATAGAGTGAGAATAATCTGTAAATGATTGATTAAGTTCATTAATTAAATCATCAGGTACATGACTATGGGTAATATCTTCTAATGACTCACGCCACTGCATTTGTTGCATTAAAAATGAAGTATCTTTTACCGTTGTAGATTCATGGCTCAAGGTGATCCCTTTTAAAGCAAGAAGATGCTCTGCACGTAACACAGGATTTTTAAGAGTTTGAAACCCATCATTTATCTGCGCAGCACTTTGTACTGCCAAGCGTTTATCTTGTTCTGTTGCATGGGCAAACTTATCGGGATGCACCGCCTTTTGCAAATCGCGATAACGATGAGCAAGTAAGGCGGTATCGACATCAAAAGAAGGAGGAAAACTAAATAATTCAAAATAATTCATTGTTTATCTGAGCTGAAGTTAAACGGTAAAGCTCTCACCGCAACCACACTCGCCTTTTGCATTAGGATTATTAAATTCAAAACCTTCGTTTAAGCCTTCTTTTACAAAATCCAATTCTATGCCCTGAAGATACACTAAACTTTTAGCATCGATAATAATATTCACGCCATCAATTGCATAAAGTTCATCGTCGTCATTCAGTTCATCAACAAACTCAAGGATGTAAGCCATCCCTGAGCAGCCTGATGTCTTCAATCCGATCCGCAAACCTAAGCCTTTACCACGACTGGCTAAAAAGCTCTTTATTCGCTCCGCCGCCGCAGGCGTAATCGTCATTGTCATCTTAACTCCGCTTAACTAGCTTTCTTTGGTTTTATATTCATCTAACGCGGCTTTAATCGCATCTTCAGCCAAAATAGAGCAATGAATTTTTACCGGAGGAAGTGCCAATTCTTCAGCAATATCCGTATTTTTAATTTCTAGCGCTTGCTCAACGGACTTACCTTTAACCCATTCCGTGACCAATGAACTGGACGCAATAGCACTACCACATCCATAAGTTTTAAACTTAGCATCTTCAATAATACCGTTGTCACTGATGCGCAATTGCAACTTCATGACGTCACCACAAGCGGGCGCGCCGACCATTCCAGTGACAACTGAAGGATCGTTTTTGTCAAATGAACCCACATTACGTGGATTTTCATAATGATCGATTACTTTTTCGCTATAAGCCATGATACTTCTCCAATCTGTCTATTCGTGAACGATTAATGATGTGCCCATTGGACTGAGTCCAAATCGATGCCATCTTTGAACATCTCCCATAACGGAGACATCTCTCTTAATACACCAATAGATTGTGTAATGGTTTCTATTGCATGCTCAATTTCTTCATCGGTAGTAAAACGGCCAATGGAAAAACGAATAGAGCTATGCGCCATCTCATCATTAAGGCCCAGTGCTCTTAATACATAACTAGGCTCTAAGCTTGCAGACGTACAAGCAGAACCAGAAGA
Organism: uncultured Shewanella sp.; assembly: GCF_947495455.1. Taxonomy (GTDB): domain Bacteria; phylum Pseudomonadota; class Gammaproteobacteria; order Enterobacterales; family Shewanellaceae; genus Shewanella. Next base: position 4,600 of record NZ_CANLZC010000119.1, on the reverse strand, counting down.
AACCGCTAAATCTTTTAACGCCATCATTAATGACTCGCCTTCAACAAAGTTAAAGCTCACATTTAAGCTTCCACAATATCTTTGCTCTAAATCACCGTTAATATACGTCTCTTCGATGTGCTTGATACCATTCCATAATTTATCACGCAGACGCAAAATGCGCGCATTATCACTGTCCATGTCCGCTTTGGCAATGGCCGCCGCCTCACCCATTCCTACAATTTGATGAGTCGCCAATGTGCCACTGCGCATACCACGCTCATGACCACCGCCATGCATAGTTGCTTCAAGGCGAATACGAGGCTTACGGCTCACATACAAGGCGCCAATCCCTTTAGGGCCATACATTTTATGAGCTGAAATCGATAACAAATCGACTTTAGTTTTTTGTACATCCACCACTAACTTACCGACACTTTGCGCAGCATCAACATGGAAGATAATCTTACGTGAACGGCACAACTCGCCAATGGCATCGATATCTTGAATAACACCAATTTCATTATTCACGTGCATAATACTCACCAAAATCGTATCGTCACGCATTGCCTCTTCAAGCATAGCTAATGGAATTAAGCCGTTATCTTCAGGCTGTAAGTAAGTGACCTCGTATCCTTCACGCTCAAGCTGACGGCAAGTATCTAATACCGCTTTATGCTCAGTCTTACTCGTAATGATATGCTTACCTTTTTTCTGATAAAAATGCGCCACACCTTTAATGGCTAAATTATCAGATTCTGTCGCCCCAGACGTAAAAACAATTTCACGGGGATCGGCATTAATCAGTTCAGCAATCTGATTACGGGCAATATCCACCGCTTCTTCGGCTTGCCAACCATAACGATGAGAACGTGACGCAGGATTGCCAAAAATGCCATCCATCGTCATGCATTGCATCATTTTTTCTGCTACACGGGGATCAACCGGTGTTGTCGCAGCATAGTCTAAGTAGATAGGTAATTTCATCTCACACTCCGTACTTTGTAACCTGTCTATCACAGGCTACTCACAACGTACAAAAATTTATTTTTTATAATCATCGCAAAAGAGAGTTAAACACCCAACCTTTGCTCCTGTTGTAACTTATCTTGCTGAACAGATATAAACTGTACATCTCGCTTACGCATCAACCCCGCTAGAGTGATACCATTCAGAAAGTCTGAAATTTGATCACTTAAATCGCCCCAAAGTGAATGCGTTAAACAACGACTTCCACCTTGGCAATTTCCTTGTCCTTGACAACGAGTCGCATCCACGGATTCATCCACAGCGCGTACCACCATGCCCACTGAGATATCGCAGGCATTCATACCTAAACGGTATCCACCGCCTGGCCCTCGAACACTGGAAACTAAGTCATTTTTTCTCAATTTAGCAAAGAGTTGCTCTAGATAGGACAATGATATCCCTTGACGCTCTGAAATGTCAGCCAGCGGCACTGGCCCAGCCGTAGAATGCATAGCAACGTCTAACATTGCCGTTACTGCATACCGACCTTTCGATGTAAGTTTCATGTCGACTTCGGCTCCTGAAAACGCCTAAAAAAGCATAGTTTAATTTCAACATACCCGAGTAAATTAGTCAAGTATAAAACCAAGTCGTTTACTCAAGTATTATTGGTCTTTGATTTTGCTTTAATAAGCCATCAAGGCTTGGTTGTTTTCAAGCTCGGTATTTAACCTTTTTATCGAGTAATATTCAATGAAAATCGCACTTTTATTTAGCTTAAAAGCATGTGCGATATGATATACGATACAAGACTAAATGATAGGATCAAATTCATCGAGATCTTGAGCACGTTTTTGTGCTGCGGCCAACTCAGCCTCACTGAACTCATTCACTTCAAGATCCGGTAATTTATCGGTACACACACTGCCCCCCAAGGTTTGCACTGCCTGACAAAGCTCTTGAACTTTAGTATCCATTAAGTGCATATGATCAAGCATTTGCCCAATTGCATTGGCAACAGGATCGGGGTTATCTGGTGAAACAGCATAGGCATCAAAACCATATTTCTTTGCCATTTCATGGCGGCGATCTGTCGTTTCCTTAGATTGTTTGGAAGGCGTTGTTACCACGCGTCCCGGAATGCCAACCACTGTGGTATGACTAGGCACATCTTTGACCACCACCGAGTTTGAGCCCACTCTGGCACCGTCGTGCATAGTGATCGGACCTAAAATCTGTGCCCCCGCCCCCACCACCACATTATTACCTAAGGTCGGATGGCGTTTTCCCGCCTTCCAAGTGGTTCCACCCAATGTCACACCATGATATAGCGTACAATCATCACCAATTTCAGCCGTTTCTCCAATAACAACCCCCATGCCATGATCGATAAAAAAGCGTTGTCCAATGGTCGCACCAGGATGAATTTCAACGCCAGTTAACCAACGAGAGAATGTCGATAAGCCTCTGGATAATAAACGCCATTTTTTCAACCACAGTTTATGACTTATACGATGGATCCAAATGGCTTGCATACCAGGGTAATTGAGCAATATTTCCAGTGTGCCTTTCGCGGCGGGATCGCGATGATATATCGACGCAATATCATCTTTAAGCCTTGCAAACATGGTGATGATTCCTTGTTATCTATTGATCACTTGATGTTTTATCCACCACTTTTTTGTCCACAGAGGTTAATATGCCACGTAAAATATTCATCTCCGCTCGCTCAATTCGCGCACGACTAAATAAACGGCGCAGTTTAGTCATCACTTGACCGGGATGATTTTTAACAATAAACCCTGTTGATAATAGTGTTTTTTCTAAATGAGAAAAAAAGTTTTCTTGCTCTTTGGCCAGAGGATAAACCTCCTCAACCTTAGGGTAATCGACCTTAGTGGACTCAAGATATGCCATCCGGGCTTCATAACAAATAATTTGTACCGCTTGAGCCAAGTTTAATGAAGTGTATTCTGGGTTAGCAGGGATTGCCACATGATAAGTACACTTTTGCAGCTCTTCATTAGTCAACCCATTATTTTCACGGCCAAAAACAATCGCTACAGGACCATTTACCGCTGAGCCAACCAGTTTTTCCCCAGCAGCGCGCGGGTCAAGCATAGGCCAATCAAGGGTTCGACTACGTGCACTCGTCGCTATCACCATAGAGCAATCTGCAATGGCTTCTTCGACAGAGTCAACAGTCACTGCATGTTTGAGAATATCGGATGCGCCAGCGGCTAAAGCCACCGAATGTCCATCTGGGGCCACTTTAGGCTCTGCAAGGTATAAAGAAGACAGTCCCATGGTTTTCATTGCACGGGCTGTAGAACCAATGTTTCCCGGATGGGAAGTTCCAACGAGAACAACACGTATATTACTTAGCATTAAACGACTTAATTTTATAAAAGATGATTGCTAAGAATATTACCACACACTACTGAAAAAATTTATACTTAAATCAATATTTGATCTAACCAACAAATCACGTATAATCGCGCTCCGATTATTCGTATCCGTTCTTTAACATCCAGGGGATAGCAACCATGCTTCCAATGCAAACTATTGCTGTGCGCGCCGCTCGCGCTGCCGGCCAAACTATTGTACGCGCCTTTGCCGAGCTTGATCGTATTGAGGTCAGTTCTAAAGGAATTAATGACTATGTCACTAATGTGGACAAGGAAGCTGAATCTACCATAGTTTATCAAATTCGTAAGGCTTACCCAGATCACACTATTATTGGTGAAGAGAAAGGTGAAAATCGCGTTGGAAACAGTGATTATGTGTGGATAATTGATCCTTTGGATGGCACCAATAACTTCGTTCGCGGCATTCCTCATTTTGCCGTTTCTATTGCCATGCAATTTAAAGGCAAAACCGAAGTCGCCGTTATTTACGATCCTATTCGTGACGAGCTTTTTTCTGCCGTTCGCGGTAAAGGCGCCAAGCTTAACGATTTCCGTATTCGCGTCAACAAGTCAACAGACTTCAACACAGCCATTATCGGTACAGGCTTTCCATTTAAGGCTAAGCAACACACAGAAACTTACATGAACATGTTTGCCGATGTCTTCAGCCAATGTGCCGATCTTCGCCGTGCTGGCTCTGCAGCGCTTGATCTAGCCTATTTAGGCGCGGGCCGTTTAGATGGTTTCTTTGAAATTGGCCTTAAGCCATGGGACATCGCTGCGGGGGATCTTATTGTCCGTGAAGCTGGCGGCACAGTGACTGACTTAACGGGCAACCATAATTACTTAGCCTCAGGTAATATCATTGCAGGCTCGCCAAAAGCCACAACGACTATGGTCAAAAGCTTCCGTCCTTTACTCAATGATGCACTAAAGCGTTAAGCTTTCATTCCATATTCTGAAAACCCAAAAAGCGCCGATAAGGCGCTTTTTATCATACTTTGAAAACAGCATTAGTGTTTCTGCTCAAAATTCAGTCCCTTGTGGGCATTTTTCAGTAACTCAGTTATAGTTTAAATAATGCCTATCCACCAGCTCAGATCCCTCCACTCCGCCGATGTTTATTTACTCTACTATTGCCTTTTTATTACACACTTTGTATCGTACCTTATACCAATTCCATTATATAGATGATCAATTCAGAGCTTCTCAGGCTTTTCAATTCAAGGCGCATTTATGCTGTA
>NZ_CANLZC010000118.1 GCF_947495455.1 uncultured Shewanella sp. | reverse complement strand
TGATGTAAAGGCACCTCAACAACATAACCACCAGACTGCCTAAAATCAGAAGTAAACAGGATTTTTCCCGTCGGTGATACCACAATAGATGGGCCATTATTCACGACGTGCACCAAAGGCGTTCTGTTTTCCACGGCTCTTAGTGCCGAAGCAAAAATATGCTGATGAGATTGATGAATAGATCCAAACCAAGCGTCGTTGGACATGGCAACAAGCAATAAGGGCTTATTCGTCTCTTTGGCATATCGAATATCATTATTGGCATGGGCAACCCCCTCGGCAACAAAAGTGGAAAAAGTGGTTTCATAGCAGATAAGCGGCACAATATCGGCTCTAGCATGAGAAAAGATCTTAAAGCGATGACCCGCAGTGAGCTCACTGGAAAAGCCACCGAAGTAAGATTTAAGCCAAGCGTAAATCCAAGTGCCTTCATCAGCAAGAGGAATATATTCTCCTAAAGGAATACGCTTTATTTTTTGATAATGCCCCACATCCTTACCTGTATTATTGAGCATCACGGCAGTATTGTATCGATCCTCAACAAGGCCATTAATAGGATTAATCACATTGTGCAGATCTTGAAACAGCACGCTGGTTTCAATGCTCGCGACTTCCTGCTGATATGCCAGCTGCACTTGCCTATCATCTAAATAACCTTTAGGCCGAGCTTCAGACCAGATCACTAACTCGGCACCTATGGCCTCAAGCCGCGTCGTCATCTCCATTTCAGGAGGATAAACCTTTCCAAAACCGGCCATCACTTGTGCGTACCCCAAACTCGGTGATTCATTGGCTTGAACCAAGCCCACTTTCATCACTTCAGATCCGGTAACAATTTTCGCCCACTCTTGGCGCTGCCAAGTGCCAAATCCAAACCAAAGCATTAACACAGAAACGGCAACAAGCATTGCCTTTTTATCCTCTTGCGTGATGGAAAATGGCTTTGCTCTTAATTGACAGAGCAATCTAAACAGCACAATATTAGCCAGTGCAATAACGGCATCCAGCGCAGAGACACCAAACAATGCAATTCCTTGTAAAGCGATTAAAAACGACACTTGAGTCTGTGCAAGAGTCAATGAAAATAATTGGGGAAAGACCATAATCGATGAGGCAACGACTAACGGAAAAAGAATAAACTCATGGACTCTTGTATAGCGTTTCAATAACGTAAACAAGCAACATAATAAGCCAAACAACTGCGCACAATAAAACCAATAAAGCGACGCCCATAAATAACTGACTAGACTCGTTTGTCCTTTTGCAATCACTAAGAAATCGGCCACCCAATAGGTTGAACTGGCAAACACCATCATCCCTGCAATGATCCCCAATGAATAAGCCCTCATCAGTGATGCTTTCTCAATCGCAAACAAAATAGGGATAAAAGCAAACCAAGCTAAATAGAAAACTTCACTCTCCAGCAAAGTTAACGACAAAAGCCCTGCAAATATCATGACCAACAGCAATGATTGAACCAGCGGCCATAATGAGGCTAAAAAACGCCAGCTTATTTGAAGTGGCTTTGAGCTCATACTGAGCACTTTAGCCATCCTCTCTCTCCTCTAACATTCTCAACTGGACTAAATCCAATAAATACGCTTGCTGTAACTGCAAGCCCATATTTTGCTTATCCTCTAGGCTAATAGTGTTATTCAAGGTCAATATTCGGCGCTGTATCAAATAGTGCATGCTGATATTGTCACGTTTAAAAAAAATGCTTGCCGTTTCTTTTCCAAAAACAGTCGCTTGAAACTGCCTCACCCTCTCCATACTCGTTTTTAAAACCTCATAGTCACCTCGGCTTTGAGCGCTTTTGACTTGCTGTAAATGCGCTTTCAACCATTCACTATATCGAACATAGGCATGGAGTAATTGAGTCAATTGCACCCCTGCTTTTCCTGAAATTCTTTTTTGAATCAAAAAATCCAGCCGCGCGCGATCTATCCCCCTTAAGTTCGACGGCAAGGTTTCTGTCAATCTTTTGAGTTGATTTTTTGTTTTCTCATCAATAACCAATAATTGATTTGGATCTAATGAGACTCGAGTCAAAATGGCGGCAAATTCCGCGAAATGAAACCGATAATTATGCTCACCTATTTGAACAGGAAAAAAACGAAACGCCTCATCGGGTTGTCGCCATACATTAACAGATTTAAGATTATGAGGCCCAAGCTCAACGGGCTTTGATGCTATTGATAGCAAGGCTTTTCGGTGCAAGTGCACATGCTCAAAAACAATCATGACCACAAGAGTTACCAGAAAACTTAGCCGCAATAAAATGCGATTCAGCTTCATCCCTTAATCCTCACTCACTAAAAGAGCAATAAGGTGTAATAAAAATGACTCCCTTAAATCTCATTTAACTTTAAATGCTCAATTCGAGTGAGTTCTTCTGGACTAAAGTGCTGGCTCAGCAATGCATGCACTTGCTTAACCTTTTCTTGCATATCAATGGAAGAAGAAGTAATAGCCTGTTTAGCGCTTAAAAAAGTGGAATAGCGAACAGGCCAATTCAATACATTTACAGACTGTGCAATATATTGGGCGTGAATATCTTTGCGTTTTTGCTCACGCTCTTGAAATGTTAAATTCTGAGTCGCTTCTAGTTTCATGCTCTCAAACATATACTGAGCGTTAGCATCACTCACCCTGAACAGATTAGCTGTCACATCACTGCCTAAATACACTTCTCGTAATGCCTGAAGCTCAGCATAAAGCCCTTCATCTTGCTCAATAGATATGAGTGGATCCACATCCTGCTTTGTCAATATATCTTCATTTACTCGGCTAAAAACTTCTTTTGCCTCTAAAAAATAATAATAATTCTCTACTAATTCACCCAGTTGCAAACCTGCTTGGCCAGAAAGACTTTGATGTATCAAATTCACTAGCACGCTCACAGTGTTCTCATCCAATCGATTATGGATCCTCTCTAATGTTTCATCTAAGGAGATAAGCGCATCATGATCGAGTATAACATTCCCATCAGCATCCAATTTAACCGCATGCAAGGCATCGAAAACAGATTGAGGGGTAAAAGGATATTTCACTAGATCCTGCTCAGTGAGTGACATAGTCTCTGTTTTCGCTTCACCCCTTTGCCAGCTCCAATGAGTCGCAACCGTTTCATAAGCCGTTAACCTATTTTCATTGCCCGCCACATTATTGCTAGCAGCGGGGGGAACACCACGATCTGCGAGCCCTAAAGGTGCAAACATTGAAAGCACAAAACTGGCAATCAATACACATAATGAAACGGCGACTAACATGAATTGACTTTTAAAATATCGCATCAGTCTTCCATCCTTCTATGAAGGTTTAACGCAATTAATTCTAACTCAGTGACGAGTTATAAATAATCACAAGTGTCCCTATACTCAGAGATGCTACTGTTTGACTCATGGTTTGGCCCACACAAAAATGGACTATAGCGATGATCTTTATCAAGAAAACGTTTCATCCAAGAAACGCCATAAGTGGATAACAAAGCATGGTTGCTGTTATCGCCAGTGGCACAGTCGTGAGAGCCGCCCGAGATCTCCATGAAGGCTTTATCTGTATTATCAGGAATGGTATTGTAGAAAGGGCTCGCATGACTATTCACTGGCGCAGTCGTATCATTTTCACAAGCCATGATCATCACTGGAACATTTATTAAATCAAAATCATTGCTGCCAGTATTCCAAGGTGATAAGGGAATACTAGCACTTAAACGATTTCTTGAAGCACTATGAAGCGCACCACCTCCCCCCATAGAATAGCCCATAGTTGCCAATCGATTTTCATCAATTAATCCCCAAATCGGACTACTCGAACGTGCTCCTTCTTGGATTAAATAAGACAAAGCACTATCCTGCTGACGACTTCGACTCTCGGGCTGATCATAACGAGAATTAGTATTGATCGTGATAACAACAAAACCGTGAGAAGCGAGAAGCGGTCCCCACCATTGGATCGCTGATTGTGTATTCGTAAACCCTGGTGCAATAGAAATCGCAGCCAATGCTTGAAAGACATTATTAGGATAATAGATAGTACCACCACCAAAACCATCAACGGAACTCGGTACACTCGTAGAAGAGACAGAGAGTGGCCCGCTGCCTGCTTGTAAAAAATCTAAAGTGGGAGTGGGACCCATTTCATAACCACAATTTGACTGGCAAGTATCAGGTAAAGGCAACTCCTCATCACTCCCTCCGCCGCCTCCACTGTATGCGCCCAAAGAGAAAATAAATGCGGTAGCACCAAGCACAACCTGCTTAAATGAAACGTATTTCATAGGATTTCCTTCGATTGTTTATGCTAATAATCAATGTGTTTTTATTTGCCCTAAAAACAACTTGTGAATACAACATCAACCAAATGTAAACCCTTTGAGGCAACAAAATCCTAGCCGATATTTTTGAGGGAGTAAAGCCGATGATATTGCTCTTTTTAATATAAAATTAACAATGAATAAATTAGTTATAATTAAATTACTGATAAATATTAAATTACCAATAATTAAAAATGACGCTTCAATGATAAATAGTCAATATAGGTAATAGATAAAAAGTAGAGGGAAATGAGCAAGCCTCCTTGCCTAATTTTCATCACAAGAAAAACTGGGAATACACAACCTCTTTCCTGTGAATGAAAGGCAAAAAGCATGACGATACTGTTTCACTTAACCCTTTCACTGAACTCTCAGCACATAACAAAAAGGTCAGACCAGATCAAAGGTAAAGTCATTTATTTTGGCAGCCATCACAGTGTACAAGCTCAATAATGACACTGAATAGAACTTAAGTTTAATTGAATCTAATGTAAAGGTGCACTATGACAACATTCAGTATCTCTAATATAAGCCAAGTAAACACGCTTGACATGCAAAAAGTCGCTTCCAATGACACCATCAAGCTCAATGGTCAAAATTACAACATCACCATTATTGATGATAAGATCTCCGTCAAAGCACAAACATTAAAAACTAATGCAGGCAAGATTGATTTTGGCGCACAAGTGAAAAAAGATCTTGGTCAATTTTTTGATCGTGTGTCCGTTTCTCCTCGCGCGCCAAGAGGAGACAAAGTCGCTCTTGCCCCCACTTATGGCCAACAAATGACCAATGCATTACAAGAAAAACTTAATGTACAACATAATCAAAATATGGATATTGCAAACATCAACTCAGGTACCGCATTCTTTGATGCATTAGAGCAATATAAAGGCACCATGACCAAAAACGATGCTATTGCCTTTAAGCAAGCGTACCGTAATATTCAGCTCAATAATAAAGGCTCACAAGAAATCTATGGAGCAGCATTAATTGCGAAATCATTTAATCATGGCATAACCTCTGAAGCGCAATACCAACGCCTGTGCGATTTGACTCAAATTGCCGCTAAACATGGCGTATTATCAAATCAAATCACAAACAGCAACCAATTAAGTCAAACGGATTTTATTGGACTGCAAGAGTTTGCTGCCGACTCAAGAGCCATACAGATCGTTGCGCAACAAACTGGGCAAAATGCAAATACACTCTACAGTCAAATTCAAGGGCATACCGCTAAAGAACAAATGCAATTTGACAAAACAGAAACAGGAAAAATGATCATTGCAGAAAGTCAACAGATAAAAAAAGAAAACAGTAAAATATGTGCCGAATTATCTTGGCAAGCACTAGAAAAGCGATAACCTTATTTTTACTTATTAAGTTATTATCCCGTTATTTAATGCATTAGCTTGTGATCAATTAATGCATTAAATAACTCATCAATGTACTTAACCAGAGTGTGTCCTTTGCAACCAAGCAACCAAGCACAGCTCAAACCTGATATATATCAAACCAATGAGTTATATTTTATAAGTAGGTAACATCAAAGCTTACCTTTTTCATGATAATAACTGATACCACCTTGATAAGACCACAGAACAATTCGCTCCCTGTTCATTGACAGCTTATTGGTCAATAGCATACCCATTTAACACCGCATTACTCCAAATAAAACTGCCATCCACACCGATCGCATTATGGCAATTCATGCAACTGTCTGCCAAAATCTGTGTGGCATCTGTACTCCAGGCGATATTGTACCCTTCTGTTACTGAGCTTCTAAGAGTCTCAGGCTGCTGCATGTAACAGTGATTGTCTTCGGGTGTGGGCACCCGCCAAGCCCCATTTGGATTACAGGGAGCATTCCAAGCCTGATCACTGCTTGACTGGGCTACGCCCCACTGAGCACCGATCAAAGTATAATATTGCAATGGTGAGCCAATACTGGAAAATAAGGATTGAAATTTAGCGGTAAGTTCAGCATTGGCCTGAATGGCATTAATACGAGTAAATTGATTGGAGTAACCCAAAAAATCAGAAACGAGTAATGCATTAGCACAACAAAGGTAGTCTGTGTCTGTATTTCTGGCGCCGATATCACCACTGACCCAGCAATCATCAGGCTCAGTTTGCGCACAAGAATGAGAATAAAAGCTGTAATCCACAGTCTCGTCAACCTTATCGACATCGGGTACATTATCGACATGCTCCCAAGTTGCCCACACCCACTTAGGTGCATGCTCTACTTTTCGAATAAGGTGAAACCCCACTAAGCCTAAGGTTTTGACCTCACAATCAACACTTAAGTCTGTGTCAGAGGTAATATCTTCCTGATCAATATAAATCATTGCACTGCGGGTCACATATCTGGACATATCGTCACTTGAAGTTATGACCTTCCAAGTGGTTTTCAACTCCATGGCACCATGGCCTGTTTTCCCGAGTGTTTGTATAGGAAAGTTAACGGCCTGCCAAAGCGCATCGTCCAGCGGCCCCCCTGTATCATAACTATTCGACTCAGCTAAGTGATTATCCCTTAAATAATAAAAAGTGTCAGGATTAATTAACACCTGTGAAAAAGTAACATTCCCGCTTTGATCTGTGATCACTGACTCCTGACCAAATAATGCAAAGCCATTTTCATAAACAATCCCCAAATCAGTATTTTTTGCCTCAGTACACGTTCCCACTGGCTCGTCATCAAACCATAACACCTTTTCAGGACGCCAATTGACATTATAGGGCTGCAATAACTCAAACGGCTTCTTATATCCTTGCCAGACGGTTTGACTGTCTTTATCCACTGGCAATACTGTCAAATTGGGCACTCCACGGCAAGCTGGCTGAGCAGGCCAGTTAAGTGCTACAAAACTTTTCCAGGCAAAGCACTCAAATTGTTGCTGCGCATTATCATAAGAAAGGAAGCGCGGCGCACTGGCAACCCCTGTCGGCAACAATGGATTAAACTCAACCCGTTCACAACTCTGATAACTGACTAATTCGCCTGAGCTGGAGGGAAGATCGCAATCATTATCTTCACCGCAAGCAAAAAGCCCCCAACAAACAATGAATATTAAAAATTTTTTTATCATTTAGTCTGCCTAATTTGCAATTGAGCCAAATCTGCGGGAAATAAAGAGATTAAATACCGAATCCGTACGCGCTGCCACGCCATGACAAGCTAAACATTTAGGTATTTTCAGCGTATCCTGAGCAGACGAATACTTAAAACGGTATTCATCCAACTCACTGTCATAACCTATCCCCTGAATCCACATCCAGTCTCCAGTTGAACACATACCACTGGCTAAACGATTGGCTTCAGGACAATAGCCCCCTTCAGGCTTATACATGGCAAAAAGGCCATAAATAGTACCCACCTCATTGATATCATCATCACTGGGCCCCACCTGAGGCTTTAAGATCAGCGTCCCCTCAGGCAACGCCTGCATGGTGTTACTGCTGCTCTGAAGTTGAGTAAAAAGGGATAATAAGCTGCTGGATATTCGCGTCTCTACATATCTGTCATGATAAAGCAGATAATTAAAGTGCTGTTCACCATATACAAGGGCACCATATCATCATCCTGCATGACATCTTCTTGCGCTAAATAACACACAAAGGTCGTCAGACATCCAATGGCATCATTTTCACATTCTTCCCCTGTATATGGGCTATACTGTGTATCTTCATCACATTCCAGCTCAATCTCTTCGGCACACACCCACACACTGAAACAAGCAGCCAATATAAAAAAAAGTCGCTTCATTATTAAAAGCCAACCAAACATGGATATAAGGAGTGTAGAAGTCACTCCAATAGATCATTGCTTAAAATCAGCCCTAATAAAAAAAATAGCAAATAGCGTTAAGCAAAAAGTACCAGTCAAATAAACTGACAAATGTCGCATTTTATTTCCAAATGCTCTCTGCTCGCTTATCGCTTTTTATGAAGTGGAAGATGAGAAATTAACGTCAACTCTTTTCCCTGTCGCTTGACCTTCCATCGCAAGTTCAATCAACTTTATGGTATTAAGACTTTGCTTTGCACTCATAAAAGCGTGATCACCTGTGGTAATCGCCTGAGCTAAATCGGAAAAAAAACCTTGATAACGCCCGGCCTCTGTGGGGAAAATATTTGCACTTTTTCCATCATAAAATGTACCAAAATGAGCCTGTGATTCTACTCCCCAATTCACTCTTGTTGGCAGCTCTCCCCCGCGTAAACAATCTTCTTGAGGATCGAGCCCGTATTTCACATAACTGCCTTTATCTCCCTGAATATTAAAGCGCAAGTTAGGCCCAGCGCAGAAAAGACTCGCATGCAAAATCACTTCAAGCTTTGGATAATGTAATAATAAGTGAAAGTAATCAGTCACCGATGCGCCTTTTCGCATCACTTGGCAACTCGCAGTGACACTTTGAGGCAGGCCAAACAAACTCAAGACTTGATCCAATAAATGCGGCGCCAAATCATATAAAATACCGCCGCCATCACAGGCCTGTTCCCGCCAGCGCTGCTGTACATCTGGCCTAAAACGATCAAAATGCGATTCAAAAACATGAAGCTTACCCAGCTTGTTTGTATCAATCAGCTTTTTAACCGTTAAATAATCGCCATCATAACGACGATTTTGAAACACGCTCAAAAGTAAGCCTTTGGCTTTAGCAAGCGCAATTAACGCCTCACCGTCTTTGGAGCGCGTCACAAAAGGTTTTTCAATTAATACATGTTTATTATGCTCTAGAGCCAATTTTGCTAAAGAATAATGCACATCATTAGGCGCCGTGATAATAATCAGCTCAGCATCACTATGAGTTATCATTTCATCAGCATTGTGATAATGCTGAACCTGAGGCCAATCTCGACCCACAAGATCGGCTTTTGAACTACTCACAGCATGGAAAATAAACTCATTAGAAGTACTAATAAAAGGAATATGAAAGGTTTTCGCTGAATAGCCATAACCCACTATCGCTGTTTTGATGCTCATTTTGTTAGACTCAAACAATTAAGGTTTGCACCTCACATTAACGATATTAATGCTAAGGTTCAATGGGGCTAAGGTTCAATGGGGCTAATGCCTCTCGCACATAGTATATTAACGAAGCTCAAGTTAACGTACTTAATCAAATTTATCCATATCTCTTAAACTCCAAAAATACTTTAACAGCTGTAGCTGTAATTTTCGGTACATATTCAGTGGTTGAATGTGAAAATACGTTTTTGAAAAGTGATTAAGGTATCGGCACTTAGTGACATTATTTTTATAAGAGAAAGCACAAAACTGAATATTATTTTCAATACTATACTTAATAATAGCGGATATGACTCGCTCATAAATCGCATGTTTTTTATACTTTTTATGCATTTCAGCACTCACACCTCCCATAACCCCACCTAATTGATTGCCAGACTCAATCACAGACATAAACGCAACGATTTTGCCTTCTAAAATGAGTAAGAAATGTTTAGCATACTCTAATATTGCAATCAAGGCTGCAAACCTTTGATTCATCAATTCTTGCATTGGCATGATCTCCAAAGCATTAACAGCAGAGGATTCAAAACATGCCCGCATTTGTAAAATATCAGCATCAGTTAATGTCGTTTTAATCATAACTGGAGAATATTGTTTTAAATATTGTCGTTCACGGCGTGCTAATTTTTTATGTTCTGTTAAATAATCGGCAAAGGATACATACCCATCGGCATCAAAAAATGCCCGCTCACCTCTAGCAATGGAAATGATATCTTGACTCGTTTTAGAATGACATTGGCGACTTTCTATAATACAAAATGGCGCTGCCCGCACTTTATAAAATTCATAAATAGCCATCAGCGACTTATCTGTCCATTGCTTATCAATCACAATAAGTGGATCATGTAATGAAGCGGTAAAAGGATCCGTTCCAGCATAAGCAAAGTGAATGGGAAAATAACTGAGGACTTTATTAATCAGACAGTTATTTCTATATTTTCGCCCTAACATGAAGGAAAGATGATGTTGAGTAAATTCAGAAAAAAAACAAACACCCACCACTTGTCCTCGTGTCGATATTTTAAGGTAATAGAGATTAAGCGCTGACATTTGATTAATCATTGCATCGAAACAATCAAATATCGATGTACTTAAACCCTGTTTTTGTAAATAAGGGATAAAAAGTTGCTTTTCTTCCTGCGATAATTGCCCAACGCTTTCTACCGATAGTATGTCAGCACCTATCATGATGAATTCCTTTTACTCGAAAATATTGGCACAGCAACTTAATCAAAATCTGCAATACTGAATATAGCTCAGTATAAAAAATCTTTACTTATGCCTGATATTTCGAATTTAACCGGACTCACTCAACAAACCGCACAAGAACGGCTCGCACAGTACGGCTTAAACGAAATCACCAGTACCAAAGTCTCGTTTTATCAGAAAATACGAAAACTGCTTTGGGGCCCTATTCCTTGGATGATAGAAATCGCGGCTATTTTATCGTTAATCTTACAGCGCTGGCCCGATTTCATCATGATCACAGCCTTATTAGTGATTAATGCTATTTTAGAATTAGTACAAGAATTTAAAGCTGACAATGCTGTGTCAGCGCTAAAGAGTACACTCGCATTAAAAGCCTATGTCAAACGTGACGGCCAATGGATGGACATATCGGCCTCACAGTTAGTACCTGGTGATGTAGTCATGATAAAGTTAGGCAATATTATTCCAGCCGATATTCGATTAATGTCGGGGGATTACTTATCTATTGATCAAGCATCACTCACAGGTGAATCTTTACCCGTCACACGTCGCGTGGATGATTTAGTTTATTCCGGTACCATAGTTAAACAAGGTGAAATGATTGGCGTTGTGGAAAAAACAGGCATGAATACCTTCTTTGGTAAAACAGCCTCATTAATCGACAAAAGTGATACGCCATCTGATCTGCAAAAAAACATTACGCAAATTGGGCGGTTTTTAATTACACTGACTCTCATTATTTGTGCCATCGTATTAGTTCATGATTTGTATTTGAGCCTATATACTCATGAAGGTAATGTCTCCAATAGTGTTATTTTCATGCTAGTTTTAGTGATTGCGGGGATCCCAGTTGCCCTACCTGCCGTGATGTCTGTCACCTTGGCCATTGGGGCAAAACGATTAGCCACTTTCAAAGCTATAGTATCAAAGCTGAGTGCCATTGAAGAGCTGGCTACCATGAATGTGCTTTGCTCAGACAAAACCGGCACCCTCACTCAAAACAAACTCGAAATAGGTGAGATCAGTGAGTATCATGATTATTCGACAGAAGATGTTATCCACTATGCATGCTTAGCATCGAGCGCTCAAGGCCATGATGCTATCGATGAAGTGCTATTTGCCGAGCAGCAAAAATTTCCCTCAAATTTACCGCCGTTTGACATCCAACATTACACTCCCTTTAATCCCACCAGCAAAAAAGCCGAATCACTCATTAGCCACCATCATAATCAATATAAAGTCGCTAAAGGTGCGCCCCAAGTGATTTTTAATTTATGCGACCATGACCTCAGCGAAGCACAAGAAAAGGTCGGCCAACTGGCTAAACACGGCTATCGTGCACTTGCTGTCGCCGTTACCACAGAAAACCTTGAGACTTGGCAGCTCGTTGGAATTATTTCGCTATTCGATCCTCCAAGAAAAGACAGTAAGGCCACCTTACATGACATCATACAAGGTGGTGTTAGCATCAAGATGATCACTGGCGATCACAGTGCCATCGCCCAAGAATTAGCCCAAACATTAAACATAGGTCATCACATCGTTCCTATGGCCTCGCTTAAACAACACCATGAACAAATGAATACACTCGATAGTCTCGATGGCTTTGCAGAAGTCCTACCTGAAGACAAATTTGAAATCGTCAAAGTATTACAAAAAAATAAAAAGATTGTCGGTATGACTGGCGACGGTGTAAACGATGCACCCGCCATCAAACAAGCCAATGTCGGCATTGCAGTCGATGGCGCAACGGATGCAGCAAGAGCGGCAGCCGATTTAGTATTAACGCAGCCAGGGCTCTCAGTCATTACCCACGCCATTGATGAGTCGCGAAAGATATTCGGCCGTTTAAAAAGCTATGCTATTTATCGCATTAGCGAAACTGTACGGTTATTACTCTTTCTCTTGTGTGCCATGTTAATTTATAACACTCACCCTCTTAGCGCTATCATGATCATTGTCATTGCGTTACTCAATGACATTCCCATCATGATGATTGCTTATGACAATATGCTAGCATCAACAAAACCGGGCATTTGGAAAATGAAAGAGGTATTCAGTGTCGCCGTTGCACTTGCGATCATAGGCGTCATTTCCACTTTTGGTTTATATTGGATTGCCGATCATTACTGGTTTACCCAACTTGCCACCGATCTGAAACAAGCCAAACTCAATACTGTCGCTTTTATGGGAATATTATGTGGCGGCAATCTCACCATCTACTTAACACGCAATACAGGTATGCCTTGGAGCCGCCCTTTTCCAGAATGGAAATTTTCCTGCGCCACTCTTTTTTCACTGGCGACAGGCACACTCATCAGTGTCTATGGATTAGGTACTGATGATTTCGTGGGTATAGGCTGGACATGGGTACTGTATGCTTGGGGATATATTTTAATTTGGTTCGCCATTACAGCCTTAGTCAAAATCGGCATTTATAATACCAATTCCATTATATAGATGATCAATTCAGAGCTTCTCAGGCTTTTCAATTCAAGGCGCATTTATGCTGTAATGGTGGTTCCCTTTCAAATGAATGCAACGCTGAAGTGGAATGTCTGAGAAGCTCACTGTGTGCGGGTTTCAACATGCTTTATGCTACGTTAGCTGCTTTCGATATACGACCTCATGGATGAGGGAGGTAGAGCGACGTTTGAACCCAAGCCGAGAATCACTATTAGCTTCAATCATCTGCGACCGCCATGGATGGTGGGACTGTCTGTTAATGCAGGAGCAATTAACGACCTTGCCTACAGCATGTTGAATTCCCGCTGAAAGATCACTTATATAATGGAATTGGTATAAGGTTCTCAAACAAAAAAGATAAAGCTGCATCAAATCATTCCATCTCAATCCTGCACCTTGAAATCTCACGGATATAGTCACCAAAAATAAGTAAATTAAAAACTGCCTCGACTGAACAAAATTTGTCTTACGCTGTTTATTTTTCGCTTATTATCAGCACGCATTTCACCAACGACCAAGATGCGATGAGCTTCACTCATAGACGGCCACTGCCACTGCTCAATTTGTCGACTAATCACCTCTGAGGGTATCGCATGAATACGTTGTAAATTGCCCGCTCTTAATGTCGATTCCTTAAGGTGAAAAACCACTAAAGTCACCAGTGCGCCATAGTCTCGCCCATAATCACAAATTATTTTTCGGTGATCGAAACGAAGATTGGTCGCATCCCACACCACATCCTGTTTATTGGCCAAGGCCTGCTTTAAGCGTAACTTGGCTAATTGCAACACTTGATCTAAGTTTTTCTGACACCCTCGCTGACCATTAATTTCTTCGCGAATATCATCAAGTGAGATCACATCAACATTATTCAAGTTCTGTGCAATCCAAGTCGATTTTCCACTCCCACTGATCCCACACATAAGATACAAATGACTAAAATCTTGTGCATTTTCATAGGTCGTCCTCATGGCCTCTTCAGGCATAGTGATCTTGCCACTTGCCAGCTCACTCACCACATAATTATTCAAATATAACTGCTCATCGGCCTGCTGTTTGACTTGAACTTTTTTGATTAACTCGGCTCTTGGATCATTAACATTCCAAAGCTGATATTCCTTGGCAAACATTTTAAATAGCTCAAGATACTCCAATTGCTGCTGCAAATCCTCACACACTCGCCCTTGAAAGTCCGCCCTCTCTAACCAATACAACATAGCTAAATCAACCTCTAACGCCAATGACAGGTAATCAGAGAAATCACTCTTTTTTATCACTAATAATTTAGGTTTTTGATGATGTCCCACCAATGCCATGACATTCATTATCACCTTATGTGAAATGGGAAGCTCAAGTAACTTAATGGCTAAGTAATCTACTCCAAGGGCTTCATGTTTTGGTGCAACCACTCTCTCTACACCTTGAATAGGCTTACGTTTCGTTGTAATAGGTTTTGCAATGTCATGCAATAACGCCGATAAAATCAAGATTTGTTTCTGCTCACCCGTTAACCCATTGGCCTCAAGTGCAAATAACTGATAAAGAACCGTTAATACCCTATCGGTATGAACAGCCACATTGCCTTCACCATGCCATACGAGATCTTGCTCTGTAAATTCAAATTGTCTCAGCAAAGGGAAATAATCCCCTAAATAAGCTAAGCACTCATCAAAATTGGGGGTCGCACCTTGCCTTAATGAAATAAGCCAAGACTCAAGCTTGTTCATTCGGTAATCCTTTCACTTTACTGTTTTTTGCTAACTGATTTTCAAATTAATCACTATTTTCTTTGACTCCGAGGGCTCCACCAAGTTTATAATTAGAATAATTATTATTATCAGTCGATTGACTAGGAAATTCCATCAATGCAACCTCTTTCGGGCCCTATGGACCGCTTCATTCAAATGCGGTTATTGCCACTGTTCACTCTCATTTTATTTTCACTCATATTATTCTTCTCTCAAACGAGTTTAGCCTCAACATCAAAGGAACTTGATAACAAAAATCAAACACAATTAAGGCAATTGGCTCAACTGGCGGAATATGTAGGTGTCGATTATGATGCCGCCATTGAAAAAGGCAAAGTAATCAATCAAGATGAATATCAAGAAATGCTTGAGTTTTCTGCCCTCATCGTCGAAAAGCTCGCTGACAACACACAACTCAACCAGCAAAATCCACAGCTCTATCGTGAAGCACTTGCCTTACAAACCAGTATCAAAAACAAACAAGACATTCTCGTAATCAAAGAGATTTCAAGTAAACTGCGCAGCGCCTTATTGACCTTAATGCCTGAATCTTCACTGCCAAAACATCTTGTATCCAGTATGGCAACAGCACAATTATTCCAAGAAAACTGTGCCAGCTGCCATGGTATTGAAGGCCAAGGCAATGGCGTTTTAGCCGCGAATTTATCTCCAGAGCCCACTGATTTTACCGATCTTGCAAGAGCAGAAAACCGCTCCATTTTAGGATTATTTGATGCCATTTCTGATGGGTTAGATGATACCGCCATGCCCGCTTTTACGCAGCTAAAAGAGCAAGAACGTTGGTCGTTAGCCTTCTATGTGTCTAGCCTGGCTTTTCAAAAAAGCGATCAAGGCAGCACAGCTCATATTCTCCCTAAGGTGACTTTGCAAGAATGGGTCAACCATAGTCCTTCTCAACTGACCCAATCACTCAAATCACAAGGGGTCACGCCTGCTGACATCTCAGCATTGAGATCAAAGCCTGAGGCTCTTTTTGACCACCAGCCTTCGCCCCTCACCGTTGCTAGAAATTTACTGACCTCGGCCAAAAAAGCCTTTGATAATGGCGATTATTCCCAAGCCAAAACCCTTGCTGTTAGTGCTTATCTTGATGGCTTTGAGCTTATTGAAAACAGCTTAGATGCCCATGATAAAAACTTACGCAAAAGCATTGAAGTGAATTTAATGCAGCTCAGGCATTTATTAAGCAACAATCAAAATCCATCTCAAGTACAGGCCACTTTTGATACTAGCATGCTACAGCTGGCCGAAGCACAAACCTTGTTAACAGAATCACACTTATCCAATGCCACCTTATTCAGTGCCAGTTTAGTGATTTTACTGCGAGAAGGCCTTGAAGCCTTATTAGTGGTGATAGCCTTAATGACAGTGCTTATTCGCACGAATCGACGTGATGCGCTTAAATATTTACATTTAGGTTGGATTATTGCACTCATCGCTGGCGGCGCAACTTGGGTTACCGCTCAAACCTTGATTGAAATCAGTGGCGCTAGCCGAGAAATGATGGAAGGCTTTGGTTCCCTCTTCGCCGCCTTAATGCTGTTTTATGTTGGCGTTTGGATGCACAGTAAAACCCATGCCGCTCACTGGCAAGCCTACATTAATAAAAAAATTAATAGCCAGCTTAAAGCGGGCACTTTGTGGGGCATTGCGCTACTCTCTTTTGTCGCTGTATACCGTGAGATATTTGAAACTATCCTCTTCTATCAATCATTGCTCACTCAATCTGAAAGTGGTCAGTTTAATTACTTTATTGGCGGCATACTCTCAGGTATCGCGCTATTAGCATTGACCACTTGGGGCTTATTAAAATATTCGATAAAATTACCTCTGGCTAAGTTCTTTTCCACCACGACTTACCTCTTGTTGATTTTGTCCTTTATTTTAATGGGCAAAGCCATTACCGCCTTACAAGAAGCGGCCATCGTGCCCATCAATAACCTTCCCATCAATATCGAAATGGACTGGATAGGTATAGGTTCAACATGGGAAGGCATAAGTGCACAACTTGCCGTGTTAATCCTATTTATTTTCTATATGGCTCGCACTAACAAGAAAACGGCTTAATGGCTTTTACACGCTTTCAATCACATCAGTAATAAAAAAGCGCTCATTTGAGCTAATGCCGATCATTTAACGATTTATTGATCGGTTGACTGATCGTTTAAATGCGTCAAAATCCGAGTCCTATCTCTA
>NZ_CANLZC010000117.1 GCF_947495455.1 uncultured Shewanella sp. | reverse complement strand
GGTGCCCGAACCCGGAATCGAACCAGGGACACGAGGATTTTCAATCCTCTGCTCTACCGACTGAGCTATTCGGGCAATTTTGAGTACTCACGATTTGCTTTAAAGCATCTCGTTTTGGAGTGCGCGTATAATATAGCGGTGATCCTCTCGCTGCAAGTCCTTTTTTTTATTCGGTTGTCCATTCGATTAGTTAATATGCAAAGTGTGTTTTTTATGATCCAATTGGTGTTTTTTTAATGGAAAATGATGTTTATTGTTCAACTATTCGCAAGGTATGAATGGATTGATTGTTATGTTGATTTTTTGTCATTCATCTGCTTTTCTAATAAATCGAAATTAATCTTCTATTTTTATTGATTTTAATTTCATGATTTCTCGGTATGATATCGAAAAAATGTAAAGCATAAGGCACGGTATGTTTCGAAATACAAGCAGTGGATATGGCATTGTTACTATCATAGTACA
This sequence comes from uncultured Shewanella sp., assembly GCF_947495455.1. Taxonomy (GTDB): domain Bacteria; phylum Pseudomonadota; class Gammaproteobacteria; order Enterobacterales; family Shewanellaceae; genus Shewanella. The sequence continues at coordinate 16,844 of NZ_CANLZC010000117.1, read as the reverse complement.
TTGGGTGAGTGCATTTGCCGTTATTGGCCTTTTCTGTTTAGGATTTTGGATGGTGGATTTAACCTATTACAGTACTTGGTATAAAACTGCGCCTCATATTCACAAGAGTCTAGGTGTTTTATTACTGTTTTTAACCATTTTTCGCTTAGCTTGGCGATGGGGAAATCCTAAGCCCTTGAGTGACACTCAACATAAACCATGGGAAAGAAAAGTTAGCCATTATGTGCATCTATTCCTTTACTTACTTATGTTTATCATTATGGGCAGTGGTTATTTGATTTCAACAGCAGATGATAGAGGTATTTTGGTGTTTGACTGGTTTGAATTAGCCAGTCTAGGGCAACTATTTAATGATCAGGCAGATATTGCGGGTTTAATTCACAAAGTGTTGGCTTATAGCTTAATTGGGCTAGTGATCCTTCACGGTTTGGGGGCATTAAAACATCATTTTGTCGATAAAGATACCACCCTCATGAGAATGTTGAAAATAACGTCTAAATAAGAAACCGATAAAAAGGCGACATTGTAAAACAAATTAGCTCAAAGCAATTGTAATTACCAAGGATTTGAATATGAAAAAACAGATATTATCAATGGCACTATCAACGTCATTATTATTTGGTGGAATGGCACAAGCCGCTGACTATGTCATTGATACTCAGGGCGTCCATGCATCCATCGAATTTAGGGTGAGCCATTTAGGTTATAGTTTTGTCGTGGGGCGCTTCAATGAATTTGAAGGGGAATTTAGTTTCGATAAAGACAAACTAGCCGATGCTAAAGTGAATGTGATAATTAATACGACAAGTGTTGATTCTAACCATGCTGAGCGTGATAAACATTTGCGTGGTAGTGATTTTCTAAATGTGGGTAAGCACCCTAAGGCCAGTTTCACCTCCACATCGGTAGTGGATAAAGGAGAAGGGAATTTTATCATTAACGGTGACTTTACATTAAATGGCGTCACTAAACCTTTAGCGATTACGGCGCATGAGATCGGTGAAGGAAAAGATCCTTGGGGAGGTTATCGAGCAGGTTTTGAGGGCACGGCTGAGTTTGCGTTAAAAGATTATAATATTAAGATGGATTTAGGCCCTGCATCGAAGAATGTGAAACTTGATCTTATCATTGAAGGTATTAAACAATAAGCGAGTCCCTTAATAAGTGAGTCTCTTAATAACTGAGTCCCTTAGAGTCAATTAATTTATATTTTTTATTCAGTATGTTAGGCCCATTTATGGGCCTTTTTTATAGGAGAGCGAAAAAGTAGCAGGTTTTATGGGGGCTATATCGCTTTAGTCTTGGTTGTTTTTATCAGTGTGTGAATAATAATTAAACAGGGATATTGTTGAATAACATTTGTTAACTAACAGATGTTAACTAACAGATATGATTAAAAAGGAAAAGGTATGGCGTTGAAAGATCAGCTCTGCCTTGCTTTATCTGGCGCTGTCACAGTGATTGTTGCTTATGCCAGCTCTGCGGTGATAGTGTTTAATGCCGCGCACACTGTAGGTGCATCAGCCTCTGAAATAACGTCATGGATGTGGGCTCTCGGTGTTGGTATGGGGTTATCAAGCTTACTCTTATCACTATATTACAAGGTGCCTTTACTCACGGCATGGTCAACCCCAGGGGCCGCACTTTTGGTGACCAGCTTAAGTGGTGTGAGTTTACACGAAGCCATAGCCGGTTTTTTGATGTGTTCATTTCTCATTACCTTATGCGGTGTATTTGGCTTGATGGATAAGTTAATGGGGTTTATTCCTAAATCCCTTGCTTCAGCTATGCTTGCAGGCATATTGCTTCAGTTTGTATTGAATATTTTTGTTGCGGCTCAAGCTCATCTCGTGTTGATTTTAATCATGTTACTTTTTTATTTATTGGGGAAATACCGCTGGCCAACATTTAATATTCCTTTAGTGCTCATTGTGGGGATTGTGGTGAGTTATTTTTCAAAAGATTTATCTTTCAACACATTACATTGGCATTTAGCGACGCCGATTTTTATTGAACCGGCATGGAGCTATGCGGGGATCATTGGGGTTGGAGTGCCCTTATTTATTGTCACCATGTGCTCTCAAAATCTACCCGGACTGGCGGTATTGCAGGCATATCGTTACTCCGTTAACGTTTCTCCTTTGATCACAGTAACGGGAGTGACTGGTTTATTTTTAGCTTCTTTTGGTGGTTTTGCTTTTAATTTAGCTGCGATTACCGCAGCAATTTGCATGGGAGAAGACGTTCACCCTAATAAAAACAAACGTTATTGGGCAGCGGTATGGGCGGGAGGCTTCTATCTTTTACTGGGATTATTTGCCGCTACAATTGCACAAATATTATTGCTATTCCCAAGCGCGTTAGTCATGGGCCTTGCCGGCTTGGCTTTATTAGGCACCTTTTCCAGTAGCTTATTAGCGGCATTAGAAGGCAAAGAAATAGGTGCATTATTCACCTTTGTTATTACTGCCTCTGGTGTGACGATTTTACATATTGGCAGTGCTTTTTGGGGAATAATGCTAGGATTAATCATTTATTATTGCATCGATAGAAAGTGTGCTTTGAGTTAGCGCATATTAATCAAACACGAGCTTTCCATAGAGTAACTTTAAAGTTCTAGTGAATATATTTTGATTGACATACTCTCAATGTCGATTTATTTTCCAGTGGAATAGTTTTTAATTCAGAACAATGTCTTAAAAGCTTTTGTTCTGAACTTATTCATAAAATGAATGATAGATTAGAAAAATAATAAAGAGAGTTGTTCATTATGTCTGAGCCAAGTGCCCTTAGCCTTATTCCACCTGTCGTGGTCATTGTTTTAGCCATTGGATTACGTCGTCCTATTTTATCCTTAATCATAGGTTCGGTTGTGGGGCTATTATTCATCGATCCCAGTGAAGTCTTGGTTAATTTTTCTCAAATTTCATTAAAAGTGATGGCTGATGAAACCATAGGTTGGCTTATTCTTGTGTGTGGAAGCTTTGGTTCCCTGATTGCGTTATTAGTGCGTACTGGCGGGGCCAGTGCTTTTGGGCGTTATGCGTTAAAGTTTGCTCGCGGTCAAAAATCATCCCTTATGGTGACATTTTTTCTGGGTGTGATTATTTTTATTGATGATTATTTAAATGCGTTAACCGTCGGCTCGACGATGCAAAGGGTGACGGATAAATTTCACGTTTCTCGAGAAATGTTAGCTTATGTTGTTGACTCGACCGCAGCGCCTATTTGTGTATTAGTGCCATTATCCACTTGGGCTGTTTTTTTTGGCGGACTCTTGATTGATAATGGCATAGCTGCAAAGGGTGAGGGGATTCAAGTTTATATGCAAGCCATTCCATATATGCTTTATGCATGGCTTGCGATTGTGGTGGTGCTATTTGTGATCATGGGAATATTACCGGCTTTAGGGCCCATGAAAACGGCACAAGAAGCCGCTCTATCGGGAAAATTTATTGCCAATGAACTGAATCATAATGACGTAAAAACAGCGGATGAATATGCCCTTAAGGCTATAGAAGAAGAGTTTGAACAGACAGATCCCCATGGTGCTTTACATAACTTTTTTGTACCTATTTTTTTGTTAGTGGGCTTTTCTGTGTATTTTGATATTGATATATGGTTAGGGTTACTGGCAACGTTGGCGATAACTCTCCCTTATTATTGGCTGCAAAGACTGATGCCACTTTCTGAGATGATGGAGCAAATGTTAGATGGCTTTAAAAGTATGTTGCCAGCGATTGGTACCGTTGTCGCGGCATTTGTGTTTAAGGATGTTTGCGATAAGCTTCATTTATCTGAGTATGTTATTCAATCACTATCACCGCTTATGACAGCCCAACTTTTACCGGCAATGGTGTTTGTTTCCATGGCATTATTGGCATTTGCAACGGGATCCAGCTGGGGCATTTTTGCTGTGTCTATTCCCATAGTGATGCCATTAGCACAATCGGTTAATGCAGATATTTATTTAGTTATTGGTGCATTGTTATCTGCATCATCTTTTGGCAGCCAAGCATGTTTTTATTCAGATTCAACGGTTTTAGCGGCGCAGGGATCAGGCTGTAATTTACTCAGTCATGGTTTAAGCCAGCTTCCTTATACATTAATTGCGGCAGCATTTGCCTTTTTAGGTTTTATTTTGTTGGCTTAAACGAATATCCCCGTAATACTGCAACTTAAAGTATTACAGGGATTAAAAAGAGCAGCTTATGTGCTGCTCTTAAGGTCTGGTACTTAGAAGGTGAGGCTCCAGCTATCTATGGTACCTGTATCCCATCTGGCACTATCCACCGCCTTAAGCTGCCAATTGCCATTGACATTATTGCCACTTAAATTCAGTGAGTAGGTTTCATTGATGTCGTTACTGCTTCCTCCAGAGTTATTGTGCAGATTGAAGATTTCTCCACTTGGGCTGGTGAGCGTCACAGCAAGATCGCCAATATAGGAGTGGCTAATATTGATTTGAACACTCACACTTGACGGGTTACCGTCTAATGTCACATTGATATTGCTACTGGCACCTACGCTGTCGTTATCAGGAATAGAAACTGGGGTATTATTCTCAAATTTATCTTCACCACCATTGTCATCACCACCGTCAAAGCTTGCCACTAATGTGACTCCCGCATAACTGGAGTAACCATTGAGCATCACATAATAACGAGCGGTATCGGGAGCTGTTACACTGCAGGTTTCATCGTTGCCATTTTCATAAGGACGACAATCATAGCTGTCAGTGGTTGGTTGGCTACCGGATTTTAAATACAGATCAGCATCGCCGCTACCACCACTCATTTGCACGCTTAAGTTCGTCGCGTTTGCGGGCACATCAATAAAATAATGGGTTTGTGAATTGTTATTGCCTGATAAATTAGTCAATGCTACACCGTTGACAAGTTCGACAGCTTCGCTGGGAGGAGGAGTATCTCCACAACTGGCATTGACTCCTACTTGGTTAAAGGCGTTGATCACGTCGGCAGAATCATAACCTAGGTCGTCCGCTGCTTTTTTGGCGCCGCAACCACCTTCATCAAAGTCTGAGTTGGATGTCCAATAAAGTTGATTGGCTTTGACCATAATGGCGAAGGCTTTTTTGGTATCCCAGCCACTTGTATTAGCGAGTAAGTAAAAGGCTTTATTAAATACGCCGCTGGAATAATGCACGTTCATACCGAAAGAGAAGTCATCGGCATGGCCAATGGAGTTACCATCTAGAGTCGGATCGGCAAAATAACGTAATGCGCCTTCGCTTTTAAAGATTTGTGCGCCAACCAACCAGTCATTGCTGCCATGCATGTAAAACTCAGCCGCTTCACCCGCCATGTCAGAGAAGGCTTCATTCATGCCACCAGAGCGACCACTGTAAACTAAGTCTGAGTTTTGTTCAGTAAATCCGTGACTGACTTCATGGGCCGACACATCTAAACTCACTAGTGGATAAAAGGTATTAGCACCGTCACCAAATGTCATTGCAGAACCATTCCAGAATGCGTTTTCATAGTTACTGGAATAATGCACTCGCATGGTTAATTGAAAGGTGAGAGGAGCCGTGCCGTACCAATCATTAAACATGTTAAAAACCACACCACCAAAGAAATGAGCATCGTTGAGGGGGGAATAAGCACCATTGATGCTTTTGACGGTATTGCGTGGACAAGTATAGCTATAGGCAGTGGATCCCGATGTTGAACCATTGAGGTTAACGGTTTTCACGTTATCATTATTCATAGTACAGGTATTACCTGATTGAGTGACGTCAAGAGACTCAAAGTCACTACCATATTCATATTGTCCGGTTTTTTCATTACCACCAGGGCCTGTGCCGACAAGAGCGTGATTCAGCCCATCCCATTGCTCAAGTATTTCACCTGTATGGGCATCAATCATGGCAAAGGGTCGGCTTGGGTTGCTACCTGCGTCAAAGAAAGACACTCGATAGACGAGTCTAGCCCTATTGTCGCTGTCCATGTAGATGAACAACTGGCTTTGTTTGTTTTCAATGTGACCGGATAACAAATGTTGCTGTAACAAGGTGTCAAAAGCTTGCTGTTGAGTGAGTTTTGGTGTGGTGCTGGTGAGATCAACTTCTATATTTTGTAATGTGGTGGCAGATTGTGCTTGCTCAATGTTCCACTCATTGGCTTGTGCAACAATATTAGCGTCATAAACCTCAACTCCTCGATAAAGTTGCTTATATCTGATTTTTTCTTTTCCATCAGCAATGGTGACACGGCGGACTTCTTGCACTTGATACTCATCATTTAAATTGAGTTGTTGTAATAAAGATGAGCGGTCTATGGAGGTTGAGTTGTTGATATTATTGCCTGAATGTGTGTGCCATTGTGCAGCCTGAGCAGACATGCTTAATCCCATTGCGCATACAAGAGGTGTGAGCTTATAAATAAGCGACATAAATGTAGATCCTTTAATAGAAAGTAGGAGGTAAAGTGTCATTGGCTAACTCGACCACGCTTTGATTAAAGACATCCACTATCCTGAGCTGAGCTTTGTAATCTATGTTGAAATCTATAAAGTTTGTATATAGTATAAAAGTGGTAACTTAATAAAGATCAATCTCTTACCTATAAATTAGCTTATTCTAATTCATTATAATATATATTCATAATATACATTTGGTTGATCTTTGTTGTTTAAATATTGTATTTGTGTTTATTTTTTGTTTTAAATTTGTTTAATTTGGTTTTATTTGAATGAATGATAATAACAGCGTGTTTTTATTCTTTACTCACTGTTTTAAAGTAAAAAAGTCTCTACTTTGCTGTTATATCTTTTTTGAGTGATTTTTTATTCGATTTGGTTTGCGAGTAACATTCAAATAATAAGGGCAGTAAAACATCGTTAAGCCATGCTTTACTGCCCCCATTATTTAAAATAATTTACTTCCCCATCCTAGTTTATTTCTCAGCACGTGAAAATAACTGTGTCCTTTGGGATGGATGAGTTTTAATGTATCTTCACTTCGCTTGATAATGATTTTATCACCAGGCAACACAGATAAATGCACATGCCCGTCACAGCTTACGTCTAAATTATCGCCGTTGTGAGGTGAGACGACTAAGGTGATGGTACTTTTGGCATCAATGACAATAGGGCGACTTGATAAGGTGTGCGGAAACATAGGCACTAAAATCATGGCTTCTAAATTGGGAGTTAAAATGGCGCCACCTGCTGATAAAGAATAAGCGGTTGAGCCTGTAGGTGTTGCGATGATCATGCCATCGGCACGTTGGCTGTACATAAATTTGTCGTCGATATAGACTTCAAATTCGATCATATGCGCAATTTTTCCTGGGTGTAACGCTGCTTCGTTAACTGCGGTATTACAAGATTTGAGTTCGCCGTGGCGATGGACTTCCGCTTCGAGTAAGAAACGGTGTTCGGTTTCAAACTCTCCTTGAAGAACAGCTTGTAATATATCTTCAAAACCTTCTGGTGGAAGATCGGTCAAAAAGCCTAAATTACCACGATTGACACCAATGACACTGATATCAAATCGGGAGAGCACTCGCGCTGCACCTAGCATATTACCATCGCCACCCACCACTATGGCTAAGTCACATTGCTCACCCAGTTCGAGTAGATCGACCGCTTGCACTTGAGTGCTAATTTCATCGGCGACTCTATCTTCAACAAGGACGGTAAAACCTTGAGCGCATAACCACTTAATCAAGCGTTTGAGCGTGAGATGGGTACCATGGTGATTGGGCTTACCTATCAGGCCGATCGTTTTAAACTGACTCGTCATAACATATTTGATCCTTTGTTCGCAGCATAGACCTTGAAACCTTAGAATAGATCCCCATAATATGCTCATAACTTGCAGAAACAAAGCATTTTTAGTCGGAGCAGAAATGAGTAAAGAATCAAATAAAGCTGAAAATATTCAAGCAGAAGAGATTGAAACCGTGTCAGAAGACGTGTTGGAAGGGGATCTGATTAACGAAGCAGAAGAAGCGGCAGAAACCGAAGCAAGCTTGATGGATGAACTGACTCAGGCTAATTTTCGAGTTGAAGAATTAGAACAAGCCTTAAAAGCGGCTGAAGCAAAAGTGAATGAGCAAAAAGATTCAGTTGTACGGGCTGCCGCTGAAGTGGATAACATTCGTCGCCGTGCGGCTATGGATGTTGAAAAGGCGCGTAAATTTGCTTTAGAAAAGTTTGCTAATGAATTGCTACCAGTATTGGATAATTTAGAGCGTGCATTAGAAGGGACAGATGCCGAAGCCGAAGCCACTAAAGCAATTTATGAAGGTGTTGAGTTAACCCTTAAAGGTTTTGTGGGCGCGGTTGATAAGTTTGGTTTAAAGCAAGTAAGCCCTCAAGGCGAAGCGTTTAATCCTGACTTACATCAAGCTATAGGTATGCAGCCAAGTAGTGAATTCGCTGCCAATACTGTTATGGCTGTCATGCAAAAAGGTTATGTGCTTAATGAGCGTCTATTACGCCCTGCAATGGTGATGGTGTCACAAGGCGAGGCCTAATCACTGATACGTGAGCTTTAAGGCTCTTGATGAAAAGATAATAAAAGCCAGTTAATGATGATTAGCTGGCTTTTTTCTTGCTTAATGGCCTATTGATTAAAATTGCTACCTACATTCTGTTTGTTGTTAACGGCGGTTGTTTGTCAGCGCTTGCTAAGATAAAGCGTAAAGCGGAGTTAAGTGAAAGGTGATAAAAAAGCGCCTTTGGTCTTTTTTGATACAAAAGGCGCTGATTGCAAGCTGGATTGAAGATTAAGGGTTAAGGCTGTTAGTCTTTAAGATAGGTTTGGATTTGTTGTAAAATGCCGTCACTATCGAGTTGTAGATCCGCTAAAATCTCTTCGGCTGCACCATGTTTAATAAATTCATCGGGTAGGCCAATTTGTAAGACAGGTTTGAATACTTTTTGCTGCTGTAAAACTTCCAATACCGCGGAGCCTGCACCGCCCATAATGGCATTTTCTTCCACAGTGACAAGCACATCATGTTCTTGCGCTAGACTGACAATTAAATCAGTATCTATGGGTTTGACAAAGCGCATATCGGCAACAGTGGCATCAAGTGTATCAGCGGCCAGTGAGCAGTTAGCCAGTAAAGTGCCAAAATTTAAAATGGCGACTTTTTTCCCTTGGCGTTTAATCGAACCTTTGCCAATAGGAATGGAGGTGAGTGCTTCAACTTGCTTAGCGCCCGTTGCGGATCCACGGGGATAGCGAACCGCTGTTGGACCTGCTTGATAGCGGTAACCTGTGTAAAGCATTTGGCGGCATTCATTTTCATCCGATGGCGTCATGATCACCATGTTAGGCACAGTGCGCATAAAGCTTAAGTCAAAGGCCCCTTGATGGGTTGGACCATCTGCACCCACAATGCCACCACGATCTATAGCAAATAAAATCGGCAGTTTTTGCAATGCCACATCATGGATGAGTTGATCATAGCCGCGTTGTAAAAAAGTGGAGTATATCGCGACGACGGCCTGATAGCCCTCACAAGCAAGACCTGCTGCTAAAGTGACGGCATGTTGTTCAGCAATGGCGGCATCAAAATATTGCTTGGGAAAACGCTGAGAGAATTCCACCATGCCTGAGCCTTCTCGCATCGCCGGAGTGATGGCGAGTAATTTTTCATCGTTTTGTGCAACATCACACAACCATTTACCAAAGACTTGAGAAAAAGTGGGTGAGCTAGGTTTGGCACTGGGCTTTTTAAATTGAGTATGATCAAATTTAGGCACCGCATGCCAGCCGATAGGATCTTTTTCCGCGGGCTCATAGCCTTTGCCTTTTTTGGTCATAATATGCAGAATTTGTGGGCCTTTGAGTTGACGCATATTGCGTAAGGTTTCCACAAGTGAGTCCACATCATGGCCATCAATAGGGCCAATGTAATTAAAGCCAAATTCTTCAAATAAGGTGCCCGGAACCACCATACCTTTGAGGTGTTCTTCCGTGCGTTTTGCCATCTCTTTAATGGTCGGCATGTTTTGGAGCACTTTTTTGCTGCCTTCGCGAATGCTGGTATAAAAACGTCCAGACATTAATTGGGCAAGATGGTTATTCAGTGCGCCCACATTTTCTGAAATCGACATTTCATTGTCATTGAGTACAATTAACATGTCATTGTGAATGTCGCCAGCATGGTTTAATGCCTCAAAGACCATGCCACCCGTCATTGCACCATCACCTATAACGGCAACCACTTTTCGATCGGCTTGTTCTTTTTCAGCAGCAATGGCCATGCCTAAAGCCGCGCTCACTGAGGTGCCTGAGTGACCGACACTGAACGTATCGAAAGGACTTTCTTCACGCCAAGGAAAAGGATGTATGCCTCCTTTTTGCCTGATAGTATGCATACGATCCCGGCGACCCGTTAAAATTTTATGTGGGTAGGCCTGATGGCCAACATCCCAAATTAATCGGTCAAAAGGCGTGTTGTAAACATAATGTAAAGCAACCGTGAGCTCAACTGTGCCTAAGCCAGAAGCAAAATGCCCACTTGAGGTTGCCACCGAATTGAGCAAAAAAGCTCTAAGTTCATCAGCAACTTGAGGTAATACAGACTGAGGTAGCTGTCTTAGCTCTTCGGGAGTGTTAGCCTGTTCAAGCACAGGAAATGGAGATTTATCACAGCTCATAACGAGATTCTTTGTCTCTTTTTATACTCTTCGCTCAATAATGTAACGAGCAAATTCGGCAATTAACTGGCTATTGTAAGGCAATTTGGCCAGCGCTGATAGTGCATTCTGGATTAAAGTGTGTGCAGTTTGTTGCGCACCTGCTAATCCAAGTAATTTGGGGTAAGTACTTTTATTGGCATCGGTATCGGAACCTTGAGGTTTTCCGAGCTCTTCGGTACTGGCTGTGATATCCAGTACATCATCTTGTACTTGAAAGGCCAGTCCAATGGCATCGGCGAAATCGTATAAATGGCGGCATTCATCAGCGTCAATATTTGCCGCGATAATGGCCAGTTCAACTGCGCAGCGGATCAAAGCGCCTGTTTTGAGGCGATGAAGCTGAGTCAGGGTGGCTAAATCAATTTGCTTGTCAGTGGCATTAAGATCGATGGCTTGCCCGCCACACATGCCATTATACCCTGAGGCTGTTGCTAAGGCTTGCACCATAGATAACTGTTGTTTCGCCTCAAGATCTGAAGAGCGGCTGATAATATCAAATGCCAGCGATTGCAGTGCGTCACCGGCTAAAATCGCAGTGGCTTCATCAAAGGCAATATGTAATGTCGGTTGTCCACGTCTTAGCGCATCATCATCCATCGCAGGAAGATCATCATGGATCAGCGAATACGCGTGAATGCACTCAATGGCTGCAGCAGCCGCATCAAGTTGATTAAGATCAAGATTAAGCATGTCGCCAATGGCATAGACCAGAAAAGGGCGAATGCGTTTTCCACCTTGAAGAACGCCTTGTTTCATGGCGGCTTTAAGATGTTCATCAGAGACGGGTAACGCAGTGATTGTTTGCGTTAAGTAGGCATCGACTCTGTGTTGATATTGCTCGATTCTTGTTTGTAACAATTACACATCCTCTGGCTGGTAAGGCGTTAAGGTTTCCTCACCATCCTCTTGCATTAAGATAGCGACTTTTTGCTGAGCGCTGTCTAATTTTTGCTGACTGCTTCGAACCAGCTTAATGCCGCGTTCAAATTGTTTTAACGCATTATCAAGGGATACATCGCCTTGTTCTAAGTCAGTCACAATTGTATCAAGTTCGAATAACGATTCTTCAAAGGTGAGATTTTCAGGTTTTTTAGCCACAGTGACAATTCCTCAATTTAAGCGACACACAAGGTATATCAGGCAAGGTGCTGGGTCAAATTATGGCGCCTATTTTATGCTCATTGAGCAGAATTCGTGAAGCTTTTTTGGCAAGTCAAGCCCATTTGTATCAATGAAAGTGAAAAAATCCTTCCCATGTCAACGTTTGAGAAAAACGCGACCGTGTTTTCTCAAGGGGCTTGAAGTGGTGATTATATAAGCGAATAAATGCTTTTATGGTGCAATTAACCTATTTAACGCTTCATTTTTTGCGCGATAGCCCGATAGTATGATGGAGCCATTTTTTATATGGATCGAATGTGGGCATTAAAGAAGTGAAGTAAGGGAGCATTGTGGATTTAGCAACATTAATTGGCTTGATTGGTGCCTTTGTTTTTGTCGTGATAGCCATGACAAACAGTGGTGGATTAGAGATTTTCTTTAATGTGTCCTCTATTCTCATCGTGGTGTTAGGTTCTTTATTTGTGGTGATGATCAAATATAACTTAAAGCAGTTCTTTGGCGCGACGAAAATTGCGTTCAAGGCTTTTATGTTTAAGTTAGATACGCCTGACGAGCTGATAGAACAAGCCGTGGTGATGGCTGATGCGGCGAGAAAAGGTGGCTTTTTAGCATTAGAAGAAGCCCAAATCAATAACAGTTTTTTACAAAAAGCCGTAGATATGCTGGTAGATGGTCATGACAGTGAAGTGGTGAGGGATGCCCTTGAAAAAGATATTGCCTTAACGGAGCAACGGCATAAATTGGGCATTGGGATCTTTCGAGCATTTGGAGATGTAGCGCCAGCCATGGGCATGATAGGCACGTTAATTGGTTTAGTCGGCATGTTATCGAATATGGACGATCCTAAATCCATAGGGCCCGCTATGGCTGTGGCCTTATTAACAACTTTATATGGCGCAGTGCTTGCGAATATGGTGGCCATTCCCATTGCCGACAAATTATCTCTAAGAATGGCTGAAGAAATGCTCAATCGTCATTTGATTATGGATGCTGTACTTGCGATTCAAGACGGACAGAATCCGAGAGTGATAGAGAGTTTTTTGAAAAACTATTTATCGGAGAAGCATCGCACCATCAATACCATGGACGGCAATTAAACCATGGGAAAGCCAAAAGTAAAGCCAAAAGGAAAGTGTGATTGTCCTCCACCAGGTGCACCAATGTGGTTGGCCACTTTTGCCGATCTTATGTCGCTATTGATGTGCTTTTTTGTTTTATTACTCACTTTTTCTGAAATGGATGTGATGAAATTTAAACAAATTGCGGGATCAATGAAATATGCTTTTGGTGTGCAAAATCAAATTGATGTCAAAGATATTCCCAAAGGCACGTCGGTGATAGCCTTAGAGTTTCGCCCAGGTCGCCCCGACAATACGCCGCTGGCGATCATTAATCAGCATACGCAAGAACTCACAGAGCCTATGTTAACCTTTCAAGCCGGTGATGATGACACTGTAGGAGGCATACAGGCACAAAAGGGTCAGCAGCGTGGAGGACAAGCGGCATCATCTAATGTGCAAGTCAATCAAGGAGAATTAACGGCAAATGAATTGGCGCAAGCTGAGATAAATCAAAAAGTAAGGAAAATAGCGCAAGCGCTTCATGAAGAAATTGTCGATGGCGCCATTGAAGTTGAATCTTTGGGTCAACAAATCATTATTCGCATTCGTGAAAAAGGGGCCTTTGCCTCGGGGTCGGGTTTTTTACAACCGCAATTTACACCTGTGATACGTCGTATTGGTGCTTTATTAAAAGATGTGCCGGGGATCATTTCGGTATCGGGACACACAGATAATCGCCGTATTGCTAATGAATTGTATCAATCCAATTGGGCGCTCTCCAGTAGCCGGGCTGTGGCTGTGGCCCATGAACTTATTCGAGTGCAGGGTTTTGATCAGGCTCGTATGAAAGTCATGGGTATGGCTTCAACTCAGCCGTTGGAAAATAATGATACTTGGCTTAACCGTGCTCGTAATCGCCGCGTTGAAATTGCCATCGAACAAGGTAAGCCGAAAATATCTGATGAGATCAGTGTGGAGTAAATGCTGCCAAAGAGCCACACTTTGAAGGTTTTTAATCTGCTGTTATGGTTTATTATTGAGTTAGCTATATTGAGTTAGCTATATTGAGTTAGCTATATTGAGTTAGCTATATTGAGTTAGCTATATTGAGTTAGCTATATTGATTTAGCTATATTATGAACGATAGCGGCCAATATTCAGATCTTGATATTGTATTTTTGGCTGAGTATGGCTAATAATATCTGCGAGTAATTGTCCCGAACCGCAGGCCATTGTCCAGCCTAAGGTGCCATGACCTGTGTTTGTATAGAGGTTTTTATAGGGGGTTTCTCCAATAATGGGCGTGCCATCGGGGGTCATAGGTCTTAATCCTGTCCAAAGGTCTGCTTGTTCAAGTTGACCGACATGGGGAAAGAGATCACTGACAACTCGATATAGGGTTGCCATTCGTTTCTTAGGAATAGAAAGGTTAAAACCATTCAATTCAGCGGTACCCGCTACGCGTAATCTATCATCAAAGCGTGTTAATGCGACCTTATAGGTTTCATCCATTATCGTAGACACTGGCGCGCACTCTGGATGGGTGATTGGCAATGTCATTGAATACCCTTTTACCGGATAAATAGGCAAGTGCATTCCTAAGGGCGAGAGTAACCTTGATGAATCGCTGCCTGCAGCGACGATATACTTATCAGCTTGAAGGCTTCCTTTACTGGTTGCCACTGCACTGATGGTATCACCATTGGTGATTAACTCATGAATATCTGTATTTAAGCAAAATGAGACTCCAGATTGTTTCAACAGCTGGGTCAAATGCTGACAAAACAGGTAGCAGTCGCCAGTTTCATCTTGAGGTAAATGTAATCCACCCACAAATTTATCGCTAACATGGTTAAGTGCAGGCTCTTTTTCTATGCAACCTACAGCATCGAGTAATGAAAATGCAATATTGCTTTCTTTAAGCAAGAGCATATCTTTTTTAATTGCAGTGAGCTGTGCATTATTTCTAAAGAGTTGTAATGTGCCTAATTGCCGACCTTGATACTCAATACCTGTTTCATTCCTTAGGGCTTGTAGGCAAACTTGACTATGGTTAGCTAACCGTAGCATTCTGGATTTGTTAATGTTGTAAGGCGCAAGACGGCAGTTTAATAACATTTTTCCCAGCCAAGACAGCATTAATGGTGATAAGCTTGGTGAGATTTTTAAAGGGGCATGTTTTTGAATAAGCCATTTGAGTGCTTTTAAGGGAATACTCGGGGCCGCCCAAGGGGAGGAGTAACCATAAGATATCTGTCCAGCATTAGCGAAACTCGTTTCTTTACCACATTCAGCTTGTCTGTCAACGACTGTCACCAGGTACCCTTTTTGCGCGAGATACCATGCACTTGTTAACCCTATGACTCCAGCACCTAATACTACAACCTTCATTACTCGCCTCTCAACATGTCACTTTTCTCTCTTCGATACTTGAAAATCTTCATATATCAAGTATCAATATATTGCTGGTTTTACTGTTAAGCGACAATCGATAATAATTAATGCCTGAGTATAGTATTTCTAAAGGCTGTTTATGGAGCGTTTAAAAAATAACATGGTGTCAGCACTCATGACCTTTGTTGAAGTCGGGTGTCATGGCAGTTTAACCAGCGCTGCCAAGGTAAAATGTGTCACAACAGGAGCTATCAGCCAACAACTCTTGCAACTTGAAGCTAATATCGGTGTTAAGCTATTGACTCGCCATTCCCGTGGCGTGACTTTAACCACTGCAGGTAGTCTGTTACATAAAGTCGCATTATCCAGCTTTCAAAGCCTAGATACGGCCATTACTAGCATTCAAAGCCAATCATCGGCGATTTCAGAAGTGAGGTTGAAACTCACGCCATCCTTTGCATTTAAATGGTTAGTGCCTAGGCTTGAAGATTTTCATCGGCAGTTTCCTGATATTCAAGTTCAGTTAGATGCGGTTAATTCTGTGCTGGATGACAATACCACTGATTTTGATTTGGCCATTGATTATGGCCCAATACCTTACAGGGATCCCAATGCCGAAATGTTATTAGCTGAACAACTGATCCCAGTTATGAATCCCAGTTATTTAAGTCAACATGCGGAGATTGCAGACAGAAAAGCAGATGTCGAGTCATGGTCAAAGATCACCTTGCTCCATGATGCCAAGCCTTGGTTAGGTGCTGTTCGCCACCATGAGTGGAAAGCGTGGGCTGAAACAAAGGGGGTAAACTTACCCTATGATAAAGGTCATTTTTTTAATCGGACTGATATGGCTATGTCAGCAGCAGAGGCTGGAGTCGGTATTGCATTAGCGAGAAATGCGTTGATCCAAGATGAGCTATCTAGTGGTCGACTCGTTGCGCCATTACCTAGTATTAATGCCAATGCGGGCTATTTTCTTATCTCCCATATCCGCTCTCCTGCTGGAGAATGTTTTAGTCAATGGTTAAGAGCGCAGGTACGCCACTGTGTATCGATTGAGAATGGGTTGCGTTCCGTTTAAGCATAATGTTGAACGTTGGCTAGTTGGGCTTGTGAGCTAGTGTAGTTGGACTTGTGAGTTAGAGGATGGTTGAGAGTTGAGAGGAAACCACGACTAGTGACCTACCAGTGATTAACGATTTTACAACAATGGGTTGTAACTGTATCCTTACTGCTTAAAATTAAGCAGTTTGAAGGTTATCTTACTGCTATTCAATAAGCTGTTAGCATTCTAAATTAGCAAGTTGCAATTATAACCAAAGGAAAAACGATGACAGATAGAGAAAGCTTTGGCAGTGTGAGCCTTGTACGGCAAGGAGATCATAGGTTTTATTCTTTTACCATGCCAAGTGATGTACTTGCAGAGACATGTTTTGTCGTGAATCGTGATGAAAATCCTATCGAGGGGTTTCAACGTGAGTTAGATAAAAAAAGAGCCTCAGAAATAGTAATGCCAGTAAGTTAAGCTTATTGGCATTTTTTATTTCTAGCATATCGCTGTGGTCTTCGTTTGACTGCTCGGGG
>NZ_CANLZC010000116.1 GCF_947495455.1 uncultured Shewanella sp. | reverse complement strand
CATCGTCTAGAGGCCTAGGACACCGCCCTTTCACGGCGGTAACAGGGGTTCGAATCCCCTTGGGGATACCATTTTATCTATTACCTCCTTTTTTGACATATCGTCAGTGACTACCCTCATCATTTGGTTTTATCCTCTACTATTTATCTTTAATGATAAAATTATTTTTTATTTGATTAAGATCATTGAAGACTGCAAATCATAAGCTTTACTGGGTAAAATAGAGTAGACTATGCGCCTATTTTTGTTATATCAGTGATCGCTATTTTATGACTCAGTCTTGTTTTTCCTCTATGCCTTCATCGGCAAGCTTCTCTCAATTAGGTCTAATGCCAGAATTAGTTCAATGTTTGACTGAGCTTAACTATTCACAAGCAACCCCAATTCAACAGCAGGCTATCCCTGAGATCTTAGCAAAGAAATCTATTATGGCGCAGGCCAATACGGGCTCAGGAAAAACCGCTGCATTTGCTTTGCCAATACTCCAACTGAATATGGGGCAAAAGAAACAGACCCAAGGCAATGATGTTTCGAGTCTCATTTTGGTGCCGACTCGTGAGTTAGCACAGCAAGTGGCGAGCAGCATTACACAGTATGGACAAAAGCTATTACCCAAATTGAAAGTGAAAGCGGTATATGGCGGTCAGTCTGTAAACACTCAGATGTTAGCTTTAAGGGGCGGCGTTGATATTCTGGTAGCCACTCCAGGCCGTTTACTCGATTTAGTGTCCAATAATGCGATTAAACTGCGTTATGTTAAGCACTTCATCCTTGATGAAGCGGATCGCATGTTAAGTTTGGGTTTTAGTGAAGAATTAGCTCAAGTTCAAAAATTATTGCCTGTAAAAAAGCAAATCTTACTTTTTTCAGCGACATTTCCTGAAGAAGTGACATTATTAGCCAAGCAGTTGCTACAGGATCCTGTGGTGATTAATGTGACAAGTGATGATGTTGAAGAGCGATTAATACAGCGTGTCGTTACAGTGAATCGTAATAGAAAAACAGGATTATTAATTGAACTCATTAAACAAAATCAGTGGCGTCAGATTTTAATTTTTGCCAGTGCTAAGAATACATGCAATCGAGTCGCTCAAAAATTGAGTAAAGCTGGGATTATTGCTGAAGTTTTTCATAGCGATAAAGGTCAAGGCGCTCGAAACCGTATTTTGTCGGCCTTTAAGAGTGGTGATATAGAGGTGCTTATTGCAACGGATATTGCTGCTCGCGGAATTGATATTGAGAAATTGCCAGTGGTGATTAATTATGAATTGCCTAGAAGCCCAATGGATTACATGCATCGTATTGGGCGTAGTGCTCGAGCGGGAGAATTCGGATTAGCAATGACATTAATTGCCCATGATGAGTATCAGCATTTTAGTTTGATTGAAAAAAAGAATAAGTTGCACTTAAAAAGAGAGCAAATAGCAGGCTTTGAGGCTGATGAAGAAGCGCCTTTAGATTGCCCATCACGTCAAGCTCCGGCTGTGGCTAAGCCTGCGGGAACGGGAAAAAAAAAGCGAAAGCAAGCAATGAAGGCGAATGAACATATTTGGCAAAAGCCATCAGTATGATGATGTAGGAACGTTTTATGCAGCACTTATTTTGGTTAATTGAAGGTAAAATTGCAGGTAGAAGTGGTCCAAGTAAAGATCCTTGGGATCTGAGGGCATTAAAAGAGCAAGGGATTGATGCCATTCTTTCTGTCAATAATGGTGAATCTTGCGACGCAGAACACTTTGTTGAAGCCGGTTTATTGCATCAATGTGTTCCTTTTTCACCTAATGTGCCGCCGCAAGAAGGTGATTTGGAATGGTGTGTTAAGCAAGTGCCTAAAGCGCTTGCCTTTATTCGTGAATGTGAAGAAAAGGATAAAACGGTTCTTATTCATTGTCATTCAGGAAAAGACAGAACTGGAATGATCATGGCTTATTTACTGATGGATAATGGTGCCGCACCATTGCATGCAGTGAATCAAGTTAGAGGAATAAGAGATATCGCATTTAGTGCTGACGGCTGGGATCAGTTTGTGTTTGATGTCTTGTATGCTTTGCAAAAATAGTGGTTATTTTTGTTTGCTGCTTTTCTAATAGCCTGTTTTCTTTTTTCTGAGCTTATGACTAGACTTTAAGCAGCTATGGTGAATAAGGCTAAGGAAGGTAGAGGTGGAAACATGCCAGTAATCGACAAGCGTAAGCGCTTATTTTGGCAAGACTTGAAAAAGGAAGGCCGTGAGATTTTAGGGCACTGGATTGATGAAAGACCACTTTTAGGCGAAATGTTAACCTTTTTTCGTGAGAACAATGCTTACTTTTTAGAAACTTGGTATAAGGACGGTTGTCATAGCTCAGATGAACTTTCAGTGACTGAAATCAATCAAGGCTTAAAGTTAGAAGCAAAAGGTGACAACATTTTTGAAGAGTATTTCGTATTAACGTCTGATAAAAGGTTGCAATGTTGGAGTGATGGGATCTGTCTTTATACCGCTAAAAAGTTGGAGTAGATCCCCAAATCGACTCCGGTTTGTTATATGACCTTGGTGTTTTACACTCGCTCTTTACTGCAATGTCTCTTTACATTTCCTTTTTACATAGACTCTTTAGGTGAGAATAGGGAATGGGTGCTTGCTACTAAAAGTGACTGTCTTTTGCGTATATGGATGACTAAAGCTTAAACGCTCAGCGTGTAATTGTAACCGTTTTACTGCCTTTTCACTCTTTCCACAGCCATAAAAGTCATCACCTAAAATGGGGTGACCAATAGCCTGCATATGAACTCTTAGCTGATGTGTTCGCCCCGTTATGGGGGTGAGTTCTACTAAGGTCGATTCATCATTTTGACTTAATTTACGATAAAAAGTAGTGGCTAACTTTCCTTCATTTTGGACAGCAATTTTTTGCTTAGGGGGATTATTTTTGTCTGGGGTGATGGAATAATTAATTTCCCCTGTTTGTTCTTTTATGATCCCTTGTACTACCGCAATATAGGTTTTTTGTGTTTGCCTATTTTGAAATTGGGTTTTTAAATGGGATTCTGCTTTTTTATTGCGAGCAAACACCATAATGCCTGAGGTGGCGCAATCGAGTCTATGAACTAAAATCGCATCGCTAAATAATGCTTGTAATCGAGTCAATGCGCAGTCATGAGTGTAGCTGGCGATCCCTGGATTTGATAATAAACCTGAGGGCTTATTAATCACAATAATATCTCTATCAACATAGCGAAGATCGAGCCAAGGTAGACTGGGGGGACAATAGGTAAAAATTTGCATTCTCTCTCCTTAATGACGCCGCGGAGCTTAACAAAAAACCGCTGACTTTCATACACAGCGAATGAATAGACAGACGAAATTGGCGGTTAACCGTTCGCTTTATGATGATCTTGTTCGATTAATTGTGCGGATATTAGCTCAAAAATATCATTCGATCTCATGGCATTGGTAAGTAGTAAGCTTCCTTCCAAACAAGCGAGTAATTGCATAGCTTGGGCTGTAGCTGTGTGAGAGTGCGTAAATAAATGTGCTTTAAGCCATTCAATATTCATAGTAAAGAATTGCTTCACTTCCATTTGTAATGCATCGGGTAAAACATCGTTTTCACTGGCTAACATGCCACATAGGCACATTTTTTTATCCACTTTTATGGCATGACGAAATAAGTTTATGTAATTAGAGAGCCTGTCTTTAGGCAGCAAGCTTTTTTGTTCTATGAGCTTGAGTAGATCTTGAAAGTTTTGAGTGTAGCGGTTAGCTACCAAAATCGCGAGATCGGGTTTAGTGGGAAAATGATAATGAATACTCGCACTTTTAATGCCTATTTCCTTTGCTATTTCTCTAAAACTAAAGGCGTTATAACCCCCTATTCTAATTTGGGATTCGGCGCTTTGGATAATACGTTCAACAGTGGGTGACATTGGTTATTCCTATTGAACCTGAATTCGGGATAAGCAGCGCCGTTTAATAGCACTATTTCTGCCCCTATCTGCGTTGTGCTTTCTACTAATAGCCCGCTATTAGAGTCGAAATCCCGCCTTGATATCGACAAAAATCGCAGTATTAAACCCAATTTAAAAATAAAGAATGACCCAATTTCATTCAATTTTTTGATATTAAATGGGTTACCTAACATTTTTGACACTCATTATCCCGAGTTCAGGTTAGTGACTCTTGATATTGGCATATCATATCACTTTTTTCTATCTACCAGAAGATAGGTGTTGACATTTTTATGTTTCGATCATATTGTTTAGCTCGAACCTATCTATCGGTAGGTAGTTTTGGTGAATAACATTGAGAGAAGATGAGAATGAAAAATTCAATTGCATTAGTTGTGGGTGGTTCCAGCGGCATGGGAAAAGAAGCAGCTAAAAGGCTGGTTGCACAGGGGCATACTGTTATGATCTTAGGCCAGGATCTGGCTAAGTTGACACAAGCCAAACAAGAGTTAGCCCTTGAAATGGCTGGCAATATCGAGGCGGTGTCGGTTAATTTATATGATAAGGAGGCTGTGGAACAATTTGTAGCTCAGTTGGAAAATGAATCTCGTCATATACAGTATTTAGTCAATGCAGCGGGTTTTTTTAAACCTGTCAGTTTTCTAGAACATTTCAAAGAAGATTACGATCTTCAACTGGATATCAATAAAGCTTTCTTCTTTATTACTCAAGCCGTCTCTAAAAATATGCGGCGTCATGGTGGTGGAAGTATTGTCAATATTGGCTCAATGTGGGCGAATCAAGCGGTGAAGGCGACGCCTTCCTCAGCCTATTCCATGCAAAAAGCAGGTTTGCATGCGTTAACTAAAAATTTAGCTATAGAGTTGGCTGAATATGGTATTCGAGTCAATGCCGTCGCGCCAGCGGTTGTATTATCGACGATTTATAAATCCTTTATTGCTGAAGATGAAATTGAATCAAGCCTACAAGGTTTTAACGATTTTCACCCTATTGGCCGTATTGGAACCACAGATGATATTGCCGATGCCATAGAATTCCTACTGTTTGAAAAGGCGAGCTGGATCACGGGAACGATTTTAAATGTGGATGGTGGTGTGATGGCGGGTAGGAACTAGCTTTTGAGTTTATTGAATAGCCTAGTTTATAAAACAAAACTAGGCTAAGGACATTAATATGCTGAATATGAATTTTTCAAAGCAAGTGGTTATTCATACCCAACAAATGGCTTGGACTGACAGTCCTATTGCAGGCGTGAGTCGTAAACGCTTGTCTAGAGAGGCAGCAGAGTCAGGTCATGCGACCAGTTTAGTGCGCTATGAGCCAAATAGTCATTTTTCGGCTCATGTTCATCAAGGAGGTGAAGAGATTTATGTGCTGGAGGGAATTTTTTCCGACGAAACCGGTGATTATCCAGCAGGAAGCTATTTACGTAATCCCCCAGGAAGTGCACATCGGCCCTTTAGTCGTGAAGGATGTGTGTTGTTTGTTAAGCTTGCACAATTTGACCCAAATGATAATGAAGTGGTGCGAGTCAATACTGAGCAAACTCAGTGGCATCCTGGTTATGGCGGCTTGCAAGTGATGCCACTTCATCGTTTTAAGACTGAGCATACGGCTCTGGTGAGATGGCCAAAGGGTGAGATATTTAAGCCACATACTCATTTTGGTGGTGAAGAAATTTTAGTCTTATCGGGGACCTTTATGGATGAACATGGCGAGTATCCACAATATACATGGTTGCGTAGTCCCCATATGAGTGCTCATTCGCCATTTGTTAAAGAAGAAACCATTATTTTAGTGAAAACGGGTCACTTGCCTTTGAGCTAACTTTTTCGTTACGGATAGTTTAGCTATAAATATTGCTCGGGTGTTTTACGTACCCAAATGCGTGTATAGGCCATTAATTGTGGGTAGAACATACGAAAAGCCGTTTCTATTTCCTGATCTAACTGTTTGACAAGATGTTGGCTACCATTGAACAATTCAGGCTTAGAAAAGCGTTTCGCTACACCAGTAATGGCTTGATTTAACCCCTGGCGTGATTGATAGCTCACTAGCCAGTTTTCACTGCGCATTCGAGGCAGAATATCAATGAGCTTAGGGGGTAAGTCGGTGCAAGCGGCTAGAGCATCGTAGGCTTTGTGCGCAAAGTCATTCAATGTTTGATGATGGTATTCTTCCCAATATTTTGCCAGCATATGATCAAAACATAAATCAATTAAAATGGGTGCAACGCGGCGATGTTGTTTTGGAAAATGAGCTAGCAGAGCTTTGATTAACTCATGGCTATCTGTCAGTTGATCAATTTGTCTGTGTAACCAGAGACCTTGCTGTAAATGTTTAGGGTAATTTTCAATATTGCCTTTTGCAAAATCGCCAGCAAGGTTGGCAGCAAGGGAAGTATGGCTATTATCGGCTAAGTGCAGGTGTGACAGAAAATTCATGGTGATCTTTTGTGATTATAAAGCTGAAGTAATCTAAGTTTTACGGTAACACGTGAAAGGGGGAAAACAAAGTTAAATCATTCACAGTTCACAAAACCTATTTAGATTATTTTTTGGTGCTGAATAACATTCAGTTAGATCTCAATGGATCCTGTGGTGAAGAGGTCATATTGCACCATTTATCGCCGCTTTGTTTATACTAAAAGCAAAAAATGAAGCCAATTGTTGATCTTCTTAGTCTGTCACCATAGACTAGCCTTCGATTTAGTGAAAGCAGTAGAGATTACCCATGCGCGTTGCCGATTTTTCCTTTGATTTACCTGATGAATTGATCGCTCGTTATCCCACGCCTGAGCGAACAGCGTCCAGATTACTTAATCTAAATGGCAATGATGGCCAAGTGACGGATTTACAGTTTTCTGATCTCCTCGATAAAGTCAATGCGGGCGACTTGATGGTATTTAATAATACGCGAGTCATTCCAGCGCGTTTATTTGGTAAAAAAGCCTCGGGTGGTAAACTTGAAATCTTAGTGGAACGTATGCTTGATGATAAGCGTATTTTAGCCCATGTCAGAAGCTCTAAATCGCCAAAAGTGGATGCGGTTATCATTCTTGATGGCGGCCATCAAATGGTGATGAAAGCGCGGCATGATGCGTTATTTGAACTTGAACTTGCGTCTGAATTAACCATTTTAGAAGTGCTTGAAGCTGTGGGGCATATGCCTCTTCCTCCTTATATTGATAGACCCGATGAAGACGCAGATAAAGAGCGTTATCAAACTGTTTATAATAAAACTCCAGGTGCTGTCGCTGCGCCAACGGCAGGGTTACATTTTGATGATGACATGCTAAATGCATTAAAGGCCAAAGGTGTTAATATGGCTTTTGTGACCTTACATGTGGGGGCAGGAACCTTTCAGCCAGTAAGAGTCGATAACATTCTTGATCACAAAATGCATGCTGAATGGGCCGAAGTGCCTCAGGATGTGGTTGATCTTATCAATGAAACCAAAGCCAAAGGTAAACGTGTGATTGCCGTTGGTACTACCTCTGTTCGCTCATTAGAAAGTGCTGCGAGAGCCAGTCAAGATCCTTCTGTACTTGAAGCCTTTAAAGGCGATACTGATATCTTTATTTATCCCGGTGTTGAATTTCATGTAGTGGATGCCATGTTGACTAACTTTCATTTACCTGAGTCAACGTTAATCATGTTATTGAGTGCGTTTGCCGGTATCGATGAGGTTAAGCAAGCTTATCAGCACGCCATTGAGCAAAAATATCGCTTTTTCAGCTATGGTGATGCGATGTTTGTTACGAAAAAATCAAATATTAGTGTCGAATAAATAAGGCTATTTGTTTTACACTATTTCCGTTATGTATTTTGTTAGCAATGAGAGCAAACCTCTTATTGCTTATCTTTTGCTCATAGTATGAGCTTATCAAGCCAGACTGTTTATCTGGTAAGGGTGAAAATGAAGTTTGAATTAGATACAACGCAAGGGCGAGCGCGTCGTGGTCGTTTAGTCTTTGAGCGTGGCACGGTTGAAACGCCAGCCTTTATGCCAGTTGGTACTTATGGCACAGTGAAAGGCATGACACCTGAAGAAGTCCGTGAAACTGGTGCGGATATTTTATTGGGCAATACCTTTCATTTATGGCTGCGTCCAGGCGAAGAAATCATGCGTAAGCATGGGGATTTACATGATTTCATGAATTGGCAGCGACCTATTTTAACCGACTCGGGAGGTTTTCAAGTATTCAGTTTAGGTGATATTCGTAAAATTACCGAAGAAGGGGTGCACTTTCGTTCACCGATTAATGGTGAAAAAATCTTTTTAGATCCTGAAAAATCAATGCAAATACAAGATTCGTTAGGCTCTGATGTGGTGATGATTTTTGACGAGTGTACACCTTATCCCGCCACTGAAGATGAAGCGCGTAAGTCAATGCAAATGTCTTTGCGTTGGGCAAGACGTTCCCGTGATGAATTTGATCGCTTGAAAAACCCCAATGCCTTATTTGGCATTATTCAAGGTGGCGTGTATGAAGATCTGCGGGATGAAAGCCTTGAAGGCTTAGTCAATATCGGCTTTGATGGCTACGCCGTAGGTGGTTTGGCTGTGGGCGAGCCAAAAGAAGACATGCATCGTATTTTAGAGCATGTGTGTCCTAAAATTCCTGAAGACAAACCCCGTTATTTGATGGGCGTTGGAAAACCTGAAGACTTAGTTGAAGGCGTGCGTCGTGGCGTGGATATGTTTGATTGTGTGATGCCCACTCGTAATGCCCGTAACGGTCATTTATTTACCAGTGAAGGCGTGATCAAAATTCGTAATGCGCGTCACCGTGATGATACCTCACCTTTAGACGATCAATGTGACTGTTACACTTGTAAGAATTACACAAGATCTTATCTATATCATTTAGACCGTTGTAATGAAATTTTAGGTGCAAGACTAAACACCATTCATAATTTACGTTATTATCAAAGGCTAATGGAAGGATTGCGTGGTGCCATTGCTGCAGGAACTTTGGATGCATTTGTCGAGGATTTCTATACTCGTCAAGGGCGTGAAGTGCCAGCGGTTCCAGAATAAACCAAAAACGAATGACTTAATTTTTTAATCTGATAAATAAGAAGAGAATACTATGTTTATGTCAAATGCGTATGCCGCCGATGCTCCAGCAACTGGCGCGGGTGGAACGATGGAATTGGTGATCATGTTGGTCATCTTTGGTCTCATTTTCTATTTTATGATCTTTCGTCCTCAATCAAAGCGAGTGAAAGAACATAAAAACTTAATGAGTTCATTAAGCAAAGGTGATGAAGTGCTCACTAGTGGCGGTATTTTAGGCAAGATTGCTAAGATCAGCGACGAAAATGATTATGTATTGTTAGCGCTTAACGAAACTAACGAAATTACAATTAAAAAGGATTATATTGCAGCCGTATTGCCAAAAGGCTCAATTAAGTCACTATAAGCCAAGAGGGCGATGGTGTGTTAAATAAATACCCTATGTGGAAAAATCTAATGGTGATAATTATTATCGCCATTGGCGCATTCTATGCGATCCCTAATTTGTTCGGCGAAGATTATGCAGTGCAAGTCGTTGCAACGCGTGGAGCAGAGGTGAACGCATCGACTCAGTCAAGAGTGAATGACGTTCTAGAAAAAAATGATATTAAGGTAATGCGCTCAACCTTAGAAAATGGGCAATTACTGATCCGTGTCACTAATGGTGGACAACAGTTACTGGCTAAAGAAGCGATTTCGGCGGCACTGGGTGCTAAGTATACGGTGGCATTAAATTTAGCCCCAGCGACACCGAAATGGCTTGAAGACATGGGTGGTGCACCCATGAAGCTTGGACTGGATCTGCGTGGCGGTGTGCACTTTCTAATGGAAGTGGACATGGGAGAAGCTATCCGTAAGATGACGGAAGCGAAAGTGGCTGATTTTAGAACAGAGTTACGGACTGAGAAGATCCGCTATGCGGGTATTCGTAACACGGCCAATGGCATCGAGATTAAATTTCGTAATGCCGACGCCCTTGCTCAAGCAGAGAGCTTCCTTAAAACACGCAGCAAAGACATGATTTTTGAAGATCAGTCTACAGATAATCACTATCTGTTGGTGGCTAATTTAAGTGAAGCTTATCTGAAGCAAATTAGAGAAGATGCCCTACAGCAAAACATTACCACGTTACGTAATCGTGTGAATGAACTAGGCGTTGCTGAGCCTGTTGTGCAAAGACAAGGTGCAGAGCGCATTATTGTTGAGTTACCGGGTGTACAAGATACCGCTAGGGCTAAAGAGATTTTGGGCGCGACGGCATCCATTGAATTTCATATGGTGGATCAAAATGCGGACGTGCAAGCTGCAGTAAAAGGCCGTGTGCCACCAGGATCGGCATTGTATCAACGTCGTGAAGGTGGACCCGTTGTGCTTAAAAAAGCCGTGATGTTAACCGGCGATCATATTCAAGGGGCACAAGCGACATTTGATCAATACAGCCGTCCTCAAGTGACCATTAATTTGGATGCGAAAGGCGGGACTATTTTTTCAAATGTGACCAAAGACAATGTCGGCAAGCCTATGGCCACTTTATACACTGAGTATAAAGATGAGGGGCAACGTAACCCTGATGGCAGCGTGAAAATGAAGAAGATTGAGGAAGTGATTTCGGTCGCGACCATTAATCAGCGTCTTGGACGTAACTTTGTGATCACAGGGCTTGACCATTCAGAAGCACAAAACCTTGCTCTACTCTTAAGAGCGGGCGCCTTGATTGCACCTGTCTCTATTGTTGAAGAGCGTACCATTGGCCCAAGTTTAGGTGCCGAGAATATCGAAAATGGTTTACAAGCTATGGTTTGGGGCTTGGCTGTGGTATTGGTCTTTATGATCATCTACTACCGCGCCTTTGGTTTGATTGCGAATTTAGCGCTTATGGCCAATGTCGTGATGGTTGTGGGCGTGATGTCGCTTATTCCTGGCGCCGTGCTGACCTTACCCGGAATTGCGGGTATGGTATTGACTGTTGGTATGGCTGTCGATGGAAACGTATTGATTTACGAGCGTATTCGTGAAGAAATTCGAGCCGGTCGCAGCATACAGCAAGCGATTCATGAAGGGTATGCCAATGCCTTTTCAACTATTGCCGATTCAAACATTACCACTTTTATCACAGCATTGATTTTGTTTGCTGTGGGAACGGGGGCGGTGAAAGGTTTCGCCGTGACGCTAATGATAGGTATTGCTACGTCTATGTTTACTGCCATTGTTGGAACCCGTGCGATTGTTAACGCAATTTGGGGTGGTAAGCGCGTGAAGTCATTACCTATCTAAAGGAGGAGTTGAAATGTTACAGTTTTTTTCATTTAAAGGTACAGTCAACTTCTTACGCCACGCGGTACCAGTAAGTTGTATCTCTGTTATTTTAGTGCTGGGCTCTATTGCCTCAATGGCAACAAAAGGCATTAATTGGGGGCTGGATTTTACTGGCGGTACAGTCATTGAGCTTAATTTCACCCAACCTGTGGATCTTGAACAGATCCGCAGCGGACTCACCACAGAAGAAAGTGATGGGGCTGTGGTACAAAACTTTGGCTCAAGCCGTGATGTGCTTATTCGTCTGCCTGTTAGAGAAGGGGTCAAGAGCGATACTCAAGTGGCGCAAGTGATGTCGGTGAGTACGGCATTGGATCCTAGTGTGGTACAAAAACGGGTTGAATTTGTCGGGCCTCAAGTGGGTAAGCAACTTGCAGAGCAAGGGGGGTTAGCAGTGCTAGCCGCGCTGATTTGTATTCTTATCTATGTCTCGTTCCGGTTTGAATGGCGCTTGGCTGTTGGAGCTGTATCGGCTTTGGCACATGATGTTATCGTGACGCTGGGAGTATTCTCATTCTTCCAATTGGAGTTTGACTTAACGGTACTGGCAGGGGTATTAACCGTTGTGGGTTATTCGTTAAATGATACCATTGTTGTCTTTGACCGTATTCGTGAAAACTTCTTAAAACTTCGCAAGAATACGCCTACAGATATCGTTAATATCTCGATTACGCAAACCATGAGTCGAACCATTATTACCACAGGAACAACCTTGATTGTGGTGATAGCCTTGTTTTTAAAAGGTGGCACTATGATCCACGGCTTTGCGACGGCATTGTTGATGGGGATTTTTGTGGGCACTTTCTCTTCTATCTATGTGGCGAGTTTATTAGCGATTAAACTGGGTATTAATCGTGAACATATGATGCCAGTGGAAGTAGAAAAAGAAGGTGCCGATCAAGATGCACTCATGCCTTAATGATTTTTGATTAAGTCGCGGCAGTATAAAAGCCACCTTTTTAGGTGGCTTTTTTGTACCTTTTTGCTTGTCTCCTACATCATTTGATACTGAGTGTTGAATAAAGCTTAATGTTCTGGAAAGGGCGATGCCTCTTAAAGTTAGATGTGTTTATTGACGAATTTTCTGTGACTCTGTGGTAATAAAGTGATATCGAATGAGCATTGTTTTCTTTTTGGCGTTAAAAACTTTGCTCGACAAACACCCTCATTTAGGCATAGCATGGTTAAAAGATAAACAGGTTAAGCGTGGATCATACAAGTCTGATGTAAGCACTAACTGAGCATTAGCCTTAGTATTAAAATTTGTATTAACCTTAGTATTAAACCTAGATGATGAATTGGGATGAATTGGAACTTAGCATGGAAGAGAGAAGATGCATACTGACAGATGGGAACTTGTTAGAGGCACACACTTGGAAAGGATTATTAGAATCTTCAGGCATTTGTGTTGAACTCAAAGGTGAAGCACTGCTTGGTGGCGCCGGAGAGTTACCTGTAGGTGTGCAAAATGTCGAATTATGGGTCAAAATATCCCAATATGATTTAGCACGTAAACAGTTAGCTTGTATTCATTCTAAAGGCCCGCAATGGGCATGTATCAATTGCCATGAAGTGAATGAGTCCAGTTTTGAGCTGTGCTGGAATTGCGGCTCTGAGCAGTGTGCGAAAAAATACCCTTAATCCCTTAATCACTGTTTCAGTGAATAGCTTCAGAGAATAGCTTCAGTGAATAGCTTTAGTGAATAGTTTCAATGAATATTCACCTTTTTGCGTCATGTACCTTTGCTATTTTTATTTTTCGAGTAACAATAGTCTCCTAAACCAATTTAGGACGACGTTATGCAATATTTTCCGCTTTTTATCGATACTTGTGATCTCAATGTGCTGATTATTGGGGCTGGAGAAGTGGCGAGCAGAAAAATTGAGTTGTTACAACGCAGCCAAGCCAATATTCATGTTATTGCCCTTGAGGTGTGTGAAGCGGTTCGCGTTTTTGAAGCACAAGCTAAGGTGTCGATTGAGCAAAGGGCGATCACAGACAAAGATATTCAAGGTTGGGATTTGATTTATATTGCAACGGCCGATGAAGCATTAAATGTTCGTCTCGCCAATAGGGCAAAAGCCAATAATATATTCGTTAATGTCGTTGATAGTCCAGAGTATTGTCGCTTCATCACGCCTTCAATTATCGATAGAAATAAATTGCAAGTGGCTATTAGCACGGCAGGGGCTGCGCCAGTTTTTGCCAGAGAACTGCGCGGAAGGCTAGAGTCTTGGTTACCGCAATCCTTATCTCCTCTATTTGATTTTGTGGCAGAAAAAAGAGTGGAAGTTCAAGAAAAGCTCAGCTCTTTTAAAGACAGGCGTTTATTTTGGGAGCGTTTCTTTGCCCTTAACGGTGATAAGTTTGATAGCCAAACTCAAGCATGTTTTGAACAAGCTTATGGCTCATTAGCCGTTGAGGGGGAGATCTTACTGATCGACGATGAAACGCAAATAGATTTGCTGCCTATTATAGCGTTACCTTTGTTGCAAAAAATAGACACTGTGTATGCACAGTGTCCCTTACCCACAAGTTTAATGGAGCTTGTTCGCCGTGATGCAGAGCGTGCAAACCTATTGCCTTTTAGTCAGCTGGAGCAGCACTATGAGCAAGGAGAGCGATGTCTGATCTATGCAAGTAAAAGCGTGGTGGTGAAGTTACAAGCGCACTTTCCGTTTGCGAAATATTTACGGCCTGGAGCAATTTAGCTTGAGCTTATAAGATAGCGAATTCAAATCAGTACTGATTTGAACTAAGGATGAGGAACAAAGGATGAGCGTTAACTTGACTGGAAGTCATTGTCTTTTATCTTCATTAACGTAAACTGGCGCTTTTTAATGATAGCCTGAGAATAACGAGGTGCGATCAGCATGGCATTAAAAGCGACTATTTTTAAAGCGGCATTACAGATTGCCGATATGGATAGGCATTATTATCAAGATCATCAGCTCATGTTGGCGCAGCATCCTTCAGAGACAGATGAGCGTATGATGGTGCGTTTACTCGCCTTTGTGATGAATGCCAGTGAGTCTTTATGTTTTACCAAAGGCTTAAGTGGCGATGACGATGAGCCTGAGCTGTGGAATAAGCAGCTCAATGGTGACATAGACTTGTGGGTGGAGTTTGGCCAAAGTGACGAAAAGTGGCTAAGAAAAGCCTGTGGCCGTGCTAAAAAGGTCATTTTATACACTTATGGTGGCCGCAGTGTCCCCATTTGGTGGCAGCAAAGTGAAGCGCTTTTAGCTAGGTTTGATAATCTGACCATCTATAATATTCCCGAAGAAAGCGTAAAAGCCATGGCCGCTTTGGTCAGCCGCAATATGACGCTACAATACAATATTAGCGAAGGGCAGATCTGGCTGTCCAATGATGATACGAGCGTGTGTGTGGAGCTGGAATGTTTAAAAGAGGCTTGAGCTTGCGTTCCTTATTTAGCAGGGGGCTAAAGTCGTGGATACCCGTTCAATCCGGGCTAAAAGGGGAGCAACAGCAAATAATTTTCTTGGGTTAAATTACTCGATTTAATTAGACTATGTGCGATGGATTAAATTGTTGGCGCAGTTTTTGTGCAGATACCTCAGTGACACACAGCAAGTACACTCCATGTAAGTTCGACGATGGCATCCTTGCCATCAACGGTCACAGCTGCATCTACACTGCTTTGAAAATCAGAAGAAAAAAGCAAAGAATAAAGGTAGTGGATTTCTTCCATTTTGGCTTGATGGGTTCCATTAATAGGAATATTTACAACAGATGGCTATTGAATACTCTTAACTAAAAGTGTTCAATTTGGGTTGACTAGTATATATACCATTTACATCAATATGTTACGTGTGATATGTTTGAGTGAAATCAATTGCAGCCAAGAGCCTTATCCTGCTACTATTCAATAAGCTGTTAGTCGTCAAGGAGTTCAATTCAAGCATGGATGTCATAATAAATATTGTTTGCTTAATAATCGGTGGGCTTTCTGTTTATTTTACTGCATACCTGAAAGTTAAGGGAAAAAATAAAGGGTTAATCGAAGATATCAATAAGCTTGAAGATGAAAAGCAAAAGGTTATTGCTAAATATCGCGCAGAAACAGAAGAAATAAAAAAACAACACTCACTAGATATCGAAAAAAGAAAATATCAATATGAGGATAAAAGACTGCAATTCTCTAAGTACTTCTCTTTGCTAGATGAATTTCATAGTAAGTGTAATGCTATTTTTTTAGAGAAATTCCAACCGATAATGGCAGAATTTCTAGCTGGTTACCTTGAAGACGATGAGTCAATCAAAAACAAAGCTATCGTCAAATATAATGAGGATGTTCAGGCTCTAGTCTTTGAGTTAAATGAAGAACATTTAAAAATAAAATCGGAGCAAAATAGTATCAGATTAATTTCATCTCCAGAGGTGGATACTTTATTAGATAACCTTGAGGTGGCCGTTAAAAACGCTACAAATTCCTCCACAGAAATGTTAAAGGTTATGGCGACCCAAGAGTTTTGGGCAGATCAAACCATAATTACACCTTATCAAGAAACACTTACTGTTCATGGGCAAGAAGTTCAAAAAAGTCATAATGTACTTAAAGAGCAAATGAAAGTAGAGTTAAATGAAATTTAAAGGCTAACAAATCGTTTAAAAAGATAAAAAACAGTTGGCTTTTGCTCCTTTGTCGCTAATTTTAGCCAACAATTATTTGCCTCTTAACGAGGCATTATGTTCTAAAGCCCTAGAAAATGATGAGAGATACAGATTGATTAGTTTTATTCAAAAATTAACACTAAGTGATTACGGCAGCTGGGCGTCCATAACAGCTCTTTTTATAACTGTTGTTACATTTGTGATGTTGCTAGGAATAAAAAGAAGTTTCTATTTAGATCCAGTGTTGATGATCATATAACTAAAGTTACTGATATTTCATCTAAAGTTTCTGTTTTACTGCAGTCTTATGATGATAACCAGAAGGACATTGAAGAGCTATTTGCGTTAGCTGACGTTGAGCTTCGAGCAATGGAAAGGGGGGCTTCTGGAGACCTATTGGCTGATATAAAAAAATCTAGAAAATTGATCATGAAGTACAGGTCAAAAATCTGGTTTTGGGTAGAGAAAGATGAAATTTCAGCAAGAGCTATAAAAACAACATTATCTGTTGTTTCAGCCGAACTTAGCCATCATAGAAAAGCTTTAATTACAGGTAATTGAACATGTTTAGCACAAGGCAGACAATAGAAATAATCGATAAGCTAATTGAGCTTACACAGCACAACAAAATGGTTTGGGCAAGTAAAGACCCCGTTCCACCGATGATCGGGCCTGACCATCGTGTAGATATGGTTTATGTAGCCAACCATATTGGTCGAAATATTAGAGTTTATAAGCAGCACTATAAATATTATCTAGATGAAGAGAAGTATATTTGGGAAGATCAAATAAATATCGAATTTGTTGATGATTACGGAAGTTTGCTAGGTGAGTTACCAAAAACCCCTAACTCTAGCGAGCTATTAAATGCTATCCAGTTTCAGAACCCTCAAATAAATAGTTTTTATGATGACTTATTCAAATAAACCGCACATAACAAGGCGCGTAGAACCAACAGGACGAACCAACAGGACAGTCATGATTAATGGCATTTTTTAAACCCTTCAACTAGGCTTAATGAACTCGTAGATGTTGGAGGTTGCTATTTATAAAGGGCTATGCCACCTCCAAGAAGAAGCCTGGTTAGTATTGAACTTTCCGTTTAACAAGAAGAGCCTATTATCATTGCTGTAGTTGCGTGATTATCGCATCCACTGAGATAAACGACGACGGTGCTTTTCCAAAGTGATGCCAAAATGCTGTCAGCATATGTCTATAGGCCCTATATATCAGGATAATGCGCAGCTTATTTTAATAGGTCAAACGTTAAGACTAGGAATCTCAGCTTCGTATTATAAAAGGCCAACTGAGTTGGTACTTTATACTTCAAAACTCAATCATTTCGCTAGTATTACTCATTTTTTCAAGATCAACAGTAGGCATTACGTTAAAAGCAGTCAGGTCATGATATGATAAATGCTAAGTATTGATTTCGGCTAATAATTTCATTATGTTAACCTCAGATCGGTTTAACGCATCACTGCCATCGCGTTGAATTCAGCTGATGTTATATTAAGTTGTGGCTTTCTCTCTTTGAGTTGATAAGCCACTAAACCACCTATTATATTGAGCATAAAACCATGCACACTTCGGTGTCTAGTATGCTCTATTTGTGAGAT
>NZ_CANLZC010000115.1 GCF_947495455.1 uncultured Shewanella sp. | reverse complement strand
GTTTAACACCTAACAGATCCGAACAATTATTTAAGAGCGAACATAAATCCGTGGCCAGAATTAGTTGACCACTTCACACAACTTTAAATCAATACCAGCTCCATGATATTTAGCAATACAAATTTCTGTATGGATCTTTTTTTAAGATTAAAGAATCAATGAAGTAACCAAATTAAAAGAGGATCACTGTCGATCCCCTTTAAATGTTGCGAGAATTCCGTCCTGAGATAAGTTGACACTTTCTATCTGACAAAAACAATCCCACAGATAAAGTGATCAATCATTTACACACTTCACTCACACTATTTATTCACACAGTTAATTCACACTGTTTATGCACGTTAGGGAATATACAAGCTGTCGGTTTCGGTATTCCATGGTGAATTTATTGAGGTGGCTTGATAGGTAGCACTGCCGCTATCCGCCATGAAATTCCAATCGGTAATACTATAGCCATAATGCCAACCTATCACCACATTGCCACTGTCTAATATTGCAGTTTCATCATATTTGACCAAATTAGAGCCGTTAAATTTAGCGATCCTGTTTTGACCATAACCATACTCTATGGTGTGAATGGCAATAATATCAGCCACATTATAGGGATGCACTAGATCGTTCACATTGCTCACATAAGTCCAGCCTGATGAATAACTGAGTACCCCTATTATTTCCAGTGCTGTCAGTGGTGGAGCAGGCGCTAAAGGCATATTAGTATCTTGAAGAATTTGTTTATATTGCGCATCAAGCGCTAATATTCTTTTATTCCCCTGATCTATCATAGATTGATATTGAGGCGTATTTAATGACGCTTGATAAACTTCAAAAACACTTTTATTATCATTACTTAATGCTGAGTTTGATAAAAAAGTCGCAAACAAGATCCCGACAAAAATCATTTTTTTCATAATTCATCCATTAGTCATGTTTATCTTATAATTGAGCTGTCAATCATTTACACAGGAATAATCATAGTCACTATTTTGAATCCCGTAGTATTCAAAGAGAATAAAGAGATAAGATGTGATGCGGATCACTAAAAAGCCACCAGCTTTGATTTAAAAGCCTTCACCCAGACATGTCATTGATATGATGCGCAATATTTAAATATAAGTTAAAAACATAAGGCTCAGACCTATCGCGCCTACCCCAACACGCCAAGCCATGCTAGATTAGCCCACTTTTTCATTCTCATGATCACCAATTTCACCTCGGAGTACTTTTTTCGTGAAGCTTAAACTTGTCGGCAGCTCGCTGATCATTGCAGGGACCGCATTAGGGGCAGGAATGCTCGCCATTCCTATGGTTCTGGCACAATTTGGCCTAATATGGGCCACCCTACTCATGCTATTTATTTGGCTCGGTACTACTTATGCAGCATTATTATTGTTAGAAGCTAGTGTAAAGGTCGGTCGAGGTGTCAGCATGAGTAACGTCGCCAGAGATACACTCGGAGTTGGAGGACAGCTAGTCACTAATATTCTGCTTTATGCATTGTTAGTTTGCTTGATGATGGCCTATATTATTGGCGCAGGCGATCTTATTCAAAACATTGCCACCAGCTGTGGCCTGAGCTTAAGTAAAACCACCGCACAAATCAGTTTTACTTTTATCACAGGTCTCATTGTTTCTTGCGGCACCGCTGTCATCGATAAGTTTAACAGATTGCTTTTTATCGGTATGCTGTTAGCTCTACTCACGACCTTAGCACATCTAGCCCCCACCCTCTCACTGAGCAGCTTAACTCAAGTGGTGAGCCATGATCATCTCGCATTAGTTAAAACCAGTTCGGTGCTCTTTACCAGTTTTTGTTTTTTAGTCGTGATCCCATCGCTTGCCACTTATAACAAAGAAGCCAGTAAGAGTGAGCTTAGAAATATGCTATTGCTAGGCTCTGTCATTCCACTCATATGCTATCTATTGTGGCTTTATGCTGTCGTTGGCAATTTAGCGCCGGAACAATTACTCCACTTTGCCAATGTATCAGAGCTCATCACAGCCTTAAGCACTCAATATAAAAATCTTGAGCTTATTCTCTCGATTTTTACTGCATTGGCCTTACTGACCTCGTTTCTAGGTGTCGCATTAGCATTATTTGATCAGAACACCGATGTGATGAAAAGCACCAAAATCATTACCTTTATGATGACTTTTGTGCTACCTCTGGCGGGCGCGATATTGGCACCAGAGCAATTTTTAAATACGCTAAGCTATGCGGGCATCATCTTAGTTTTCTTAGCCATTTTTATTCCCATGGCAATGGTATTAAGCGTTAGACAGCAAACCTTTAGCGAGAATAACTACCAAGCAGGTGGCGGTATGCCAGCGATGTTTGCCTTATTGATGTTTGGTAGCTTAATGCTGTTTGTGCAGTACTTATAGATCATCCATCCATAAATAAAAATCATTTGAAGGAGCCCCATCGGCTCCTTCAAAATAATTAAAATAACATTCTCATCGGAAATCTTAACTATTCTCCCCACATTACTGACCTTACTGACATTGTTCAGCTTTCAATAAAAGATCACGTGTTTTTCCAATCATAGAGATCATAAAACACAAGTATCTTCACATAAAGATACTTGACATAAAAACTAATCATAGGCATGCTATAAAACTATCTCTATATAGAGATACTTAACATGAAGTTTAATAAGTATAGAAAAGGATATGGACATGGCTCATTCAAAACTCAGTGATTATCTAATCACGGCACTTGCCCCCATCATTTGGGGAAGCACATACTTAGTCACCACTGAATTATTGCCAAATAACAGTCCTCTTATTGCATCTGTAATACGTGCATTACCCGCAGGACTCATATTATTACTGATAGGTCGAACTTTACCCTCTGGCATATGGTGGTGCCGAGCACTTATTTTAGGCGTTTTAAATATTGGTGCTTTCTTCTATTTTCTCTTTGTGGCTGCGTATCATTTGCCCGGCGGCATTGCCGCATTAGTCATGTCATTTCAGCCTATGCTGGTATTACTCTTAGGTTTAGTTGTACTAAAAGATCGCATTCATTCAAATCAAATTTTAGCCTGCATCATGGGCGCCGCAGGGATTGCCATGTTAGTATTACAATCTGAAGTCAGCTTAAATATGACGGGGATATTAGCAGGACTTGCCGCAACAGCCTGTATGGCAACAGGCATAGTACTGAGTAAATATTGGGGAAGGCCAAAAGACGTTAGCTTATTGACCTTAACAGGTTGGCAGCTCACCGTTGGTGGACTCGTACTGTTACCCATCGCATTAATGTCTGAGGGGATCCCAACCAATATCAGCTTATTAAATGGCATAGGCTTTAGTTATCTCAGTCTGTTTGGCGCACTACTGGCTTATGCCATTTGGTTTAGAGGAATTGAACGCTTACCCGCTGCCACGGTTTCATTTATTTCATTTGGCAGCCCACTGACTGCTTGCATACTCGGCTTTATCTTTCTCAATCAATCTTTAAGTCTTTTTCAAGGTATTGGTGCTGTCACTATCATTATTGCAATAATCATGGCACAGCCACGCCCCAAAAAACACATTACCCGCCCTGTGACACCTTTCGCTCTCTCAGCTAAATAACCTGAATTCAGGTTAAATAAGAAGGAACTTATGATGAATACATTATTTAATGCCACTCACCTCGGTGCATTCAAATTAGAAAATAAAATTATCATGGCCCCAATGAGCCGCAATAGAGCGACTCATGACGGCTTAGCAACAGATTTAATGGCGACATACTATGCACAAAGAGCCAGTGCCGGCATGATTATATCTGAAGGTATTCAACCCAGTGTGCAAGGCCAAGGTTTTATGAATTCACCAGGCTTACACAGTCAACAACAAAAAGAGTCATGGCGAAAAGTCACCCATTCTGTTCATAATGAAGGTGGTTTGATTGTCGCTCAATTGATGCATTCAGGGCGCATAGGTCACCCATCACTGTACGAAAGTGCCCATCAATCCGTTGCACCTTCAGCCATTGCAGCCAAAGGACAAACCTTCACCCCTAACGGTCTGCAGGACTACCTTACACCTAAGGCATTGAGTCAACAAGAGATAAAAAAATGTATTCAAGATTTTGTATTAGCTGCGCGTAATGCCATTGACGCTGGGTTTGATGGCGTTGAAATTCATGCTGGAAATGGATTTCTATTACACCAATTTATGGCCAGCAATACCAATACTCGGACCGATGAATATGGTGGCAGTATTGAAAACCGAAACCGCTTTGTCGTTGAAGTCTCACAAGCCGTTGCAAATGCTATTGGCGCAGATAAAACAGGTATAAGGATCTCCCCAGGTAATCCTTACAATGATATAGAAGAGCTAGACAGCGAAGTACTTTATAGCAACCTTATAGCTCGCTTACCTAAACTCGCTTTTCTACACCTAATGGAAGCCAATAACCGTGAGCAAACACTGAAAATTCGTCACCAATGGCAAGGCCCATTCATTCTTAACCCCCATAAGACTCAGAAGGAAGGTGCTGTCACGCCAGAAATTGCAGCGCAGGTATTGAAAGATGAACTCGCTGATGCGGTTTGCTTTGGGGCACTTTTTGTTTCAAATCCCGATCTTGTTCAGCGAATTAAGATAAACGCACCTTTTAACGAACTTGACCCCAGTACTTTCTATGGTGGGGATCACCGAGGGTATACCGATTATCCCACATTATTGAAACATTCAGCATAAAGACATCATTTCGGATCATTATCGCAAAACAGCCATTGGGCTGTTATGCGATAACCTACCTCAGAATAAAGATCAACGCTCGTATTCGATGAGCATTTTCTTTAGTAAGTCAGCTAAGACACTTTGCTCTTGCGAAGTCAAAGGCTTGAGTAAACCATGACCTCTATCAACATGCTTAGCAATCACTTGATTAATCAATTTTTCCCCAGCTTCTGTTAATGTCACCAATACGCCACGACGATCATTGGGATCACCTTGTCGATAGACTAATGCTTTTGCTTCTAGTCTATCCACACGATTTGTCATAGCCCCTGACGACAACATTAATGTCTGCAATAATTGATTTGGTGTTAAGGAATAAGGTGAGCCAGAACGCAGTAGCGTCGCTAGCACATCAAACTCACCCATATTTAAACCGAACTCACTAAATACTTGAGATTGGGCTTGGCTGACAATGTGATTAAGCTTTGCCAAACGCCCGGTCACGGCCATAGGACTGGAGTCAAGATCTGGCCGCTCAAGGCGCCATTGTTCTAGGATAAGGTCTACATGATCTGTTTTCATGATCGAAATACTAACATTCATGTCTCTTTACGTAAAGATAGTCGACTCTATTTCCACATCAAGGATATTGGCAGGATTGGCATAGATTGACATAGATTGACAGATTAGAGCCATCGAGACTTCACCTTAGACTCTCTACAAACATCTTTAAGTCACTTAGATAGACAATATAACATTCACATGAACACTAGAAAGAGAAAGCTCAAATAAGAAAACAAAGTTAATAAAGTTAAAATAAGAATCATCTAGTTAATTCCAAATAATTAGGCGTTAATATCCATATATTAATGATAGAAAAACGATAACTTTCTCACTGAACATCTTAATTTAAATAAGTTATTAACTTAAGATACAGTTTGTATCTTAATAAATATTATAAACTATGCTATATACGTCGCCAATCAATCATAAATACCTTCCTGCAACGCCTGCAGAATGCACAGATCTCCAGAACAAAAATGCACTTATTCAATTAACAGAATCATCAAGACTAAAGTTTGACAAGCGCTATTTAAAAGCGGGACACAAAGGCGCCTTCTTACATTTTTGGGTCAGAGAAAGTCTAGCCATTAGGCTCATAAAAATTATTAACAAACTGCCTAATAACAGAGGAATAATGGTTTTTGATACCTTAAGAAATTCAGCAACGTCAATGGCTATTTTTGAAACAATCAAAACAAACATTGCACTTGAAAATCCCGAGCTCACTTCTGTTCAGTTAGAGGCCAAAACTCGGCAATTTTGTGCCCACCCAACCGATAAGAGTCATTATGCCGTCCCACCCCATCAATCTGGTGGAGCCATAGATTTAGCCCTCTTTGATACGTTTTCGAGTGAAGTATTAGATTATGGATGCGATTTTGATGATTTAACCCAAGTTGCTACAACCAGTTATTTCGAGCAGGAGTCGTTCTCAAAAGCTTCTACCGATCTCTGCTCTCCTTTGAATGAAAAAAGAAACAATGTCATCAAAGAAAATCGACGCTATTTATTTAATATTATGAAAGCACATGGCTTTGTGAATTATTCAGGCGAGTGGTGGCATTACGGTATCGGTGACTGTATTTGGGCTAAATACAAAAATCAGAATCAATACATCTATGACAATATTGCCGATAGTCATATCGAAATCTCATAGTCACATCATTCAAAGAGTAAATGAAGAAGAAGAGCATGATCCCAACCCTAATGAAAAGCATGATATTAAACCATACCGATCCAATGGGAATTAAAGATAATCAATCTGTGTTTATCATGGCTAATAGGGCTTATTTAACCCTACTTAATTTACCCGAAGGTTTTCAAATAGAAGGTAAAAAAGATTGTGAATTGCCCGCTCCAACCGCTGAGTTTGCAGATGTATTTAGACAGCACGATAGAGAAACAGAGCTAAAAGGCTGTACGGTTAAATCGATTGAAATTCATCGCTTTGGTAAAGAACAACTCATTCAGCCCTACATTTTTAATAAAACACCTTTATACAATGATAATGGCAACATTCTAGGCACCCTGTTTCATGGGATCCCTCAACACCATAGTATCTTACTCTTCTCGGATATTATTTTAGGTAAATTAAATCAATTTAAACAAACAAAAAAGACACATAAGAATGCAGCTTCTTGGGTCATCAATCATCCAACAGAGCTATTAACCCATGAGCAATGGGAAGCCTTATATCTGTTTACCTTAGGCTTTTCATACAATGAGATTTCATGCAGATTAGCGATATCTAAAAGCGCCGTTCAAGGACGCATAGAAAGAGCTTGTGATGTCTTAATGATTGATACTTTTGATATTGTTGACTTTATTCGCGAAAGCGGCTGGCTCTCATCCATTCCAGCCTCACTGTTAAATAACAGCTCTATCATCATGACAGATTAAAAAAATCGCCGTCAATTGACAGCGATTTTTCAGTGATTAATGATCTAATCACTTATACATCAAGGTTAGCCACATTTAGCGCATTACTTTCGATAAAGTCACGGCGTGGCTCAACATGATCGCCCATCAAAGTGGTAAAGAGTTGATCGGCAGCAATAGCATCTTCAATGGTCACTTGTAACATGCGACGCGACTCAGGATCCATAGTGGTTTCCCAAAGTTGCTCTGGGTTCATCTCACCCAATCCTTTATAGCGTTGAATGTACAAGCCACGCTTAGATTCATTGATCAACCAATCCAGTGCAGCAGCAAAACTCTCTACGTCCTTCATGCGCTCACCACGTTTCACATAGCCGCCTTCTTCCACTAAACCATTAATGGCCTCACCCAATTGCGCAATACGCTCATAATCATTGGAATGAAAAAAATCAAAACTAAAAGCATAATGGGTATCAATTCCATGCCTACGGATCACCACATCAGGTAAATACACTTGACGCTCAGGATCGAAGCTCACCTCACCAGTGTAAAGAACACCGCCAGTTTCTTGCTCAATTAAATCAGCAATCAATACATCTAACCAAGCTTTCATTTGTGTTTCATCAGCTAACATCGCATCCGTTACCTCGGGATGATATAGCATTTGATTCAAAATATTGGTCGGATAGCGCTTCTCTAAACGTGCAATAATCCCTTCCACTTCTCGATATTGGTTAACCAAACGTTCTAATGGCTCACCCGAAAAGCCCGGTGCGCCTTGTGAAGGATAAATAAAGGCATTATCCAAAGCTTGAGTCGTCAAGTACTCAGTCAATGCTGGATCGTCTTTAAGGTATTGCTCTTGTTTTCCTTTTTTCACTTTATACAAAGGCGGTTGAGCGATATACACATAACCCCGTTCGATAAGCTCTGGCATTTGACGGAAGAAAAAAGTCAATAATAAGGTACGAATATGCGATCCATCGACATCGGCATCTGTCATGATCACAATATTATGATAACGGGTTTTATCCGGATCGTACTCATCACGCCCTACCCCACAACCCAGTGCTGTAATGAGCGTCACCACTTCTTGTGAAGATAACATCTTATCAAAACGGGCTTTTTCGACATTTAGGATTTTACCTTTAAGCGGTAAAATGGCTTGGTTCTTACGGTTACGCCCTTGCTTAGCACTACCGCCAGCAGAGTCCCCTTCCACAATATAAATTTCAGAGAGACCCGGATCTTTTTCTTGGCAATCTGCTAATTTTCCGGGTAAACCGCCTAAATCGAG
This sequence comes from uncultured Shewanella sp., assembly GCF_947495455.1. GTDB lineage: Bacteria > Pseudomonadota > Gammaproteobacteria > Enterobacterales > Shewanellaceae > Shewanella. The sequence continues at coordinate 9,354 of NZ_CANLZC010000115.1, read as the reverse complement.
TGCCCCTTTACGACGTGTCATATCACGGGCTTTGCGGGCAGCTTCACGAGCACGAGCAGCATCAATGATCTTACCAACAATCAACTTAGCTTCATTTGGATGCTCCATCAAGTAATCACCTAAGTGCTCACCCATAGTTTGCTCTACCGCACTTTTGACCTCACTGGACACTAACTTATCTTTGGTTTGTGAGCTAAATTTTGGATCCGGAACTTTCACCGAAATAACGGCTGTTAATCCTTCACGGGCATCATCACCTGTGGCACTCGTCTTGCCTTTTTTATTGTAACCTTCTTTATCCATATAAGTATTAAGGTTACGCGTCAATGCGCTTCTAAAACCCGCTAAGTGAGTACCACCATCGCGCTGAGGAATGTTGTTAGTAAAACAGAAAATATTCTCTTGAAAGCCTTCATTCCATTGCATGGCCACTTCGACTGTTATGCCATCTTCACGTTCTTGAATAAAGTGGAATACTTCCTTATTCACGGGTGCCTTATTTACATTAAGGTAATCGACAAAAGCACTGATCCCACCTTCGTAACGGAAAAACTCTTCTCTGTCATCACGCTCATCAATTAAACGGATCCCTACACCTGAGTTTAAAAACGACAGTTCACGCACCCGCTTTGCCAAAATATCGTAATGAAACAAGGTATCACTGAAGGTTTCTTTACTCGGCCAGAAACGAAGCTGAGTGCCTGTTGTTGTTGCATCACCAATGACTTTAATGGGTGCGTCAGGCACTCCCATAGTATAAAACTGCTCATGTACTTTACCTTCACGGCGAATCGTCAGCTGTAATTTCTCCGACAACGCATTAACCACTGACACACCCACGCCATGTAAGCCACCTGAGACCTTGTAAGAGTTATCATCGAACTTACCGCCCGCATGCAATACCGTCATGATCACTTCAGCAGCACTGACGCCTTCTTCTTTATGAATAGCAACAGGAATACCACGCCCATCATCACGAACCGACACAGAGCCATCGGCATGGATGGTAATATTCACATCCTGACAATGACCGGCTAATGCTTCATCGATAGAGTTATCGACTACTTCGAATACCATATGATGTAAACCTGTGCCATCATCTGTGTCACCAATATACATCCCAGGTCTCTTACGGACTGCATCAAGGCCTTTTAATACCTTGATACTCGAAGAATCGTAACTATTCTCTGACATATTATTCTCTCATCGGTTATTCTATTTGCGTTACGCAGCCCTGTTCCACATGAAACATTTTACTCACTGGCATACCTAACGAATCGACTATTGCTGCAGGTTCAATGGCCGTCACAAACACTTGTGCGCCAGTATCATTAAGCTGCTGTAGCAATAGCTTCCTATGCTGTGCATCTAACTCTGACGGTAAATCATCCACCAGATATATACTACTTTTGTTTATTTGCTGCTTGAGCAGCTTTCCCTGCGCAATACGTAATGCGCACACCAATAATTTTAATTGGCCTCGGGATAGGGCATCTTGAACAGGCACTGTTCCCACCCGTAATCTTAAATCCGCTTTATGAGGACCACTATTGGTATAACCTATCGATAAGTCCCTCGAGTACTGAGACTCAAGTAACTGCCCATATTCAGTTTTACTGTCCCAGCCCCGCATAAATGAAACTTTAACTTCTATTTGCGGTAAAAACTCTTCGATTATACCTTTAAGTTGCTCATTTAACGAGTCTATATATTGAGTTCTTATTTCCGTGACTAATTGAGTATACTTTACCAATTCCTTATCCCAAATTTGAATACCGGAATAAGAAGTCTCACCTTTAAGTAGTTGATTTCTTTGCTTTAGAATACGCCTAACATTGGCCCAAGCTTGATAAAAATGAGGATCGGTATGAAAAGCGCCCCAATCGATAAACTGTCGACGAGACTTAGGCCCTTCAAATAATAAAGAAAAACTCTCAGGAGTGATCACTTGTATAGGAAGGGTATCTGCCAAAACCGATAAACGTTTAACTTTATCACCATTCATTTTCACCTGAATAGTGCCATTTCTAAGTCGGCGTAAGCCAATTTTATCTTTCTGTTGTGGGCCCTTGAACTCGGCAAAGAGTGTTAATTGATCTTCATTATGCTGAATGACCCTTTGGGATAAATGGCTTCGAAATGAACGTCCCATGCCTAAGAAATAAATCGCTTCCAATAAACTGGTTTTACCGCTGCCATTTTGGCCATAAATAAGATTCACCCCTTCACCCAAACATAATTGGGCAGAAGTGATATTGCGAAAAGTATCGATATGTAGACGTGTCAAACTCATAGCCTACTCACTCAGCAATGAAAGTCTAGTGTATTTAGCGAACAAAACCACAGTTCTAAACAAATACAAGGCAGCACAAAGACATTTACAGCCTCATAGGCATAACGACATACATGGAATCTTGTTGCACAGGATCGTCTATTAACGCACTGGAATTACCATCAATCAAGGTAATACGAACATCATTCGATTGAAGGTTATTTAAAACATCAAGTAAATAACTCACATTAAAGCCAATTTCTAACGCAGGATGCTCATATTCAACATCTAATATTTCTTCTGCTTCTTCTTGTTCTGGGTTATTAGCGGTAATTTTTATCAGATTATTTTCAAGTAATACTCGCACACCACGAAACTTCTCATTGGATAGAATAGAAGCACGCAATAAAGCCTGTTTTAATTGCTGACGACTCGCAAGCACGATTTTATCACCACCTTTGGGTAGCACTCGACGATAATCAGGAAAGCGCCCATCGACTAACTTACTAGTAAATACAGCACGAGAAGTCGTCGCACGGATCGCGTTATCACCAATAGCAATACTCACATCGGCGTCATCACCATCAAAAATACGCAGTAATTCAATCACCCCTTTCCTTGGAACAATCACTTGCTTTTCAGGTAATTGAAATTCAATTTGTCGATGGCTCATTGCCAATCGATGACCATCAGTTGCAACGGCCCGTAGCATATTGTCTTCAGTTTCAAACAATAAGCCATTCAAATAATATCTAACATCTTGATTAGCCATTGAAAACTGAGTAGCATCAATGAGGGATTTCATCGTACCTTGCTTGAGAGTAAATTCAATATCAGCCTCAAAGGCTTCAACATTGGGATATTCACTTGCAGGTAAGGTTGCCAATGTGAAGCGGCTACGGCCAGAGCGAAGCAGCAACCGATTATCTTGCTGCTCAATAGTCACTAGCACTTGTTCTGGTAGGGATTTAACAATATCTAAAAATTTCTTTGCTGGAACTGTAGTTTGCCCTGGCTCAACATCACCTTCAAGAAGCACTTGGCCAACGAGTTCAACTTCTAAGTCTGTGCCAGTCAACCTCAATACGTCGCCACTGACAACAACAAGCAGGTTAGCTAAAATAGGCAGGTTATGTCTTCTTTCAACGGCCCCTGTCACAAGTTGTAATGGTTTTAATAGGGCATCCCTATCAATTGAAAATTTCATTCTCTTCAATTCCCTGTATTAAGAAGATAAAGTACGAATTAAATTTGCATAATCTTCTTTTATGTCGTGGCTTTCTTCTCTAAGCTGAGCAATTTTACGACAAGCATGTAGAACAGTGGTATGGTCTCGCCCACCAAAAGCATCACCGATTTCAGGTAAACTGTGATTAGTTAACTCTTTTGATAGAGCCATTGCCATTTGTCTTGGCCTAGCGACACTGCGAGAACGACGCTTAGATAACATATCGGCCATTTTAATTTTATAATACTCGGCAACGGTTTTTTGAATATTATCAATGGTAACGAGTTTTTCTTGTAACGCCAGCAAATCACGTAAAGCTTCACGAACAAAATCTATGGTAATAGGCCGCCCTGTAAAGTTAGCATTGGCTATCACACGATTCAGTGCCCCTTCCAATTCTCGCACATTAGATCGTAATCGTTTAGCAATAAAAAAAGCCACTTCATCAGGTAAATTAAAACCACTCTCTTGTGCCTTACGCATTAAAATCGCCACTCGAGTTTCTAATTCAGGCGGCTCAATGGCAACGGTTAATCCCCATCCAAAACGCGATTTCAATCTATCTTCAACTCCATCGATTTCTTTGGGGTAACGATCCGATGTAAGGATCACTTGGTGATTCCCTTCTAACAAAGCATTAAAGGTGTGAAAAAACTCTTCTTGAGAGCGATCTTTATTGGCAAAAAATTGAATATCATCGATAAACAGGGCATCAACACTGCGATAATAGCGTTTAAACTCTTCAATGGCATTATTCTGCAGCGCTTTAACCATATCTTGAACGAACCGCTCTGAGTGCATATACACGACTTTAGCATCGGGTTTATTCTTAATAATGCCATTGCCAACAGCATGCAATAAATGGGTTTTACCTAACCCAGTTCCTCCATATAAAAACAGTGGGTTATAAGCGCCTCCGGGATTTTCAGCAACTTGTAATGCAGCCGCTTTACCCAATTGATTAGACTTACCCTCAACAAAGTTACTAAATTGATATGTAGGATTAATATTACTTCGATGATTTGCATTCGTCGTAGGATCAGAGTGTGGCGTATTAAACGCAGGTTTACTGTTTGATCGAGAAACCGACACATTAGGTGCTTTAGTCGCAGATTTGGGTGGCGTTTGAGGCTTAGATGATGGCCGACTACCAATATCAAAACGTAATTGCGGGGCATCATTCCCCATTTGCTCAACAAAAAATTGTGAAATTATATTAATGTATTTATCTCTGACCCAGTCCAAAACAAAGCGATTAGGTGCATAAATCACCAACACGTTCGCCTCCATTTCAGCTTGCAATGGCCTAATCCACATACTAAATTGCTGAGCAGAAAGTTCGTCTTGTAATCTGCTTATACATTGCTGCCAGAGTGAAACCGCCACGTACTTATCCCCAAAAAGATCCTACAAAAGAGGGGGTATTCTATAATGAGAACCAAAGGATCGCTATCCTTATAATATATTTATCCCCAGATAGATCATTTTTCGCTGTCGAACACTGATCGACAATAGATCGAAAAAGATCTTAATAACAAAAACTATAGACAGATACGCGCGATAAGGCGATTTGTTTCACCATAAAAAACACAAAATAGCATAATGATCGTATCTGTAATAGACCACTAGATATAGTGGTAACTCACAGAGTTATCCACATAGTATAGTGCTTATAAGCGCCTTTATATTGACCATTACAAATAAATAAAATGCCGCTTATTTGAAATAAAAACATTAAATATCATATAGTTAAAATAAAAAGCCATTTAAAATATAACATGTTGAAAAATAACAATTTTGTATTTTATGAATCATTAATCTTATTTTGGCATAGGTACAATTTAATCACTTAAGGCGATTGCTTATTGACGCGCCAGTCTAAAGTGATTACAATTCGGCCTCTTTTTTAGCCTTACTTCTAAAAGTTTTTTTAGCGAGTAAGTTTTATTCACTAACACAAAGACGGATTGCCACTAATGAGTAAACGTACTTTTCAACCAAGCAACCTGAAGCGCAAGCGTTCTCACGGCTTCCGCGCTCGCATGGCGTCAGCAAACGGCCGTAAGGTATTGGCTCGCCGCCGTGCCAAGGGTCGTGCTCGCCTTTCTGCTTAATTTTAAGTAGGAATTCAGGTGACTAGCTACACCTTTACACGGGAGTTGCGTTTGCTAACTCCCGCGCAATTCAAATCTGTATTTTCTAATCCCATCAAAGCTTCTTCTGCTGAAATTACATTACTTGCAAAACCCAACACAATAGCCCATCCTCGTATAGGCTTAACTGTAGCTAAACGTTATGTAAAAAGAGCAAATCAACGCAACAGAATTAAACGTGTCATTAGAGATAATTTTCGTTTACATCAGCATGATTTACCACCCGTAGACATTGTGGTGCTAGTCAGAAATGGCGTATTGGAAATGGATAATGCAGAGCTCAAGAAACTGGTAGAAAAGTTATGGCGCAAACTCAGTCGCCGTTACAATGGCTAGCCACTAAATTAATTCGTGGTTATCAAGTTTTTATCAGTCCCATGCTGGGTCCTCAATGCAGATTTACGCCAACCTGTTCAACTTATGCCATAGAAGCAATTCAATTACATGGAGTTATAAAAGGCTGTTGGCTTGCTGCGAAACGTATATTAAGATGCCATCCACTAAATCCGGGTGGTGATGACCCCGTTCCCTTAAAAAAACATAGGTGCAAAAAATAGGCTATGGAATCTCAACGCAATATATTGCTAATAGGTTTGTTATTTGTCAGCTTTTTGTTATGGCAACAATGGCAAACTGACAAAGCTCCAAAAACAGTCGCAACTGAACAATCAGTGGCAACTTCAACGATAACAGACTCTCATAGTACCGACGTACCTACTGCCGATGCAGCATTACCAGCAGCAGTAAGCGCCTCTAAAGAGCTAATCACCGTTATCACAGACCAATTAGAAGTAAAAATTAATCCAATTGGCGGCGATATAGTTTACTCTGCCCTGCTTTCACACAAGTTGGAAGAAGGTAAAAATGACCCATTTGTACTGCTGAACCAAAGTAAGGACATGACTTACATTGCACAAAGTGGTTTGATTGGCCGTAATGGCATCGACAGCACAAAAGGCAGAGCTCATTTTAGCACTGAAGCCCAAAAATTTAGCTTGGCTTCAGGACAAGATACATTAACGGTTCCGTTAACCTATACGGCAACAGATGGTGCCAAATACACTAAAGAATTTATTTTCCATCGCGGAAAATTCGATATTGATGTCGATTACAAAATAAACAATACCACATCGGCTCCACTACAAGTGCAGATGTACGGCCAAATCAAACACACTATTAAGAAAAGTGGCAGTAGCATGATGATGCCAACTTATCTTGGTGGCGCATTCTCAACAGCGAATGTACGCTATGAAAAATATAGTTTTGATGACATGGCAGATAAAAACCTTAACCAATCCACACTAGGTGGATGGGTTGCTATGCTACAACATTATTTTGTGTCAGCTTGGGTACCACCAGCAGGAGACAAAAACACCTTATTCTCTAGCATCAGTGCAGGCGGCCTTGCCAACATAGGTTTCCGTGGAAATATGCATACTATTGCCCCTGGAACTGAACAAACTATCCACTCACAATTTTATGTGGGCCCTAAAGATCAAAAGGCCTTATCAGCCATCTCTGATACCCTTAATCTTGTAGTGGATTATGGCTTCTTATGGTGGTTAGCCGTTCCAATTTACCACACCTTAATGTTCTTCCAATCATTAGTAGGAAATTGGGGCTTAGCCATTATTTTAATTACGCTAACAGTGCGTGGACTATTGTACCCACTCACTAAAGCGCAATACACTTCAATGGCGAAAATGCGTAATCTGCAGCCAAAAATTACCGAGCTCAAAGACAGATTCGGTGATGATAGGCAAAAGATGGGGCAAGCCATGATGGAATTGTATAAGAAGGAGAAGGTCAACCCTATGGGAGGTTGCTTACCTATCTTACTGCAAATGCCCATTTTCATCGCCCTGTACTGGGTGCTGATGGAAAGCGTTGAATTACGTCATGCTCCATTTGTACTCTGGATCACCGATTTGTCAGTACAAGACCCTTATTATGTACTGCCAATTCTAATGGGTGTATCTATGTTCATTATGCAAAAGATGCAGCCAATGGCACCGACAATGGATCCAATGCAAGCAAAAATTATGCGCTGGATGCCTGTTATGTTTACCGTATTCTTCTTATGGTTCCCTGCAGGTCTCGTTCTATACTGGTTAGTCGGTAACATTGTAGCGATTATACAACAAAAGGTTATTTATTCAGGGCTAGAGAAAAAAGGCCTTAAATAAGCCTCGATACACTTCATCATTAAAAGCGGTTTAATACTCTGTATTAAGCCGCTTTTTCAATAAAAATAAAGGTAAAGTAATGACAACAGATACGATTGTGGCACAAGCTACGGCGCCTGGGCGAGGCGGTGTGGGTATCATTCGAGTCTCTGGCGACCTCGCCACACAAGTCGCCATGACCGTACTCGGCCATCTACCTAAGCCTCGTTACGCCGACTACTGTGACTTTAAAAATGCCCAAGGGAATGTCATAGACCAAGGAATCGCCTTATTTTTCAAAGGCCCAAATTCTTTTACTGGTGAAGATGTCCTTGAATTACAAGGTCATGGTGGGCAAATTGTTCTCGATATGCTCATTAAACGGATTATGGAAACACCGGGTGTACGCATTGCCAAACCAGGCGAATTCAGCGAGCAAGCCTTTTTAAATGACAAACTCGATTTAACGCAAGCCGAAGCGATTGCCGATCTGATTGATGCCACCAGTGAACAAGCCGCTAAAAGCGCTCTACATTCACTGCAAGGTGAATTTTCTAGCCAAGTACATGAACTGGTAGAACAAACCACTAATCTTCGTTTATACGTCGAAGCAGCTATTGATTTCCCCGATGAAGAGGTCGATTTTCTCAGTGATGGAAAAATCGCCAATGCTTTGTACAAGATTATCGATAAGCTCAATGCTGTACAGGCCAGTGCCCAACAAGGTGTCATTATTCGAGAAGGCATGAAAGTGGTGATAGCGGGCCGTCCTAATGCTGGAAAATCAAGTTTGCTTAATGCATTAGCAGGTAAAGAGTCTGCCATTGTCACCGAAATAGCTGGTACAACGCGAGATGTACTGCGAGAACACATTCATCTCGATGGTATGCCGTTACATATCATTGATACTGCAGGCCTACGTAACACAGATGACATTGTCGAAAAAATGGGAATTGAGCGCGCTTGGGATGAAATCGCCACAGCCGATAGAGTCTTATTCATGGTCGATGCCACCACGACAGATGCAATCGACCCCCATGATATTTGGCCAGACTTTATCGAACGTTTACCTAAGAATTTAGGCATCAGTGTTATTCGTAATAAGGTGGATATCACCCAAGAGAATCACCAACAAGCCAATAAAGCTCACTTCCCTGTTTTTTCTATTTCGGCAAAAACCGGATTAGGTATCGATGATTTGAAACAGCATCTGAAAGAATTAATGGGCTATCAAAGCAATTTAGAAGGCGGCTTTATTGCCCGTAGACGCCATTTGCAAGCACTAGAGCTTGCCAATAGTCATTTACTATTAGGTAAAGAGCAATTAGAAGTGTACCAAGCAGGTGAGCTATTAGCAGAAGAATTAAGAATGACCCAAATGGCCTTGTCAGAAATCACAGGACAATTTACCTCTGATGATTTACTAGGCAAGATTTTCAGCTCTTTCTGTATTGGTAAATAACCTCAGATCGGTTTAACGCATTACTGTCATCGCGTTGAATTCGGCTGATGTTATATTAAGTTGTGGCTTTCTCT
>NZ_CANLZC010000114.1 GCF_947495455.1 uncultured Shewanella sp. | reverse complement strand
CTTATTTCTTGCATGGTTCGAAAAGCAAATATTTCTGCTCCTTCATAATCAATTTTATTTCGCTTCTCTTTTAAAACCTTCTCTTTAGCGTTCATTTCGTAGCATCCTTATCTTTATTGAATGAGACCTTTTAGCTTCTATGTTTTAATGTAGCACATAAAATGAGACTAATCAAGTTACACCTATAATTATTCAAAATGAGACCAAACAGGTTGTATTTTTAAGCCCTTCAAATGAGACCATACACGTTACGTTTTTAAAATGAGACTTTTAGACCATACTATAATTATAGTATGGTCTAAAAGTCTCATTTTAAAAACGTAACGTGTATGGTCTCATTTGAAGGGCTTAAAAATACAACCTGTTTGGTCTCATTTTGAATAATTATAGGTGTAACTTGATTAGTCTCATTTTATGTGCTACATTAAAACATAGAAGCTAAAAGGTCTCATTCAATAAAGATAAGGATGCTACGAAATGAACGCTAAAGAGAAGGTTTTAAAAGAGAAGCGAAATAAAATTGATTATGAAGGAGCAGAAATATTTGCTTTTCGAACCATGCAAGAAATAAGGCTTAATGATGATACAAATAGCGTAAAAGCTCAGAAAGAAAGAAGGCTAGGAAAAAGCCTTATAGTCAAGCTAGCAGGGCGCTCTAGCCGTAATGAAGAGAACAAAGCCTCTCTAACATACTTTAATAGAGAAGTGACAAAGCTTAGGACAGCTATCAGGCATCATGGATTTATAAGACATGACTTTAACGATAAAATTTTATCACTTAGTAAAGAGTGTCCAATAGCTAAAAAAGAATTGTTGTCGCTGGTGGATATTAAGCACAATGAAGCTAAAAAAATGAAGTCTAATGTCATAGATAAATTGAGCAATAGACTTTCAAGAACCCAAGACGCTAAAAAAGTTACTCAGTTAAAAGACGTCATAAAGAAACTAAAAAAAATAAGTTATGAACCAGTGGTATTTGAGACCCTAGTCAGAACGGCGACACAAAAAGAAGATCTAAATAAAAGTGCTGAGGTGAGGATTGAGAAATACCACACTACACAACGCCCTGTGGACTATCACAAGACTTACGAGCTAATGGCAGAGCTATTAACCGCTGAACACAATTGGATGGCGCTAACGTTCGGTTTAGTCCTCGCTAGCGGTCGTCGCTCTGCTGAAATTGTATGCTATCTAGACGGCGAGTTTAAGAAAACGAAAAACAGTAATGAAGCGCTCTTTACTTCACGAGTTAAGACCAAAGAGGACAAGACTTTTAAAATCCCTCTGCTGGTGGACTATGCCACTTTTAGCAAAGCACTTGCCACGCTAAGACAGCATCCACGCATAGCTAAGCTAATCGGAAAGTACAAAGATGAAATCAACTACGATAAGCGTCACAAAGGCATAAACTCTAGCATTCAGCAACAATTGAACGAGTTTGTAAAAAACAGAATGGACGGTAAAGAGTGGGTTCTAAAAGATGGCCGCGCCATCTATGCGCGTATCACTTACGCCGAATATTCAGCCTCAGAAAAGAAGGCAGGCCGACTGCCTATGGCCGACGATTTATTTTTCAAACAAAAGCTAGGGCATACCGACTCCGCTACCCAGCAAAACTATAAGCAGTTTCAGATGGTCAATATTGAAAAGCTCAATCACAGAGAAGTGAAAAAGACCAAGGCCGAAGCCAAAGAACAAAGCCAAGAACGACGTGACCGGCTTTCAGAGTTAGCCAGTCTTTTTGAAACCGAAGCAATACAAGACCGTCGAGCATTCGTTAAATACGCTGAATGGGTGCTAGAGCAAGTCAAAGCCGAACCCGCAGCCAAGATAACCAGCTCATGGATTAAAGCCAGCCTAGGCGGTAATAAGGGCATTATTGCGGAGTTTGTGAGGCTGATTAAGGACGCTGAACTACAGCAAGCTTTTTAAGGAGGGGTTATGGATTTCAAGATTTATAATGGTGAATTTGATGACGTAGATCCTTATCAATTAGGCGTGGAAAGTTATCGACCTGATGTACCTTGCGATGAAGTTTATACTTATTGCCCTACAGAAATATTTAGCGATGGCAATGATGAGTCTAAAGCTAAATTTTTAAATAACTTTTGGGAGCAATTTGATAAAGGTTGGTTTTCAGTACAAAAAAAAGCTCGTAAAGAAAAAATAAAACAAAGGCTAACTGAGTTCAGGGCTGCTTTACCGTCCGTTGGTGACGAGGTTTATGTTGAATATGACACAACTAAAGGAACATATTATTTATGCAAAGTTTTATTTATTCCTGACCATAAGAAGTGTGTTGTTGTTCAATATCTAGACTCTAGTGAGAGATTAGCTATTGTTGGTGAATTTGAACTTTTTGCTACGTTCTACACAAAAGCAGAATATGAGAGAAGGCGAGAATAAACGAGATAGGGCGGGATCATTTATCAAATGATCCCCAAAACACTGAAACGGTTAACATGATCCCAACATAAAGAGCTAGGTTCTTCTGAGAAGAAAGGACTCCACGGGTGCCACACTCGCCAATTTTGCCACGTTTCACTATGAAAAATTGCCCCCCTTCTTCTTTCTCAAAAAACACACGTTGAGAAAGGGGGTCATTGAATAGTAAGAAATTTATAGCAAAAAAGAGAAGGGGGAAAAGCTGAAAAGAAGGGGGATTGTTACACCAGACACTGATACCCTTCCCCCTTTCTAGGGCATTCAAAGGTACTTGGAATAAGTTAGGCACCCACGATGCCAATACCCGCCATTTTCACCCCATTTCACTGTAAAAAAAGCCCGCCGTTCTTCTTTCTCGATAATCAGGATTTAAGAACGGCACTCATTGAATTTAAAAAGAATAAACGGCAAAAAAAGAACGGCAAAATCTAAAAAAGAACGGCGTTTTAGTAGTCTTGGTTCAATCACTCCCGCCGTTCTTGGGCATTCAAAGGTACTTCCAGAAAGTTAGGCACCAACGGTGCTAATACCCGCCAGTTTTACGACAATTAGCCCTCAAAATACTGGTTCTTTCTTCTTTGTCGCAAAAGAAAGAAGTAGCCTAAGATAGCCTGATAACTCAGTCTATTGCATGAAAAACCAAGAAAGAAGTAACCCCCAAAAGAAAGAACTTTTAACTTTTGCGTCCATGGACGCATTGTTAAAAAAGTTCTTTCTCAAAAGCCAACCTGAAAACGTAAAAGTAACCACAAAAAGCGAAAAGTTACCCCAAAAAAACGCGAAAAAGTGTGTAAAAGTAGCCTCAAAAAGTGAAAGTTTTGAGGTCAAAAGCCAAAAGTTAGACCGTAAATCTCTTCACCTTTAGAAAGATAGTGAAGCCTGAAAGCCTCATGTACAAAGGGATAGGGAGGGGGTAGGTCAAATCTCTACAGCTCTACTAATCCAGCACCGTATGGGTAAGACAATTTTTATTTGCGATTAATAAGAACTTTTTTCGTCCCAAAAGTATTAGATGCAAAAGACCAGGAGCGAACCCCTTTAAAAAACTGGCGCTTTTCAAAACAAAAAGGTACTTGTTGAAGCAAGGTAGTGAATGGGGGCTTGGAGGCGTTCGAACGCCCTAACTTTTGCGAAATAAAAAACCTATTTCCATTTCCGCTTTTGCGCATTATTCAGTAATAAAATTGCGCACTGCGCAGTAATTTTTTTGCGCACTGCGCAGCTCTCTAAGCCGCATGTAGACTCAACTTTTAATTTTTATTGTGCAAGAAAATTGCGCATATTTTCGATTTAAAATAGTGCGCATTTTCGAAACGGAACTACACGCAATTTAATTGTGCACAAGCGGAAGTGAAGGCGTAAAAAAAGGGCTGGGAACCTGAGCATTTCAACAATAAACCACGGCTACAAGACTCGCGGTCTAAAACAGTTTTTCCACCCCACTAGGCGTCGGCAGCAGGTCTTTTACCACTAGGGTGGAAAAGTTCAGGCTACATGCTGCTTTCAAGGAATTTGAAACCACAATATCAGGGCTTCTACTGCCGAAATTAGCCTATTTATCTTTGCAGTCAGCTTGGGATAAAACAAAGACTTTATATGACGCATTACGTGAAAAATAAGCTTCATTACTGCATTCTTGATAGCCTTGTTCTTGAATTTTCTCTCGTGTCATCGAATCTAAAACCAAGCCTATGACACCACCAATAATAGAAAATAACAGTAAGAAAGTGCCTATAGGTAGAGGTATGTTTTTCTTAGTTATCAATTTATAAAACAAGCAGATAAATAAAAACAACAAACAACCAAACATAATCCAATAAGATATATTATTCAATAATCCAGCTACCTGTAATCGAGTTGCTACACCAACTTGATTATATAATTGAATCGAATTGATCCCTCCTTCAATAGATAAATAAAAAAAGATGGAAACAATTAACAAACTAGCACTGAGTTTTAAAGGAGAAATACGATTAGATTTCATTAATCAAGCCTTCAATCTTATTCAACATATCATCGGTGTATTTATATTGATTATCTAACTCTGAAATTTTGTATCCAATGATAAAACATGCCACAGCAAAGAATGCAACTTGGCCAACTACAGGTACCATGAAACCAACTGTAGACAAAGCATAAGTCCCTCCAACAACAAAACTTTGAGCTATGACGCCCGTTGCAACTCCTTTAGCTACATCAGCAGAAAAGCGTTTAACGACTTCCCTTAATGTAACCTCATCATTCATCATATAATCGGCAGCATTCACTGCACCACTAAATGCTATTTCAACGATAATATTGGCTTTGAAAAAGTGAGCATTGCCATAAAATGTATTCAATCCCAGTCCCATTTTAAGCATTTGCGGGGTACTTCTTTGCCAGCGTGTCCCTAAATCTAAATATTTAGGCTTATAATTTTCGATGACAATATGATCAACCCCATTAATCACTACAGCTCTGGCCGATGCTCCAAAAGAATTAAGCGTCTTACCCAATGAATAAGCTGAATTTAACCCCATCGCTAACCCTGTGTAATTTTTACCTTCTGACATATTGTCATAAGCACTATTTTTCTGAAGATTTTCTAGGTATTCCTCAGCTTCTTCCAACGTTAGCAAAGCCAGTGAAACCGTATCCTGTTTAGAAAAATCCCATTGAATGTCATAACGCTCTCGCTTTGTAAAATCTTCCGCAGGCCAATGCATATTATTAGGGTTCATTTTTACCCCAGTTGAAACCTGAGTTGTCTCTGGAACAATTGATCTTCTCTCTTGCGCTTCCCTTAATTGAATGTACTTGTCTTGTTCACGTACACGATAATCTCTTATCGCTTTTTCCTTTGCTTCTCTGGCTGGCCTTTCTGCCTCACGTATTTGTCTTTCTCTCTCCAAATACTCCACATGTTCCACTATTCGCTGTTTTTGCTGCCTAAGAACCTTCTCTTTCGGAGTTAATCGACATGGTGGACGAGGCTCAGGCTTAGCCCTTTGCTTTGTATTACAAAAATAACAGTTACAACCCATTACAGTCCCTTGTTTAAATGCGAAAAAAAAAGAAAACAGAAATACACATAACTAATTGCTAATTCAAGTTTTATTGATAGAAATCTAGGGCTATATCCCATAATACAAATAAAAAAGGTACTTTGACGGTACTTGAAATCCTACGGGTTTGTATACCCGCAGAACCTCTCTCGCTGTGAAAATTTTTCATTTTTAGGACTTCCGGTTCCGCTTTTTTGCTTTTTCCTTGGTTTTACTGGGATTGAAGCAGTTTTAAGGCCAAAAAAAAGCGGAAATCCCCCCCTAAAAATCACCAATATTCATCAAAGTGACTTCCGCTTTTGCGAAAAAATCAAAACCTACCCACTAAAACGGCGATTTAAGCCACTTTCTCACCGACCACGCAAAAAACCACATCAATCAATAAACACCTCTTAGAAGCTTTTAGAGCGCTTTGGAGCGTAGCGGAAGCTGGGAGCGGAGCGAAACGCAAGGGGTAAGCTCTCCATCCCCGCGCAGCCCGTAGGGCGTAGCTCTTGTCGAGACAACGTTCAATCAATGCAATGCCAGTGCGTCACCTATGCAATTATGCAACAGCGAGGCGATCCCCTTCCTGCTAGACCGCTTTTATAGCTCCTAGCAATACCTCAGCCCGTCAGACAGCCGTAGGCAAAGTCATCTTGCAGTGTCCGAAGGTTTCTTTTGATTTTGTTTTTAGCTTTGATTTTTTAGTTAAGTTATTAATTTATTTATATTTATTATATTTATATTTATATTTATAATTTAGTGGTCATAGGTGGTCATAGCATGGTCATAGTGCGGTCATAGTAGCGGTCATAGTAATATATCATTAAAAATACATAATAATCAGTAGCTTAGTGTAGGTGGTCATAGTGGTCATAGCAAAAGAGACCTTCTCATAAAAAAAAATAATCAAAAAAAAGAAGGTAATTTCAGGTAAAAAAAATATATATAGCAATTTTAAAAAAAAACCTATGACCAGTATGACCACCCTGACCAGCCCAGTTGTGGCGCGGGTTTGCGTGGTCATACTATATTTTCTTGGTCATAGTAATACTGTGACCACCCATGACCAAAACTTATTTATGGTCAAAAAAAAACCTACTTTTAAGAAAGTAGGCTTCATTTTTTTAACGCTATTTGTAGTGTTTTTTTTGGATTACCATTTTAAATCGGCATTAATGTATTCTGAAAATGAATCTCTGATTTTGTCGATGTCTGGAAACTCTTTACATCTTTGTCTGCCACCACCTTGAGTTCTTGGTCTTGAATCCACAGCTCCCAACCTAATTAACAGCTTGCCTATCTTGATTTTTACATCCCCCCAGACTTTCAGATCATGAGCTTTTAACCATTCTTCGGCGTGTTGCTCTATGTCGGCATTAGGTAAACGCTTAGGCCAAGGCACGTTTATAGAAAATCCGCCTTCAAGTAAAATTGTGTACAGCCATTTATCTAAAGGCTCTAAGTTATCAATTTTTTGCTGAGTCAAAGCGTCAGTCTTAGGTACGTTTCTTGGCTCAAACTCGCTTATATCAAGGTTTTTGAGGTAGTGATAAAGCTTGCTTGGAAAGTCAGGGTCTTTGATGGCATTATGCAGAGCATTAAAATACTCTCTGTTTTGTTTCTTTTCCTCTGATACTTCCAAATATAAATATCGGCGCTCGTCGCGCTCAATCTTGATTACGTTTTCGTGGTTTGTAGCCATGATGATACGAGCAAAGCAGGGGACGCTTATACGGTCTTGGCCTTTGCGCTCGATGGTGTTTAGCCGCTCTGTAATCATTGTTTTCAAGCGGTCTGTAGAGCCTTTAGAGCCTGCGAAAAACTCATCCGCAAAGACTAGAAGCTTGTTTTCTAGTTGAGCATTGAATTTGCCTATAACTTGTTCGGGACTTTGTGCATGAAGATAATGAGAGCCAATGATTTTACCGATGGGGTCAACGAACGTCCCTTTACCAGTACCTTGTCCCGCTTTTAGGACAATGGCTACCTCTGGCTTTTCTTCTGGTTTCTGGATTAGGTGAGCTAACCATTGAATGACGTATTCATACGAGTTTTTATCACCGTTACAGATGATTTTATAAACGTGTCTTAGATAGATTTCGACGTCTGACTTTTCGCATTCCATCGGCTCGCAGCCGCGCCCCATGTACGTGTTGAGCTTGCCACGGTGAAACTTGGTTTCAATTGGGTGAAATGTTAGGCCATATTTAGAGGAATGGCTTTCAGGGCTTTCAAGCCAATATTTAGCAGGGTTTACAAGTTTTGTGGCTCGGTCTCCATTCTCTTTTGTTATTTGAATTTCAAGTTTTTCTGAGTCTCTATGAGCGTCGATAAATTCTTTTTGGTTGAAGAACTCAAGATAGTTATGTCCGAAAGCGTCAGTGTTGTGTCTGAGTACGTAGTTCTTACCGCCGTGGACTAGCGTTGTGTAGACTTTATTGAAGTCGTTTATTACTTGGGATTCGCTATTGATGGGGATTATGTTGTTTTTATCTGCGTTTTGCTGTTCTATAGAGGGATCTATAGATAGATTTGTATTGTTATCTTCCATGCATTGTCTCACTTGGTCATGTGAAAGTCGGCTAAAAAGCTTGCGGAAGGCTCGCCGACCAAAGAGAGCTTTTCGCTTGGGTTTATAAAGTCCAAGCTATCCGCTTTAATATTATCGTTTACCTTGTTAATACTTTTCAAGGCTATACCGCAATTTTTCATTACTTAAGCCAACCTTTTTGCTGGTGCAGGTCTTATGCCTTTGAACTCGCCGATTTCATGGCATTGGCGAATTAAATCTGATGATATTTGAGTCCAGTTAACTTTATCGTGACAGCGTTTGTCTTGCGTTGGGTATGCTTGTTGCCACCAGTGAAGATCAGCTAATGAGAACAGCCAAGGAACCTTTATTTGTCCTAATTTGAGGGCTATTACTTGGTTCGTCGCTCTCGCGTAAAAGTAGTATTTTGTCTTGTTAAAGCCCATAGCTTGAAAACTAGGCTTTAACGCGCTTGCTACAGATAGATCTGTAGCGCCATGCGTTGATTCTTTCATTTTTATATTCCATTTTTGGGTTTGAAACCATCTAGCGGGATGGGTTCTTAACACGCTCTTTGCGAGTATGTTTTTTATTCAGATTGGACGATAACATACTTTTTTTTTCGCTTAAAGAAAAAGAGGAAGTTAACAACAAGAATAAAAAATAGGTAAAAAAAACCCGCTATTGAAGCGGGTATTTCCGAAAGCGATTCGATAGTAATGGATGGAATGACCACTACTAATCTCTGCCATATCTGGCGCGGCCGCTATTCCGCTGCTCTCTGTGTGTTTCTCGTAGGCGGGGGGCCTCGTTGAAACTAGATTTTTGCATGACGCTAAAATCTATAATTTTTTTTAGTGAAAATTACATAAATGAAATATTCACTCAGACAGAATGTACACAAGTTTTAGTTGTTTTTACAGAGAAAAAGGTCAGTTGAGTGACACCTTTTTCTCTTTCGTTATACTTTTTGTATATTATCTTTTTGTTTTTTCTCAAGTAAAAAAAGGTTAACTTTTTTGGTGTAGCAATGGGTCTCATTAGGCTTTGATGGGTCTCAATGTGTCTCATTTTCCGTTAAGCTCCCCGATTTTTTGGGGCGTAGCTCAAATGCAAAGTTTGATAACTCCTCACAATGAGATGACAGCTCTTTGATGTTTCGTTCAAATATATTGATGCAGTGCAATGATTCCTCTGAGTTGATATCGTAACCCGCCTCAAAGTGTTCCTTCACTATTCGAGTGAATGTCAGCGCTTCATCTACTTTGCTTGAATGCTCATATATTTTGCTTTCAAGGTCGAAAATGGTTGGTTGCGCGTTTTTGTTGGATTCTTGCTCTGTAGGTCGGTTATCATTCATTTATGTCATGTCCTTATTTTGATAGGTCAGTGAGGCTTGATTAGCTGGTGATTCGGGGGGCAACCCGTCCACCAGCGACCATTCAAGTAGATCATCTTCCGCTTTAAATATCAACACCTATTCGTGTCCTTTTTTTGCAATGTGCTTTGCTAAACAAGCTTGTTTCCTTTCTTAATTGTATATATATCCTTTATATTCATACGGATATGATTTTTAGTTGTAGGTTAAGTGTCTAAATATTGATTTCAAATGAGACCTTTTTTTACGAGTGCTATTACCATTGACTATCTGTTGATTTACCTCCATTTACCTACTTATTATCTATTGGAAACCGTTATTAATTTTTGTTTGTTTTCGGATGTGTTTTTATGTCTTGTGTTTATTTAAAAATGTCGGGCTTGAAACTTTTAATTGAGACCAATCAAGTTGTAACTTGCAACGAAACAAAATGAGACCAATCTAGTTACCTGTGACTTAAAATAAAATGAGACCTATCAAGTTACCGCTAAAGTATGAGACTTTTAGGCCATACTATAATTATAGTATGGTCTAAAGGTCTCATGTTTTAGTGGTAACTTGATAGGTCTCATTTTATTTTAAGTCACAGGTAACTAGATTGGTCTCATTTTGTTTCGTTGCAAGTTACAACTTGATTGGTCTCAATTAAAAGTTTCAAGCCCGACATTTTTAAATAAACACAAGACATAAAAACACATCCGAAAACAAACAAAAATTAATAACGGTTTCCAATAGATAATAAGTAGGTAAATGGAGGTAAATCAACAGATAGTCAATGGTAATAGCACTCGTAAAAAAAGGTCTCATTTGAAATCAATATTTAGACACTTAACCTACAACTAAAAATCATATCCGTATGAATATAAAGGATATATATACAATTAAGAAAGGAAACAAGCTTGTTTAGCAAAGCACATTGCAAAAAAAGGACACGAATAGGTGTTGATATTTAAAGCGGAAGATGATCTACTTGAATGGTCGCTGGTGGACGGGTTGCCCCCCGAATCACCAGCTAATCAAGCCTCACTGACCTATCAAAATAAGGACATGACATAAATGAATGATAACCGACCTACAGAGCAAGAATCCAACAAAAACGCGCAACCAACCATTTTCGACCTTGAAAGCAAAATATATGAGCATTCAAGCAAAGTAGATGAAGCGCTGACATTCACTCGAATAGTGAAGGAACACTTTGAGGCGGGTTACGATATCAACTCAGAGGAATCATTGCACTGCATCAATATATTTGAACGAAACATCAAAGAGCTGTCATCTCATTGTGAGGAGTTATCAAACTTTGCATTTGAGCTACGCCCCAAAAAATCGGGGAGCTTAACGGAAAATGAGACACATTGAGACCCATCAAAGCCTAATGAGACCCATTGCTACACCAAAAAAGTTAACCTTTTTTTACTTGAGAAAAAACAAAAAGATAATATACAAAAAGTATAACGAAAGAGAAAAAGGTGTCACTCAACTGACCTTTTTCTCTGTAAAAACAACTAAAACTTGTGTACATTCTGTCTGAGTGAATATTTCATTTATGTAATTTTCACTAAAAAAAATTATAGATTTTAGCGTCATGCAAAAATCTAGTTTCAACGAGGCCCCCCGCCTACGAGAAACACACAGAGAGCAGCGGAATAGCGGCCGCGCCAGATATGGCAGAGATTAGTAGTGGTCATTCCATCCATTACTATCGAATCGCTTTCGGAAATACCCGCTTCAATAGCGGGTTTTTTTTACCTATTTTTTATTCTTGTTGTTAACTTCCTCTTTTTCTTTAAGCGAAAAAAAAAGTATGTTATCGTCCAATCTGAATAAAAAACATACTCGCAAAGAGCGTGTTAAGAACCCATCCCGCTAGATGGTTTCAAACCCAAAAATGGAATATAAAAATGAAAGAATCAACGCATGGCGCTACAGATCTATCTGTAGCAAGCGCGTTAAAGCCTAGTTTTCAAGCTATGGGCTTTAACAAGACAAAATACTACTTTTACGCGAGAGCGACGAACCAAGTAATAGCCCTCAAATTAGGACAAATAAAGGTTCCTTGGCTGTTCTCATTAGCTGATCTTCACTGGTGGCAACAAGCATACCCAACGCAAGACAAACGCTGTCACGATAAAGTTAACTGGACTCAAATATCATCAGATTTAATTCGCCAATGCCATGAAATCGGCGAGTTCAAAGGCATAAGACCTGCACCAGCAAAAAGGTTGGCTTAAGTAATGAAAAATTGCGGTATAGCCTTGAAAAGTATTAACAAGGTAAACGATAATATTAAAGCGGATAGCTTGGACTTTATAAACCCAAGCGAAAAGCTCTCTTTGGTCGGCGAGCCTTCCGCAAGCTTTTTAGCCGACTTTCACATGACCAAGTGAGACAATGCATGGAAGATAACAATACAAATCTATCTATAGATCCCTCTATAGAACAGCAAAACGCAGATAAAAACAACATAATCCCCATCAATAGCGAATCCCAAGTAATAAACGACTTCAATAAAGTCTACACAACGCTAGTCCACGGCGGTAAGAACTACGTACTCAGACACAACACTGACGCTTTCGGACATAACTATCTTGAGTTCTTCAACCAAAAAGAATTTATCGACGCTCATAGAGACTCAGAAAAACTTGAAATTCAAATAACAAAAGAGAATGGAGACCGAGCCACAAAACTTGTAAACCCTGCTAAATATTGGCTTGAAAGCCCTGAAAGCCATTCCTCTAAATATGGCCTAACATTTCACCCAATTGAAACCAAGTTTCACCGTGGCAAGCTCAACACGTACATGGGGCGCGGCTGCGAGCCGATGGAATGCGAAAAGTCAGACGTCGAAATCTATCTAAGACACGTTTATAAAATCATCTGTAACGGTGATAAAAACTCGTATGAATACGTCATTCAATGGTTAGCTCACCTAATCCAGAAACCAGAAGAAAAGCCAGAGGTAGCCATTGTCCTAAAAGCGGGACAAGGTACTGGTAAAGGGACGTTCGTTGACCCCATCGGTAAAATCATTGGCTCTCATTATCTTCATGCACAAAGTCCCGAACAAGTTATAGGCAAATTCAATGCTCAACTAGAAAACAAGCTTCTAGTCTTTGCGGATGAGTTTTTCGCAGGCTCTAAAGGCTCTACAGACCGCTTGAAAACAATGATTACAGAGCGGCTAAACACCATCGAGCGCAAAGGCCAAGACCGTATAAGCGTCCCCTGCTTTGCTCGTATCATCATGGCTACAAACCACGAAAACGTAATCAAGATTGAGCGCGACGAGCGCCGATATTTATATTTGGAAGTATCAGAGGAAAAGAAACAAAACAGAGAGTATTTTAATGCTCTGCATAATGCCATCAAAGACCCTGACTTTCCAAGCAAGCTTTATCACTACCTCAAAAACCTTGATATAAGCGAGTTTGAGCCAAGAAACGTACCTAAGACTGACGCTTTGACTCAGCAAAAAATTGATAACTTAGAGCCTTTAGATAAATGGCTGTACACAATTTTACTTGAAGGCGGATTTTCTATAAACGTGCCTTGGCCTAAGCGTTTACCTAATGCCGACATAGAGCAACACGCCGAAGAATGGTTAAAAGCTCATGATCTGAAAGTCTGGGGGGATGTAAAAATCAAGATAGGCAAGCTGTTAATTAGGTTGGGAGCTGTGGATTCAAGACCAAGAACTCAAGGTGGTGGCAGACAAAGATGTAAAGAGTTTCCAGACATCGACAAAATCAGAGATTCATTTTCAGAATACATTAATGCCGATTTAAAATGGTAATCCAAAAAAAACACTACAAATAGCGTTAAAAAAATGAAGCCTACTTTCTTAAAAGTAGGTTTTTTTTTGACCATAAATAAGTTTTGGTCATGGGTGGTCACAGTATTACTATGACCAAGAAAATATAGTATGACCACGCAAACCCGCGCCACAACTGGGCTGGTCAGGGTGGTCATACTGGTCATAGGTTTTTTTTTAAAATTGCTATATATATTTTTTTTACCTGAAATTACCTTCTTTTTTTTGATTATTTTTTTTTATGAGAAGGTCTCTTTTGCTATGACCACTATGACCACCTACACTAAGCTACTGATTATTATGTATTTTTAATGATATATTACTATGACCGCTACTATGACCGCACTATGACCATGCTATGACCACCTATGACCACTAAATTATAAATATAAATATAAATATAATAAATATAAATAAATTAATAACTTAACTAAAAAATCAAAGCTAAAAACAAAATCAAAAGAAACCTTCGGACACTGCAAGATGACTTTGCCTACGGCTGTCTGACGGGCTGAGGTATTGCTAGGAGCTATAAAAGCGGTCTAGCAGGAAGGGGATCGCCTCGCTGTTGCATAATTGCATAGGTGACGCACTGGCATTGCATTGATTGAACGTTGTCTCGACAAGAGCTACGCCCTACGGGCTGCGCGGGGATGGAGAGCTTACCCCTTGCGTTTCGCTCCGCTCCCAGCTTCCGCTACGCTCCAAAGCGCTCTAAAAGCTTCTAAGAGGTGTTTATTGATTGATGTGGTTTTTTGCGTGGTCGGTGAGAAAGTGGCTTAAATCGCCGTTTTAGTGGGTAGGTTTTGATTTTTTCGCAAAAGCGGAAGTCACTTTGATGAATATTGGTGATTTTTAGGGGGGGATTTCCGCTTTTTTTTGGCCTTAAAACTGCTTCAATCCCAGTAAAACCAAGGAAAAAGCAAAAAAGCGGAACCGGAAGTCCTAAAAATGAAAAATTTTCACAGCGAGAGAGGTTCTGCGGGTATACAAACCCGTAGGATTTCAAGTACCGTCAAAGTACCTTTTTTATTTGTATTATGGGATATAGCCCTAGATTTCTATCAATAAAACTTGAATTAGCAATTAGTTATGTGTATTTCTGTTTTCTTTTTTTTTCGCATTTAAACAAGGGACTGTAATGGGTTGTAACTGTTATTTTTGTAATACAAAGCAAAGGGCTAAGCCTGAGCCTCGTCCACCATGTCGATTAACTCCGAAAGAGAAGGTTCTTAGGCAGCAAAAACAGCGAATAGTGGAACATGTGGAGTATTTGGAGAGAGAAAGACAAATACGTGAGGCAGAAAGGCCAGCCAGAGAAGCAAAGGAAAAAGCGATAAGAGATTATCGTGTACGTGAACAAGACAAGTACATTCAATTAAGGGAAGCGCAAGAGAGAAGATCAATTGTTCCAGAGACAACTCAGGTTTCAACTGGGGTAAAAATGAACCCTAATAATATGCATTGGCCTGCGGAAGATTTTACAAAGCGAGAGCGTTATGACATTCAATGGGATTTTTCTAAACAGGATACGGTTTCACTGGCTTTGCTAACGTTGGAAGAAGCTGAGGAATACCTAGAAAATCTTCAGAAAAATAGTGCTTATGACAATATGTCAGAAGGTAAAAATTACACAGGGTTAGCGATGGGGTTAAATTCAGCTTATTCATTGGGTAAGACGCTTAATTCTTTTGGAGCATCGGCCAGAGCTGTAGTGATTAATGGGGTTGATCATATTGTCATCGAAAATTATAAGCCTAAATATTTAGATTTAGGGACACGCTGGCAAAGAAGTACCCCGCAAATGCTTAAAATGGGACTGGGATTGAATACATTTTATGGCAATGCTCACTTTTTCAAAGCCAATATTATCGTTGAAATAGCATTTAGTGGTGCAGTGAATGCTGCCGATTATATGATGAATGATGAGGTTACATTAAGGGAAGTCGTTAAACGCTTTTCTGCTGATGTAGCTAAAGGAGTTGCAACGGGCGTCATAGCTCAAAGTTTTGTTGTTGGAGGGACTTATGCTTTGTCTACAGTTGGTTTCATGGTACCTGTAGTTGGCCAAGTTGCATTCTTTGCTGTGGCATGTTTTATCATTGGATACAAAATTTCAGAGTTAGATAATCAATATAAATACACCGATGATATGTTGAATAAGATTGAAGGCTTGATTAATGAAATCTAATCGTATTTCTCCTTTAAAACTCAGTGCTAGTTTGTTAATTGTTTCCATCTTTTTTTATTTATCTATTGAAGGAGGGATCAATTCGATTCAATTATATAATCAAGTTGGTGTAGCAACTCGATTACAGGTAGCTGGATTATTGAATAATATATCTTATTGGATTATGTTTGGTTGTTTGTTGTTTTTATTTATCTGCTTGTTTTATAAATTGATAACTAAGAAAAACATACCTCTACCTATAGGCACTTTCTTACTGTTATTTTCTATTATTGGTGGTGTCATAGGCTTGGTTTTAGATTCGATGACACGAGAGAAAATTCAAGAACAAGGCTATCAAGAATGCAGTAATGAAGCTTATTTTTCACGTAATGCGTCATATAAAGTCTTTGTTTTATCCCAAGCTGACTGCAAAGATAAATAGGCTAATTTCGGCAGTAGAAGCCCTGATATTGTGGTTTCAAATTCCTTGAAAGCAGCATGTAGCCTGAACTTTTCCACCCTAGTGGTAAAAGACCTGCTGCCGACGCCTAGTGGGGTGGAAAAACTGTTTTAGACCGCGAGTCTTGTAGCCGTGGTTTATTGTTGAAATGCTCAGGTTCCCAGCCCTTTTTTTACGCCTTCACTTCCGCTTGTGCACAATTAAATTGCGTGTAGTTCCGTTTCGAAAATGCGCACTATTTTAAATCGAAAATATGCGCAATTTTCTTGCACAATAAAAATTAAAAGTTGAGTCTACATGCGGCTTAGAGAGCTGCGCAGTGCGCAAAAAAATTACTGCGCAGTGCGCAATTTTATTACTGAATAATGCGCAAAAGCGGAAATGGAAATAGGTTTTTTATTTCGCAAAAGTTAGGGCGTTCGAACGCCTCCAAGCCCCCATTCACTACCTTGCTTCAACAAGTACCTTTTTGTTTTGAAAAGCGCCAGTTTTTTAAAGGGGTTCGCTCCTGGTCTTTTGCATCTAATACTTTTGGGACGAAAAAAGTTCTTATTAATCGCAAATAAAAATTGTCTTACCCATACGGTGCTGGATTAGTAGAGCTGTAGAGATTTGACCTACCCCCTCCCTATCCCTTTGTACATGAGGCTTTCAGGCTTCACTATCTTTCTAAAGGTGAAGAGATTTACGGTCTAACTTTTGGCTTTTGACCTCAAAACTTTCACTTTTTGAGGCTACTTTTACACACTTTTTCGCGTTTTTTTGGGGTAACTTTTCGCTTTTTGTGGTTACTTTTACGTTTTCAGGTTGGCTTTTGAGAAAGAACTTTTTTAACAATGCGTCCATGGACGCAAAAGTTAAAAGTTCTTTCTTTTGGGGGTTACTTCTTTCTTGGTTTTTCATGCAATAGACTGAGTTATCAGGCTATCTTAGGCTACTTCTTTCTTTTGCGACAAAGAAGAAAGAACCAGTATTTTGAGGGCTAATTGTCGTAAAACTGGCGGGTATTAGCACCGTTGGTGCCTAACTTTCTGGAAGTACCTTTGAATGCCCAAGAACGGCGGGAGTGATTGAACCAAGACTACTAAAACGCCGTTCTTTTTTAGATTTTGCCGTTCTTTTTTTGCCGTTTATTCTTTTTAAATTCAATGAGTGCCGTTCTTAAATCCTGATTATCGAGAAAGAAGAACGGCGGGCTTTTTTTACAGTGAAATGGGGTGAAAATGGCGGGTATTGGCATCGTGGGTGCCTAACTTATTCCAAGTACCTTTGAATGCCCTAGAAAGGGGGAAGGGTATCAGTGTCTGGTGTAACAATCCCCCTTCTTTTCAGCTTTTCCCCCTTCTCTTTTTTGCTATAAATTTCTTACTATTCAATGACCCCCTTTCTCAACGTGTGTTTTTTGAGAAAGAAGAAGGGGGGCAATTTTTCATAGTGAAACGTGGCAAAATTGGCGAGTGTGGCACCCGTGGAGTCCTTTCTTCTCAGAAGAACCTAGCTCTTTATGTTGGGATCATGTTAACCGTTTCAGTGTTTTGGGGATCATTTGATAAATGATCCCGCCCTATCTCGTTTATTCTCGCCTTCTCTCATATTCTGCTTTTGTGTAGAACGTAGCAAAAAGTTCAAATTCACCAACAATAGCTAATCTCTCACTAGAGTCTAGATATTGAACAACAACACACTTCTTATGGTCAGGAATAAATAAAACTTTGCATAAATAATATGTTCCTTTAGTTGTGTCATATTCAACATAAACCTCGTCACCAACGGACGGTAAAGCAGCCCTGAACTCAGTTAGCCTTTGTTTTATTTTTTCTTTACGAGCTTTTTTTTGTACTGAAAACCAACCTTTATCAAATTGCTCCCAAAAGTTATTTAAAAATTTAGCTTTAGACTCATCATTGCCATCGCTAAATATTTCTGTAGGGCAATAAGTATAAACTTCATCGCAAGGTACATCAGGTCGATAACTTTCCACGCCTAATTGATAAGGATCTACGTCATCAAATTCACCATTATAAATCTTGAAATCCATAACCCCTCCTTAAAAAGCTTGCTGTAGTTCAGCGTCCTTAATCAGCCTCACAAACTCCGCAATAATGCCCTTATTACCGCCTAGGCTGGCTTTAATCCATGAGCTGGTTA